>DATITC010000037.1:0-2490 GCA_035468175.1 Frankiaceae bacterium | reverse complement strand
AGCCACGACGGCAAGGACCTGCTGCAGACGCTCGAGACCTACCCGCGCGACGAGCTGTTCCAGATCTCGGTGGACGACCTGTGCGCGACCGCCGTCGGCATCCTGTCGCTGCAGGAGCGGCGCCGAGTCCGGCTGTTCGTTCGCCGGGACTCCTACGGCCGGTTCTTTTCCTGTCTGGTGTTCGTGCCGCGCGAGCGGCACACCACCGAGGTGCGGTTGCGGATGGAGGAGATCCTCCGGCGCGCCTTCAACGGGACCAGCGTCGAGTGGTCGTCGCGGCTGTCGGAGTCGATTCTGGCCCGGCTGCACTTTCTGGTCTACACCGATCCGGACACCGTGCCGGCGTACGACGTGGCCGACATCGAGTCCCGGCTCGCCGAGGCCGCCCAGTCCTGGACCGACGACCTGCGCGCGGCGTTGTGCGAGCGGTTCGGGGAAGAGCGCGGGCTCGCGCTGTTCAAGCGCTACCGGGACGCGTTCCCGGCGGCGTACAGCGAGGACTTCCTGGCTCGCACCGCGGTCACCGACCTCGAGCGACTGGAGGAGCTGACCAGCGAAACCGACCTGCGGATGAGTCTCTACCGCCCGGTCGAGGAGGCGACCGATGTCCGACGGTTCAAGATCTACCGGTACGGCGACCCGATCTCGTTGTCCGACGTGTTGCCCATGCTGCAGCACATGGGCGTGCGGGTCGTGGACGAGCGGCCCTACCACGTGGACCGACCCGGCGAGCCCACGGCCTGGATCTACGACTTCGGCCTGCGGCACGTGCTCGGCCAGGAGATCGACCGCGACCGGGTGCGTGACCTGTTCCAGGAGGCCTTCGCCCGGATCTGGCGCGGCGAGGTGGAGAACGACGGCCTGAACCGGCTGGTGCTGGGCGCCGCGCTGAGCTGGCGCGAGGTCAACGTGCTGCGCGCCTACAGCCGGTACCTGCGCCAGACCGGCACCCGCTACAGCCTCGCCTACATGGAGGAGAGCCTGTGCGCGAACACCACGGTCGCCCGCCTGGTGGTCGAGCTGTTCTTGGCCCGGTTTGATCCGATGCGCCGCGGCGACCGGGCGGCCGCCGCCGACCGGATCATCCAGCAGGCCGAGGAGGCGCTGGACGCGGTCGCCAGCCTGGACCAGGACCGCATCCTGCGCAGCTTCCTGCAGCTGGTGCGGGCCACCTTGCGGACGAACCACTTCCAGCGCGGTCCCGACGGCGAACTCAAGCCGTACCTGTCGGTCAAGCTCGACCCCGCCCAGGTACCGGATCTGCCGCTGCCGCGGCCGATGTTCGAGATCTTCGTTTACTCCCCCCGGATGGAAGGGGTGCACCTGCGCTCCGGTCGCGTGGCCCGGGGCGGCATCCGGTGGTCCGACCGCCGGGAGGACTACCGCACCGAGGTGCTGGGCCTGATGAAGGCGCAGACGGTCAAGAACGTCGTGATCGTGCCGGTCGGGTCCAAAGGCGGATTCGTGGTCAAGCAGCCGTTTCCGGGCGGCGACCCGGCCGAGGTGGTGGAGTGCTATCGCACCCTCATCCGCGGACTGCTCGATCTGACCGACAACCTGGTGGGAACCTCGGTGGTGCCGCCGGAGGACACCGTTCGCTACGACCCGGACGACCCCTACCTGGTGGTCGCCGCCGACAAGGGGACCGCGACGTTCTCCGACGTCGCCAACGGCATCGCCGCGGACTACGGCTACTGGCTCGGAGACGCGTTCGCCTCGGGCGGGTCCTCCGGCTACGACCACAAGCGGATGGGCATCACCGCGCGCGGCGCCTGGGAGTCGGTGACTCGGCACTTTCGGGAGCTGGGACTCGATGTCGCGACCACGGACTTCAGCGCCGTCGGCATCGGCGACATGTCCGGTGACGTGTTCGGCAACGGGATGCTGCTGTCGCGCCATATCCGGCTGGTGGCCGCATTCGACCACCGGCACATCTTCCTCGACCCCGACCCGGACCCGGCGCGCAGCTTCGCCGAGCGCCAGCGAGTGTTCGCCCTGCCGCGCTCGTCTTGGGCGGACTACGACCGCACAGTGATCTCAGCCGGGGGCGGCATCGTCGCCCGCAGCGCCAAGTCCGTGAAGCTCACGCCGCAGGTCCGCGCCATGCTCGGGGTCGAGGCGGCCGCGATGGCTCCCAACGAGCTCATTCGAGCGATTCTGCAGGCGCCGGTCGACCTGCTGTGGAACGGCGGGATCGGCACCTACGTCAAGAGCTCGCGCGAGACCGCCGCCGACGTCGGCGACCGCACCAATGACGCGGTTCGGGTGGACGGCGCCCAGCTGCGCTGCCGCGTGGTCGGAGAGGGCGGCAACCTCGGCCTGACCCAGCTCGGACGGGTGGAGTTCGCGCTCACCGGCGGCCGGGTCAACACCGACGCGATCGACAACTCGGCCGGGGTCGACTGCTCCGACCACGAGGTCAACATCAAGATCCTGCTGGACGCGGTGGTTGCCGCCGGGGACATGACCGAGAAGCAGCGCAATGCCCTA
>DATITC010000036.1:0-2324 GCA_035468175.1 Frankiaceae bacterium | reverse complement strand
AGGCCTCCGCGAACTGGTCCGGGTTCGCGTAGAAACGCCGCGAGATCTCCTTGTAGTCCAGGTCCGCGATCAGAGCCAGGTCCGTCGTGGCCATCATCGGGGCGTGCCGGACCGACGTGTCGTGCGCGTCGGGCACGAGCTGCGCGGCTGCGGGGTCCTTCGGCCTCCACTGCTTCGCGCCGGCCGGGCTCTCGGTGAGCTCCCACTCCCAGCCGAACAGCGTCTCGAAGTAGCTGTTGTCCCACTGGATCGGCGTGGGCGTCCATGCGCCCTCGAGCCCGGCGGTGATCGTGTCCTTGCCCTTGCCGGTGCCGAGCTCGTTCTTCCAGCCGAGTCCCAGGTGCTGGACGGGGCAGCCCTCGGGCTCGGGGCCGACCAGGCTGGGGTCGCCCGCGCCGTGGGTCTTGCCGAAGGTGTGCCCGCCCGCGATGAGCGCGACGGTCTCCTCGTCGTTCATCGCCATCCGGCCGAAGGTCTCGCGGATGTCCCTGGCGGAGGCCAACGGGTCCGGGTTGCCGCTGGGCCCTTCCGGGTTCACGTAGATCAGGCCCATCTGCACGGCACCGAGAGGACCGGAGAGCTCCCGGTCGCCGCTGTAGCGCGCGTCGCCGAGCCAGGTGTCCTCCGACCCCCAGAACATCTCCTCGGGCTGCCAGACGTCCTCACGCCCGAAGCCGAAGCCGAACGTCGTGAAGCCCATCGACTCCATGGCGACGTTGCCGGCGAAGACGATCAGGTCGGCCCAGGAGAGCTTGCGCCCGTACGTCTGCTTGATCGGCCAGAGCAGGCGGCGCGCCTTGTCGAGGTTCGCGTTGTCGGGCCAGCTGTTGAGCGGAGCGAAGCGCTGCGCGCCGGCCCCGCCACCGCCGCGGCCGTCGGCGATGCGGTACGTGCCCGCGGCGTGCCACGACATGCGGATGAACAACGGCCCGTAGTGGCCGTAGTCGGCCGGCCACCAGTCCTGCGACGTCGTCATGACGTCGAGGAGGTCCTGCTTCAGGGCCTCGACGTCGAGGTGCTTGAACGCCGCTGCGTAGCTGAAGTCCTCGCCCAGCGGGTCGGAGTCGCGCGAGGGCTTGTTGAGGACCTGCAGGTCCGGCTGGTTGGGCCACCAGTCGCCGTTCGTCCTCGGCCGAGTCGCCTTGGGGGTGGGGCTGGGGATCGCTGGGTTCTCGCTCTCGCTGACGCTCTCGGTCTCGGTCTCGTTGACGCTCTCGGTCACGTCGGTCCTTCCTTCTGTCTCGCCGGTCCGCTCGGAGACGGCTGGTTGCTGTCGACGTCGGTTGCTCTTGCAGCTGCTCAGCTGGTGTCGGCCCTGCCTGTCTGCGCTCAGCCGCCGGACGACGCAGACGTCACGGCGCCGCAGTCACGGCACCGGCCCCAGTAGACGACCTCCGCCTCGTCGATCGTGTAGCCCGCGTCGTCGGAGGCCGTCAGGCAGGGGGCGGCCCCGACCGCGCAGTCGACGTCGGCGATCGCGCCGCACGACCGGCAGACCACGTGGTGGTGGTTGTCGCCGACCCGCGCCTCGTAGCGCTGCACGGAGCCCGCTGGTTCGATGCGCCGCACCAGACCCGCGGCAGTCAACCCGCGCAGCACGTCGTAGACGGCCTGGTGGGACACCGCACCGAGACGCTCGCGCACGATCCGATCATCGAGTCGGTGTCGACGTGCGGACGGTCGTGCACCGCGGCCAGCACCGCTACCCGCGGACGCGTCACACGCAGACCAACCCCGCGCAGCAGGCGCTCGACCTCCAACGTGCTGAGCATGCTCCGGAGTCTGGCCCACTTCCTGGAACCGATCAAAACGCGTGGGCGATGCCGAACGGGCGGCCATAGGACCGGCTATGAACGGGCAGCAGACGTGCGTGAGTGCGGTTGCCGGCCCTCTCCGGGTGGCTGGCGGAGTGGCGCGACATCGCCGCGACGTACCTGGACCGGATCGGGCTGGCCACCGACCTGACGGGACGCGCCGGGTGTCTCAATGGGCGGTCTAGCCGCAAGTCACAACTCTCGTTGGACAACGAGCTCCCCCGGCGCGTCCCATGTCTAAGTCTGCTCCTGCGGACGTACGCGAGACAAGCTGTCGGCTGATGTCTGGGCTGTTGGGGTTGCGTGTGCTGACGCACGCGACCCCAACGCGATAGGAGCTGCACCGGAAACCGGACTGCCCAGCGGTGCAGGTGGGCGGTGAGCCGCCGCCGCCAACTCCGCCGTCAGTGCTCGACGAGATCGCCACGTGTCCCAGGCGCGCAGCCCGATCAGCACGGCAGCGACGTACAGCGCCCCGATGAGCCCGTCGACGATGTAGTGCTCGCCGGT
>DATITC010000035.1:0-10471 GCA_035468175.1 Frankiaceae bacterium | reverse complement strand
GACGAAGCTCGGCAACACCGAGGCGAAGTCCTTCGTCTCCGGGATGGTCTACAGCGGTCTGAAGGACTGGCTGGAGTCCCATCCGGGGGAGAGCAAGGGCATCATCATGCGGGCTATCGACGCCCAGCGGGCCCGGATCGCCGCTCGCGCCGCGCGTGACTTGACCCGCCGGAAGAGCCTGCTCGAGTCCACCTCGCTCCCCGGCAAGCTCGCCGACTGCCAGTCCACGGACCCCAGCAAGTGCGAGGTTTACGTCGTGGAGGGCGACTCCGCAGGTGGCAGTGCGAAGGGTGGCCGGGACCCGCAGTTCCAGGCGATCCTTCCGATCCGCGGCAAAATCCTCAACGTCGAGAAGGCCCGGATCGACCGGGTCCTCAAGAACACCGAGGTCCAGGCGATGATCACCGCTCTGGGCACCGGGATTCACGACGAGTTCGACCACGACAAGCTGCGTTACCACAAGATCGTTCTGATGGCCGATGCGGACGTCGACGGTCAGCACATCCGCACGCTGCTGCTCACCCTGCTGTTCCGCTTCATGCGGCCGCTCATCGAGCACGGGAACGTCTTCCTCGCCCAGCCTCCGCTATACAAGATCAAGTGGGGCAAGGACGACTGGGAGTACGCCTACTCCGACCGGGAGCGCGACGGACTCGTGGCGCAGGGGCAGGAGGCCGGCCGGAAGCTTCCGAAGGATGCGATCCAGCGGTTCAAGGGCCTCGGCGAGATGAACCACAACGAGTTGTGGGACACCACGATGGACCCGGCCCGCCGGGTGCTGCTGCGCGTGACGTTGGATGACGCCGCGGTGGCCGACGAGCTGTTCAGCACGCTCATGGGCGAGGACGTCGAAGGACGGCGCAACTTCATCCAGCGCAACGCCAAAGACGTCCGGTTCCTCGACATCTGAGCCCCGACCTCGACACCCCACCAGCCACGTCACTCCGACCCGCACCGCGTCCGCACCATGCGGTGATCCCCGAACCCGACAGTCCTACCGACGAGTGAAAGGCCGACCCCTTGGTCGACGTCACCCCTCCTGCTGACCGCATCGAGCCGATCGGCATCGAGGTCGAGATGCAGCGCTCGTATCTCGACTACGCGATGTCGGTCATCGTCGGTCGAGCCCTTCCGGACGTCCGGGACGGGCTGAAGCCGGTACACCGCCGCGTGCTGTACGCGATGTACGACGGTGGTTACCGTCCCGACCGGGGCTACTTCAAGTGCGCCCGCGTCGTCGGCGACGTGATGGGCAGCTACCACCCCCACGGTGACTCGTCGATCTACGACACCCTCGTCCGGCTCGCGCAGCCGTGGTCGATGCGCTATCCGCTGGTCGACGGCAACGGGAACTTCGGATCGCCCGGCAACGACCCGCCGGCTGCCCAGCGTTACACGGAGTGCCGTCTCCAGCCCCTGGCGATGGAGATGCTGCGCGACATCGACCAGGAGACGGTCGACTTCGCGCCCAACTACGACGGTCGTCAGCTCGAACCGCTGGTCCTGCCGAGCCGTTTCCCGAATCTGCTGGTCAACGGCTCCGGCGGCATCGCTGTCGGCATGGCGACCAACATCCCGCCGCACAATCTGCGCGAGGTGGGCTCCGGGGTCCATTGGTTCCTCGAGCATCCCGAAGCGACCGCCGAGGAACTACTCGATGCTCTCCTCGAGCGGGTCAAGGGACCGGACTTCCCCACCGGGGCCCTGATCGTGGGCCGCGAGGGCATCCAGGACGCGTACCGGACGGGCCGGGGCAGCGTGCGGATGCGCTCACTCGTCGAGATCGATGAGGTAGGCGGCCGTACGCAGCTCGTGGTCAAGGAGCTGCCCTACCAGGTGAACCCGGACTCGCTGGCCGAGAAGATCGCCGAGCTGGTCAAGGACGGCCGGATCGGCGGCATCGCCGACATCCGCGACGAGTCCTCCGGCCGCACCGGGCAGCGCCTGGTCATCACGCTGAAGCGCGACGCGGTCGCCAAGGTGGTGCTGAACAACCTCTACAAGCACACCCAGCTGCAGGACTCGTTCGGCGTCAACATGCTGGCGATCGTCGACGGGGTGCCGCGGACCCTGCGACTTGACGAGGTCATCCGCTACTACGTCGACCACCAGATCGACGTCATCGTCCGGCGTACGCGCTTCCAGCTCCGGAAGGCACGCGAGCGGCTGCACGTCTTGGAGGGTCTGCTCGTCGCGCTCGACCACCTCGACGAGGTGATCGAACTGATTCGCAACAGCGCGTCCGCCGATGCGGCGCGCGGCGAGCTGATGAGCCGGTTCGAGCTGTCCGAGATCCAGGCCACGGCCATCCTCGACATGCAGCTGCGCCGGCTCGCCGCCCTCGAGCGGCAGCGGATCATCGACGAGGCGGCCGAGCTGCGGACCCGGATCGCCGATCTCGAAGACCTCCTGTCCCGGCCGGAGCGGCAGCGGCGCGTGATCGGCGAGGAGCTGCACGAGGTCGTCGACAAGTACGGCGACGAGCGTCGCACGCAGATCGTCGGCTACGAGGGCGAGATGGGTCTCGAGGACCTCATCGCCCAGGAGGACGTGGTCGTCACCGTCACCCGCGGCGGTTACGCGAAGCGCACCAAGACCGACCTCTACCGCTCGCAGCGGCGCGGCGGGAAGGGCATCCAGGGCGCGCAGCTGCGCGAGGACGACATCGTCGAGCACTTCTTCGTGACGACGACCCACCACTGGTTGCTGTTCTTCACGAACAAGGGGCGCGTCTACCGGGCCAAGGCGCACGAGCTTCCCGAACAGGCGCGGAGCGCGCGTGGCCAGCACGTCGCCGGCATCCTCGCGTTCCAGCCCGACGAGCACATCGCCCAGGTGATCGACATCCGGGACTACGACGCGGCTCCGTACCTGGTCCTCGCCACCCGAAACGGTCTGGTGAAGAAGACGCCGCTCACCGACTACGACTCGAACCGCAGCGGCGGCATCGTCGCGGTCAACCTGCGGGACGACGACGAGCTCATCGCGGTGCGTCTGGTCTCGGCCGACGACGACCTGCTGCTCGTCAGCCGCAAGGCGATGTCCATCCGGTTCGCCGCGGACGACGAGCAGCTGCGACCGATGGGCCGGCAGACATCCGGCGTGATCGGGATGCGCTTCGAGGAGTCCGACCTACTGCTCGCGATGGTGGTCGTCCGGGACACCGACGACCTGCTGGTCGCGACGTCGGGTGGGTACGCCAAGCGCACGAAGCTCGACAAGTACCCGTTGCAGCGCCGCGGTGGCAAGGGCGTCCTGACGGCGAAGATCGTCTCGACGCGGGGCGTGTTGGTGGGGGCCCTCGCGGTTCATGATGAGGACGAGGTGTTTGCTATCACCTCCGGCGCCGGAGTGTTGCGTACCGTGGCGAAGGGCGTCCGGCGAGCAGATCGCCAGACGATGGGTGTCCGGCTGATGAACCTGCCCGATGGCGTCGAGATCGTCGCTGTCGCGCGGAACGCTGAGGCCGACGCTCCGGATACCGACGGTGACGGCGCTCCCGGGAGGGACAGCACGTGAGCGAGAGCCAGGGTTCGTCAGGCGCGGCTGCCGCGGACCCTCCGGCGTCGGCCGGCCGCGGCGGCTCGGACGGTGACGGCCGGCGGGAGGACAGCGCCGGGTTGGACGAGCGGTCCCAGCGCCTGTTGCACGGCGGTGCCGCGTCCCGGACCAATACGGACACGGCTGCGCGGGAGACCGTCCGGAGTGACTCGGCCGGGAATCCAGCTGCGGCGACGACGTCCGCCTACGCCGTCACCGGCTCCGGGACGGGCGGCGGGACGGCCGCCGCGTCCCAGACCGCGGCAGCGAGCCGTGGGAGCCAACCGCGCAGAGCGCGACTGCGGGTGTCCCACATCAACCCGCTGAGCGTCCTGCGGCTCTCGCTGCTCTTCGGGGCCTGCATGCTCGTGGTCCTGCTGGTGGCCGTGGCCGCGCTGTGGTTCGTGCTCGACTCGGCCGGCGTCTTCTCCTCGATCACCGAGGCCACGTCGACCATCACCGACAACTCGGGCGGTGGCACCACCGGCTGGTTCAGCTTCGGCCGGGTGATGCTGATTACCGCGGTACTCGGTGTGCTGAACGTCGTCGCCTTCACCCTGCTGTCGACCGTGGGAGCGCTGCTCTACAACCTCTGCTCCGACTTCGTGGGCGGCGTCGAGGTCACTCTCTCCGAGCGCTGATGCCGCCCTCGGGTGCTGCCCTCGGGCGGTAGAGTGGCCCGTCAGCGCCCACCGCGGCGTCACACCCGCGGACCTATAGCTCAGTCGGTTAGAGCGCTTCCCTGATAAGGAAGAGGCCGGTGGTTCAAGTCCACCTAGGTCCACCGTCCTGCCGGATCAGCCGCACCGGCTGAACGTCGCCCGGGCAGTGGAAGTAAGGGGGCCCGATGAGGCGCATGCTTGTTCTGGCTGCCGCGGCACTCGCCGCCATCTCGATCGTGCGTCGTCGCCAGATCGATGACGAGGATCTCTGGACGGAGGCAACGAAGGCGCCCGACCTGCGCTGATTTGCACCTGGCCGGCACCCATGCCGGCCACGGGGACGTAGCTCAATTGGCAGAGCACCGCCTTTGCAAGGCGGGGGTTAGGGGTTCGATTCCCCTCGTCTCCACCCCTCTGACCAGCACGAATGCGGCCGAAAACAGGACGCGGGGGTTGCTGGCTGCTTCTCGTGTAGCCATGTGTGTGTAGCCATAGCGCTCACCTCATTCTCCGAGAGCTCGGTGCAGGACATCGTCGACCACCGCACCCGCCGCGTGGTCCCGCGCGGACGGCATCGGCGCCGTGGTTCGTCCACCGGTGGGCCGCAGGGTCGTAGACGTCGTGCTCGCCGGTGTCGACGGAGCTGCCCCGGACGGGCCGGTGAGTCTTGCCGCCGACGAGGTGTCACATCTCGATAGCGCCATCCGGTGGCGGACAGCAGGTCGGATTGAGTTGAGGAACGGATCGCCGGCGCGGGGCTCGCGAAGCCTCTACAGCGTGCTTAAGCGTGGTCGCCGGTGCCGCGTTCGCGCTCCTGGTACATGGCTACGTCGGCTCGTCTTATCAGGTCGTCCAGTCCGTCACCTGGGCCGAGTTCGGCGAGCCCGACGGTGAAGGAAACGTCGGGACGTGCCGCTAACTCCGTCTGAGCTGTCTCGAACCGGTTGGCTGCCTCGGCCAGGGTCACGTTGAGCAGTCCGCAGAGGAATTCGTCGCCGCCGTAGCGGACTATCAGGTCGTACTCCCGGACTGAGCGACGGATGGTGCTGACAATCAGGGCGAGGACTTCATCGCCGACGAGATGGCCGTGGGCGTCGTTGACCGCTTTCAGATTGTCGACGTCGAAGAATGCGAGAACGAACGGCTGCCGCACCCGTTTTGCCTTGATGATCTCCCGATCCAGTTCGACGAGACCGGGCGCGCGATAGTGGGCACCGGTGAGTCCGTCGATGATCGAGGTCGCTCGTTCGCGTGCCGCGAGAGAGCGATCCGTCGAAGCGGCTTGTCTGTCACGCAGTGCGTGCGTTCGGTCGCCGGCGCTGCTCTGTCGATCACGCTTGGCTCCCGCGCGGTCAGAGGCCGCCTCGGGATCGAACCGGGAGGCTTCGTTCTCCCGCGTGTCGGCTCGCCTGTCCCGCGCATCCGATCTTTCATCTCGCGCTTCGGAAGTCTGGTCGTGAGCGTCGGACGTCGCGTCCCCGCCGACAGCGGTGAGGTCTCGGTCGTCGGCAGAGGGGGACGGCGAGGTGTCCTTCGACGCGGCCACCAGGCAAGCATGCCACGAACCAGAGGCCGGAAGAATATTCGGACGTCCCCCACGAGTAGCGGAACCCTGACCCTCACTTGCCAATTGGGCAATCCAATCGCTTGTCTATACAGATGCTCTTGTTCGACGATATGCAGAATGACTGGGCGCGCTCATCCCTGAGGGCGTCCGTGAACTGCGTTGTTAGGCCACCGCGTAGCGGCACCAGCCCTGTGATCACGACGGTCGGGCATCAGGCGCTTCGGCTACGTCAAGAAGCTGTGGTGTGTCGCACGATGGCTCGGCTTGCTTCTGATTGGCCGCTGCTCGGGTCGGCGGGGCCGGATGCGCGTGGCCGATGAGTGCGAGGCTGGTGGAGCGTAGGATGGACGTCGTAGCAGTAGCGCTTCATCGGCCCTTTTCACCTGGTCCTGGATCCCGCGTTGCGGTGAGTCGTCACGTGGCGACGTGGCCAAGGACTTGTGATGGAATCCGAGAAGAACCTGCTCGACCTGCTGTCCGATTTCGCGACGGCGCTACCCGTCTCCTACGACGTCGAGAGTGTCCTCGTTGAGCTGATGCAGAGCGTCACCGCGCTTCTGGAGCTGACGGGCAGCGGCGTCACGCTTGTGGACGGGCAGCGGATGCACTGCGTCATGGCGCTGAACGACGTCTCCGGTCAACTCGAGCGGGTCCAGGAGGAGCACCAGGCGGGGCCCTGCGTGGAGTCTGTGCGCACCGGCACGCCCGTGTTCGTGCGGGATGTGGCCGAGAACGTCGGAGTGTGGCCGGAGTACGCCGCCGCCGCGCAACGGCTCGGCATGGTCGCCGTGGCCGGCATTCCGATGCGGCTCGGCGACTCGACCATCGGAGCGCTGAACTTGTATGGGAGCCAGCCCCGCGACTGGTCGGATGAGGACATGCACGTGGCGTCGGTGCTGGCGAGCATGGCTACCGGCTACATCGTGAACGCGTCCAAGCTGCAGCAGCAGGAGCAGTTGACCGTGCAGTTGCAGACGGCGCTGGACTCACGGGTCGTCATCGAACAGGCCAAGGGGATGACGGCCCGCGATCGGGGTGTCTCGGTCGACGACGCCTTCGAGCACATCCGCGGCCACGCCCGTCAGCACAACGCGCCCCTGCGTCGCGTCGCGGAGGCGATCGTCACCATGGGCTTGCGGGTCTGATCGGCACCGGCCGGATCCCCGGGACGGGGACGGCGCCTGACGTGTCGGGGATGTCCTCGGCCTTGCGCTATCTCCGGGCATGTGGTACCCAGAAATAGCGATCCACCGCCCCAGACCATGGCGGGGACGCGACATGCACCTTCGGACCCTTCGGTGTCTATTTAGACATGCCTGAAGGAGTCCGATGGCTACTGCGCCTTTGCCGCTTCCTCTCTGGGCCGCCGGCCACAGCCCGCCCCGGCAGCGAGACGTGATCAGCCTGATCCGCCGGGCCGCGCCAGCGTCTCGCCCGCTTGACGGCGCCGTCCGACTTCCGCCGAACAGCTCCAGCCCCTCGGTAGCCCGCGGAATCGTCGACAGAGCCATGGTCGGCCTGCCACTCGAGACCCGAGACGTGGCGAAGGTGCTGGTCAGCGAGCTCGTCACCAACGCTGTCCGCCATGCCCGTACCGAGGTCGCCCTCACAGCGACCGTGCACCCCGGCACGGTGCTGGTCTCCGTGACGGACGGCTCCAGCGCCCGCCCCATACAGCAGGACCTTTCAGACGATGCCGAAGCCGGACGCGGCCTGCTGCTGGTCGACGCCCTCGCCGATTCCTGGGGCTGGACCATGACGCCGCCCGGCAAGAGCGTCTGGTTCGAGTTGCGGACCGACCGGTGAGTGCCAGGCAGGGCGGAACGCCCATGGATCGTGTGGACCCGCGGTGGGAGATGCCGTGACGTTGCCTGACCGGATTGCCGCGGATCCGCCGCAGCCGACGCTGCCAAGTCCGGCGGCGGGGACCGACATCGTCTACTCCCAGATCGCCCGGCTGGAGCTCGACGAGCTCCTGACTCAGCTGATCGACCGGGCGCAGGACGTCCAGCATGCGCAGGGGCGGTTGCGCGGGCTGCTCAAGGCAACCCGGTCCATCGCGAGTGACCTGAGCCTCCCGGTGCTGCTGCGCCGAATCACCGAGACCGCCTGCGAGCTGGTCGGCGCACGTTCCGGCGCCCTGGGCGTGATCGGACCTAGCGACGAGTTCGCGGAGTTCGTGACCGTCGGCGTCGAGGACGACTGGGCGGACATCCTCGGCCACCTGCCGCACGGCGAGGGCATCCTGGGAGTGCTCACCGCCGGACAACCGCCGTTGCGCCTGGCAGCGTTCAGTGATCATCCCCCGCCCATCGGGTCTCGATCCGGGCATCCGTCGATGCGCACCCTTCTCGGCGTCCCGATCCGCGTCCGGGACCAGGCGTTCGGCAACCTCTACCTCGCGAAGAAACTGGGGGGCGGCCCGTTCACGGCCGAGGACGAGGAATTGCTGACCGCGCTCGCGGCCGCGGCGGCCACCGCCATCGACAACGCTCGGCTTCACGCCGTTGGAGAGCGCAAGCAACGCTGGCTGGAGGCTTCGGCAGAAATCGCCCGGGGGTTGCTCGCCGGGCAACGCAGCCCGCTCCCGCTGATCGCCACGCACGCTCGGCAGGTCGCGGCGGCCGGCCTGGCCACGATCATGATCCCGATCATCGACGCTCCCGACTCGCTGCTCATCGCCGCCGCCGACGGGACCCCGACGACCCTGCGCGGCTGCGTCGTGCCCCGGGACGGCACCCTCGCCGGACGGGCGCTGGCCGACGAGACCGACCTCGCGGTCGACGACGCCGTCGCGGCGGGGCATGTCCATCCGATGCCGGGGTTGCCGCTCGGTCCGACATTGATCGTGCGGCTCCCTGCCGCCGGGGAGGGGCAACCAGGCATCCTGATGCTCAGCCGGGAGATCGGGGCGGCCGGATTCGACCGCGAGGAGCAGGACATGGCCGCAGCATTCGCGAGCCAAGCGGGCGTGGCGCTCGAACTCGCCCGCGCACAAGACGCCGAACGGCGTCAGCTCCTCGCTTCGGACCGCGACAGGATCGCCCGGGACCTGAACAGCGAGGTCATTCGGCGGCTGTTCGCCCTCGGCCTCGGCCTGACCGCAGCGGCCTCCCGGACAACAGAGCCGAGCACCAGGACACGGCTCGGAAACGCCGCCGAGGAACTGGACGAGACCATCCGCGTGATCCGCCGGAGCATCTTCCAGCTGGGCGCCCACCGCGACTCATCGGGAATCCGGGCCCGCCTCACGGCCACCCTGGCCGAGGCGGAACCCGCCCTCGGCTTCTCGCCCGGTCTGCGCCTCGAGGGACCACTCGACAGTCTCGTTGCGCCCGAGCTCGCCGAACATGTCACCGCTGTGCTTCGCGACGCACTCACCAACGCCGCTCGCCACGCAGACGCCCACGTCATCGAGGTCTGCCTGCAGGCAGACGACGGACACCTCGCACTCACCGTCACCGACGACGGCCGCAGCTCCAGCGACACCGACCGGCGCAATCGGCTGGACCACATGCGCGACCGTGCCCAACAACTCGGCGGCTCCTGCGTCGTCGACTCCGCCGCACCGGACGGCTCCGGTACCCACATCGAGTGGACCGTCCCCCTCACCTGAAGCCACCCGACGAGGGTGGCGGCAACGCGCCTTCCGGGTGCCGCCGTTCACCGCTGATGATCCGTCCGTTAGCGGACCGCGACCCTCAGTGAGGGGAAAGACCGCGCGATAGTCAAGCGTGGGAGACGAAGCGCGCTTCGGCTTGGGCGTCTCGGTGGTCGAACAACAGCTGGGGGGCAGCTTCCGGGTCAGCAACGCGCGGGCCACGTCGCTGAGCCGCTGGTTGTCGGTCACGGAGAACTGGCGCAGCGCGGCGAATGCCTGGGGCATGTCCAGATCGCCAAGCTGGGCCAGCAGGCCCTTCTCCTGTCATCCCCGAACCGGGCGCGGAACAACGCCGGTTCTCCGAGCCGACCGCGGGGTAAGAAGGCCTTCGGGTACAGCCATGCTCGAGAACGCCGGCTCGCACTGATCGGAAGTCAGCGGTCCGCACTTCGGGCGTCCGGGCGTCGGGTCGGGCGGAGGCGACGGCCGGCTGACGATGTCGGCGTGGAGGCGTCGTTTGTGCCGTTTGGTCGCGCCGATCGGGCGCGGCGTCTACCTTGCTCGGGTGAGCACGGGACCGTCACGCGACAAGTTGCAGGAGTTCGCGGTCGTCGCACGAGCATTGCAAGTCGAGGAGACGGCGCAGCGAACCCTGCAGAAGATCGTCGACCTCGCGCCGGTGACGATCGAGGGCTGCGCCTACGCCGGCGTCAGCATGGTTGTCGGCGAGCGGGTCGAGACCCCGGTCGCGAGCAACCACATCCCCCGATGGTGGACCGGCTGCAGGACGAAGCGGGTCAGGGGCCGTGCCTGGACGCCATTCGCCACCACGAAGTGTTCGTCACCGACGACCTTCTCCAGGAACGCCGCTGGCCAAAGTTCAGCCGGCGGGCTGTGCAGGAAACCGGGGTCCGCAGCATCCTGAGTCTCCGGCTGTTCGGGGACGAGGACACCTTCGGGTCGTTGAACCTGTACTCGCTGGAGCCGGCGGCGTTCACGGCGGTCAGCCGCGCGACCGGCGCCGTGTTCGCCGCACATGCTGCGGTCGCGCTGACCAGCGCCCGGGAGCACGACCGGGCCCAGCGTCTGCAACTGGACCTG
>DATITC010000034.1:0-28504 GCA_035468175.1 Frankiaceae bacterium | reverse complement strand
CTACCTCAGCTGGGGCTACATGCGGAAGGGGACCGTCGTCGTGCTGATCTCCACCATCAGCGACGTCGACCAGCGCAGCTCGATCGAGCGGCAGCTCACCGCGGTCTCCGACCGCATCAAGGCCGCCGACGGCTGATCCGATCCCCCGGCTCGCCGCCGACCGGCTGGTTACGTCAGCGGCCGGGATGGTCACACGCCGTACTCGCGCGCTCTATCGTGGCGACGACGCCGGTGAGCGGTGAGACGCCGCCGGTCGTGCGGGAAGCAGAGCGGGGGCGTAGCGGTGACCGACCTCCGCGGCGGCGATCCTGCTTCGATCGGCCAGTTCCGCCTCCTGCGGCGGCTGGGCGTCGGCGGGATGGGCGTGGTGTATCTGGCCGAGGGCCGGCACGGCCAGGTGGCCCTGAAGGTGGTGCGGCCCGAACTCGGTGACGACCCGCAGTTCCGGAGCCGGTTCCGCCGCGAGGTGCAGGCGTCGTTCCGCGTGCAGGGCTACACCACCGTGACGCTGGTCGACTTCGACACCGAGGCCGAGCAGCCGTGGATGGCGGTCGAGTACATCGACGGTCCGCCGCTGGCGGAGCTCGTGCCGCGTTCCGGACCGCTGTCGTCGCAGCGCCAGTTCGCGCTCGCGGTGGCGTTGGCCGATGCGCTCGTCGAGATCCACGACCACGGCTTGGTGCACCGCGACCTGAAGCCGGACAACGTGCTGTGTCCGGCGGAGGGCCCGAAGGTCATCGACCTCGGTATCGCGGCGGCGGTTGACGCGGTGCGGTTGACCGCCGTCGGGTCGGTCCTCGGCGCTCCCGGCTGGCTGAGTCCGGAGCAGGTCGAAACTGGTAACGCGACCGCGGCCAGCGACATCTTCGCCTTGGGCTGCACCGTCGGATACGCGGCCAGCGGCCGGCTGCCGTTTGGCCAGGGCGCGCCGCATGTGCTGTTCTACCGAGTCTTGAACGCCCCGCCGGACATCGACTTCGGCCTCTTGGCGCCGCCGCTGCGCTCGCTGGTTGCCGCCGCGACGGAGCGGGACCCGTCGGCACGACCGGACGCGGCCAAGCTGCTCGAACGTCTCCTCGAGCGGGCGGAGCTACCGGGGAAGATCGAACGCCCCCAGTCCGTCCTGGACGTGCTGCGCCGCGACTGGCAGGGGCTGCCGCTCGAAAAGCCCGCTCGGGTCGCGGCGGCGCCGCTGGAGAACGTTCGGACGGACGAACCGCCGACCACCGTGGTCGCGCCTCCGCCGGTCCAGGCTGTCCCGGCTCCGCCGAGTCCGGTCGGGGGCCCGCTGCTCGGCTCGGGCCCGTTCCAGCCCGCGGGGCCAGGTCTGCCGCCCGGTGCCTACGGCTCGGGCGTCCCTGTCGGGCCCACGTCCCGATCCCGCCGACGGGTCCTGCTCGCCGGTCTCGCGGTCCTGCTCGTCGCCGTCATCGTCGGCGTGGTCGTGCTGGTCACGTCCGGCGGCGGCACCGGGCCGCTCGCGACACCCGCAGGGGTCCGGGCGACGCCGGCCAACAACGCCGTCGATCTCCGCTGGGACCCGGTGCCGTCGGCGAAGGGATACCGGGTGCTCTCCGACGGTCGGGTGCTCGCCGACGACGTTCCCGGCGCCGATTACCACGCCGTGCTCGGCCAGGACACCGCCGCACACCAGTACACGGTGGTCGCGACCGGCGGGAAGCACCGGCCGTCGGCGCCCAGCCCTGCCGTCGCGTCCGCCGCTCTCGGTCCATGGGGCACCGCCGCTCCGCTCCGCAGCACGTTCTCCCGGCTCATTCCGGCCGATCCGGCGTCCCGCGGGTCGAATGGCCAGACGTGCACGTCGAGCACGCCGCAGAAGGACAAGCACGCGAGCGACATCGTCACGTGCGACTACCCGAACGGGGTCTACGTCGAAGTGCTGCGCTACCCGGACAACACCGCCCGGGGCGCGCGGGAGGACGAGGTGCGATCGTCCGCGGACACCCCGACGACCTGGAGCACGGCCGGCGGCGGCAGCGCGGGGGGCAACCTGTACCTCGGCAAGGACAGCAAGGGTCCGTGGCGCTGGTGGAGCTTCAGCCAGAAGCCCGGCTACGCGATGTACGCCTCGTGGCCCAAGCACACCGCTGACGAGCTGAGGAAGTGGTGGGTGGACGCCCCGTTCTGACTGGTCCGGCTCGGGTCCTGGCCACCATCAATCCGGTCGGCAAGGACGGCTCGGCCAGGCACACTGGTGGCGTGCTTTCCCTCGTCCTGCCCAAGGGTTCCCTGGAAATGGCGACCCTCGACCTCTTCTCCGCTGCCGATCTGGCGGTCCGTCGTGGGTCCGACCGGGACTACCACGCGGTCATCGACGACCCGCGGATCGACCGGGTGCGCTTCCTGCGTCCGCAGGAGATCCCGCAGTACGTCGAGCAGGGCCTGTTCGACCTCGGCATCTGCGGCCGGGACTGGGTGCAGGAGACCTCGTCCGACGTCGTGACCGTCACCGAGCTCGAGTATTCGAAGGCGACGTCGAACCCGGTCCGCATCGTGCTCGCAGTCCCGAAGGAGCTCGGCGTCGACCGGGGCGACGAGCTGCCCGACGGGGTCCGGGTCTCCACCGAGTACCCCGAGCTGACGCGGCGCTACTTCGAGAAGGTCGGCGTCCGGGCGCGCATCGTCCCGTCCTACGGCGCCACCGAGGCGAAGGTCCCGGACATCGTGGACGCCATCGTCGACGTCACCGAAACCGGCTCCAGCCTGCGCAAGCACGGGCTGAAGGTGATCGAGACCCTGCTGACCAGCCGGACCGAGCTGGTGGCCAACGTCGCCGCGTTCGCCGACGAGGAGAAGCGGGCGGCGATGCAGGACCTGGCGCTGCTGCTGCAGGGCGCCATCCGAGCGCGCGGTCAGGTCCTGTTGAAGCTGAACGTCGCCGGCGACGACCTCGCCGGAGTGCTCGAGGTGCTGCCGTCGATGACCTCGCCGACCGTCACCGAGCTGGCCAAGAGCGATCATCGGGCGGTCGAGACGGTCGTGGCGAAGCGCGGCGTGAATACGCTGCTGCCGCGCCTGAAGGCCGCGGGTGCCACCGACATCCTCGAGCTGCCGATCAGCAAGATCGTCGAGTGATCGGGGGGCGGACGTCCGCTCCCTCAACGCCGTCCGCCGGGCTTCCGGAACCTGTCGCCCTTCTGCTCGCCTTCGTGGCCGGCATCGGGGTGGCACTGCAGGCCTACGTCAACGGCAAACTCGCCGGCGAGGTCGGCTCGACACTGCTCGCTTCCCTGCTCTCCTTCGCCGTCGGCCTGCTCGTACTCCTCGCCCTGGCCCTGGCCCGGGGTGCGCTGCCGGCGGGGTGGGCCCGACTCCGTCAGGCGCACCGAGTGCCGGCGTGGTACTTCGCCGGCGGCCTCGGCGGCGCCTACCTCGTCACGTCCTCCGCCGGCGCCGCGCCGAAGATCGGCGTCGCGCTGGTCACGGTCGCGCTCGTCGCCGGGCAGACCGGCGGAAGTCTCGGCGTCGACTCGGCCGGCCTGGGGCCGGGTGGGCGTCAGCGGGCCACGCCGAGTCGGCTCGTCGGCGTCGGCCTCGCCGTCGCGGCCGTCCTGCTCTCCGCCTTCGGCGGCGGCAACCGAGGCAACCTGCACCTCGGCCTGCTCCTGCTGGTCGCCGTCGCGGGTGTCGGCGTCGCTTTCCAGCAGGCCGCGAACGGTCGGCTCCAGCAGGTCAGTGGCGACACCGTGTTCGCCGCCGTGTCCAACTTCGCGGTCGGTACCGTCGTGCTGGCGGTCCTGCTCGCCGTGACGTCCCCATCCGGCACGACGCTCGCCGCGTCCCCGCTGCTCTACGCCGGCGGGCTGCTGGGCGCCGGCTTCGTCCTCACCGCCGCGGCCACGGTCCGGGTACTCGGGGTGCTCCGGCTGTCGCTCGCGGCCATCGCGGGCCAGTCCGCAGGTGCCCTCGTCCTCGACGCGATCGACCCGGCGCCCGGACGACATCTCACGGCACTGACCGTGGCCGGCGTTGTGCTGACCTTCGTCGCGGTGGCGGTCAGCCGCCGCTGATGCGCCCACCGACGGGTCCACCTAGTCTTGGTGAAATGTCCGACCGCGATCTGCACTTCCCCGACCTTCACCGGAGTGGGCTCGTCAGGAGCTGGGCGTGACCCGCCGGAAGCTCTCGGATCAGTGGAGCGTCGAGCTCGATGACACCTTCACCGGGCGTCTGGTCGACGGCGACCTCCAGCTGGTGTCGCCCGGACCGCCGGTCCGCACCATCTGGCTCGCGCTTTGGTATCCACCGATCGAGCACGATCCCGAGAAGTTGCTCGACTGGGTGCTGGCCGAGGTCAACCCGAACCCGGTGGAGCGCTTCGAGGAGGTCGGCGCCGACGAGGGCGAGTTGCGCTACGCCTCCTGGTACCCGGAAGAGGTCGACGGCCGAGCGCAGTGGGCCCTCTACGGCTACGTCGTTCGACGCGGCTTCTACGTGCAGGCGGCCTTCTTCTGCGACCGTCCCGAGGACAAGGACTGGGCCGTGGCCACCTGGCGGTCCCTGCGCTTCAGTCCGGTCGCGGCTATCGACCCGGCGGCCGGCCGTGGGTAGGAATCTTCCCCGCGGTGCCCCGCCGGACGACGGCTCGGCCGATCCTCGCCTCGCCTCCGCGCTGGCCGGCGGGGACCCGGGGCAGGTCGCCGCGGCTCTGGTCGCCGCGCGCCTGATCGTCGGCGTCGTCGCGCTGCCGGGGGAGCAGGCCGCCTCCGAGGGTGACATGGCGTTGGCGCTGCTGGAAGCGTCGAGTGGAGCGCAGGCGCTGCCCGCGTTCACTTCGCTGGAGACGCTCGCCCGGTGGCGTACGGACGCCCGTCCGGTTCCGCGTCCGGCACCGGAGCTGGCCGCTGCCGTGCGCGGTGAGGGACTCGTCGCGCTCGTGGTCGACGTGGCCGGCCCGGTTCCCTGGACCGTGCGGGACTCCGAGATCGACGCTCTCGCCGCCGGCTACGTTCCGGCCGCCGAGCGGCTCGCCACCCGCCGGTCTGACCCCGTGCTGCGGGAGCCCGGCTGGGAGCCGGTGCCCGATCTGGTGCGCGCATGTGCCGAGTTCGAGGTGTACGCGCTCGACCTCGAGCTTGCCGACCGGGGCGGTGCCCGGTCCCCGGCCCTCGGGCTGGTGCCGCCGGCCGGCGAGCCCCCGGTACCGCTGGCCGAGCGGTTGCGTTCCGCCGCAGGCGTCCCGCTCGACCTGCTGCTGCTCGAGGGTGCCCGGCTGGACGAGGCGCGGCGGTGCGGCCGGCGCCTTTGACAGGGCCGGCGCCTCTGACAGTGCGCCGCCGCTGACAGTGCGCCGCCTCTGACAGTGGGCGCCGGGAGAGGGTGACCGCGACCGCCGTCTCCTGCTAGTCTTGTCGCGACCGCCTGCGCCCCTCATCGGGCGTAGTGCCAAAGCGGAGGGTGACCTCCCACCTGGCGCCCATCTCCGGGCGTACGGGTTAGGGTCGGCGACCCGGCGACGGCACGTTCCGTCACCGAGAGGTGCGCCAGCCGCTGCGGCAGGTCGACCGACAGCCAGGCCCGAACCAGGTCAAACGCACAGGAGTTGCTCATCAGCGTCGAGCCACGCATCAACGACCGTATCCGCGTCCCCGAGGTCCGTCTCCTAGGGGCGGAAGGCGAACAGATCGGCATCGTCGCCATCGGCGACGCGCTACGGATGGCGGAGGACGGTGACCTCGACCTCGTCGAGGTGGCGCCCAATCAGCGTCCTCCGGTGTGCAAGCTCATGGACTACGGCAAGTTCAAGTACGAGTCCGACCAGAAGCGTCGCGAGGCTCGGCGGAACCAGGTCCAGACGGTCATCAAGGAGATGAAGCTCCGCCCCAAGATCGACCCGCACGACTACGAGACGAAGAAGGGCCACGTGGTCCGCTTCCTCAAGGCCGGCGACAAGGTCAAGATCACGATCATGTTCCGCGGTCGTGAGCAGTCCCGACCGGAGCTCGGCTTCCGCCTGCTCCAGCGACTCGCCGCCGACATCGACGAGCTCGGCTACGTCGAGGCATCACCCAAGCAGGACGGCCGCAACATGACCATGGTCGTCGCACCGCACAAGCGTCCGGTCGGACGGGCGGGTGCTCCCGCCCCTGTCGACGCCTGAGCCGCACGACCCCGCGCCACCCGACCGACCCACGAGTGATCGAGAGACAGAAATGCCTAAGGCCAAGTCGCACAGCGGTGCGTCCAAGCGATTCCGCATCACCGGCACCGGCAAGCTGATGCGCCGCCGCGCGGGCCGCAACCACCTGCTCGAGCACAAGTCGAGCAAGCGGACGCGCCGCCTGTTCAACGAGGTTGAGCTGTCCAGCTCGGACAACGCCCGCATCAAGAAGCTGCTCGGGCGCTGACCTCCCCGGCGCCGGCCCGTTCCCGGGCGCGGTGCTGCGAGACCACACTTCACCTTCGGCATAGGAGTACCTGTCATGGCACGCGTCAAGCGGTCAGTGCACGCCGCCAAAAAGCGCCGCGAGATCCTCGAGCAGGCGAGCGGCTACCGCGGCCAACGGTCCCGGCTGTACCGCAAGGCCAAGGAGCAGATGCTCCACTCGCTCAACTACTCCTACCGGGACCGTCGGGCCCGTAAGGGTGAGTTCCGCCAGCTGTGGATCCAGCGGATCAACGCGGCGGCCCGCGAGAACGGCATGACCTACAACCGCTTCATGCAGGGGCTGCGCCTCGCGGGTGTCGAGGTCGACCGCAAGGTCCTCGCCGACCTCGCGGTCACCGACGCGCCTGCCTTCGCCGCCCTGGTTGAGGTCGCCCGTGCGGCGGTACCGGCCAGCGGCAGCGGTTCCGCGGCCTGAGCGACCCCCTCGGCGTCCGTTCCGGACGCGTCGCCGCAGCCCGACGCCTCCTGCGCCGGTCGGTGCGTCGGGAGGCCGGCCGGTTCCTCATCGAGGGTCCGCAAGCCTTGTCGGTCGCGCTCGGTCGCGTCTCGATCGCTGACGTCTTCGCGACCTCGGAGGCGTCCGTCCGCCAGCCGGACCTGCTGGCGCGGCTGGACGACGCCGGTGCGGTGATCCGACTGGTCGACGACGCGGCCGCGGCTGCCCTCTCCGAAACCGTCACTCCGCAGGGCTTGGTCGGTGTCGGGGTCCTGCCGCAGACGGAACTGGCCGACCTCGGACCGGCGCCGACGTTGCTCGTCGTGCTCGTCGAGCCGCGGGACCCCGGCAACCTCGGCACGATCATCCGCACGGCTGATGCGGCCGGCGCCGACGCGGTGGTGCTCGCCGGCGGGTCGGCCGATCCCTTCGGCGGTAAAGCGATTCGGGCGTCGGCGGGCAGCGTCTTCGCTCTGCCGGTGATCGACGGCGGCGAGCCGATGGGCGTCCTCACCGCCCTGGTCGACCGGGGCTGTCGGCCGATCGCCACCACCGGGACCGCCGAGCACGACCTGGACACGGCCATCGACACTGGGGAACTTGCCGCACCCACGGCCTGGTTGTTCGGCAACGAGGCGCACGGATTGCCCCGCGAAGTGATCGTTTCGGTATCCGCGTGGGGCGGAACGACCCTACGGGTCCCGGTGTACGGTGCAGCGGAGTCGCTGAATGTATCTGCGGCCGCTGCGGTGTGCTTGTTCGCGTCAGCCCGCGCCCAGCGGCGGCATCCCGGGGAGGGGGTCGGCGGGTGACGGGTTCCGTCGCTACACGCCTTGGTTCACCCCCCTCGCGCATGCTGGCCACCGATGACCCCGCATCCACCAGCTACGACGAGGTGCCCGACGCGGTCCTGGTCCTGGACGGCGCCGGCACCCTGATCAGTGCGAACGTCGCCGCTGCCAGCCTGCTGCACCTCGACCTGCCGGGCGTTCTCGGCCGGCCGATCAACGAGGCCCTGATCCTGCTCGACGAGCGGGGCAACGACTGGTGGGAATGCTCGCTCCCGCTGCTCCGACTGCCCGGCGTTCGCCGGCAACCGGAACGACGCCTGATGCTCGCCGATCCGGGCGGCATGGCCGGCGGCGACCGCGAGCTGCTCACCACCGTGCAGTACATGCGGGAGAACGGCGTCGTCCGCCGCCTGATCCTCTGCCTCCGGGACACCGCCTCCCGTCGACGGCTCGAACGCAGTCGCGCCGACCTGGTCAGCACCGTCGCCCACGAGCTCCGCTCTCCGCTCACCAGCGTCAAGGGTTTCACCGCCACCCTGCTGGCGAAATGGGACCGGTTCACCGACGAGCAGAAGCAGCTGATGCTCGCGACGGTCAACGCCGACGCCGACCGGGTGACCCGGCTGTTGACCGAGCTGCTCGACGTGAGCCGGATCGACGCGGGTCGGCTGGAGCTGCGCAAGCAGGTCGTCGACGTCCCTGCCCGGGTACGTCGGGTCGTCGAGAGTCACATCGTGTCCGGCGAGCCGGAGTCCCGATTCGTCATCAAGCAGTCCGACACGCTGCCCGAGATGTGGCTTGACCCGGACAAGGTCGACCAGGTGCTCGCCAACCTGGTGGAGAACGCGCTGCGGCACGGCGGGGGCACGGTGACCATCGACATCCGGCTCGCGACGGTCCACAACGGCTCTACTGGTTCTGCCGGCTCTGGAGGCTCTGCCGGCTCTGGAAGCTCTGCCGCCGACACCGGCTGCGAGGTCGTCGTCGCCGACGACGGCGACGGCATACCGGCCGAGACCCGGGCCCGCATCTTCACGAAGTTCTGGCGCGGCGGGAACCGCCGCGGCGGTACCGGCCTCGGCCTCTACATCGTGAAGGGCATCGTCGAGGCCCACGGCGGCAGCATCGTCGCCGAACATTCCCCGAGCGGGGGCGCGCAGTTCCGATTTACCTTGCCCGCCGGGGCACCGCCGTTCGCCTGACGGCGCGAGGGTCGCGCCGGCGGGCATCGTCCCGGCCCGATCCGAGTTGATCAGAAGAGGCCGACCAGCCGCCCACCGTCCACCCCTGCACGGAAAGACGCCAGCCTTCGCATGTCCGCCCCGAACTCCTCTTACGACCCCGTACAGGTGACCGACTTGCAGCCCGAGGAGATCGACGCAGCCCGGGACACCGCGCTGACCGAGATCGCCGCAGCCGGCGACCTCGACGCCCTCGCCGACGTCCGGACGCGGCAGGTCGCCGGCCGCGGTGCGCCCCTGGTCCTGGCCCGCCGGGAACTCGGGGCGCTACCGCCGCAGGCCCGGGCCGATGCCGGCAAGCGGCTGAACGCCGCCACCCGAGCCGTTACCGAGGCCTACGAGGCCCGGCTGGCCGTCCTCACCGAGGAGCGGGACGCGCGCGTGCTCGTGGACGAGGCGGTCGACGTCACCGTTCCCGCCGGCCGCAGTCCGCGCGGTGCCCGCCACCCGCTCTCGGCCGTCGTGGACCGCGTCTCCGACGTCTTCGTCGCGATGGGTTACGAAGTCGCCGAGGGTCCCGAGGCTGAACACGGGTGGTACAACTTCGACGCCCTGAACACGCCCGCCGACCATCCGTCCCGCGAGTTGCAGGACACCCTGTACCTGGAGCCGACCGCGTCCCAGGTCGTCCTGCGGACGCAGACCAGCCCGGTGCAGGTGCGCTCGCTGCTCGACCGGCCGCTGCCGGTCTACGTGATCTGCCCCGGCCGCGTGTTCCGCGCCGACACCGTCGACGCGACCCACCTGCCGGTGTTCAGCCAGGTGGAAGGCCTTGCGATCGACGAGGGCCTGACGATGGCCGACCTGCGCGGCACCCTGGACGCGTTCGCCGCGGGGTTGTTCGCCGACGTGCGTGGCGGCAGCCTCCGGACCCGCCTGCGACCCCACTTCTTCCCGTTCACCGAGCCGAGTGCCGAGGTCGACCTGCAGTGCTTCGGCTGCGGCGGCGATCCGGCAGATCCGGGCTGCCGCATCTGCTCCGGCGAGGGCTGGATCGAGTGGGGCGGCTGCGGGATGGTCGACCCGGCGGTGCTGACCGCGTGCGGCGTCGACCCGGAGCGCTACACCGGCTTCGCCTTCGGCATGGGGCTCGAACGCACCGCGATGGCGCTGCACAACATCCGCGACATCCGCGAGCTGATCGACGGCGACGTCCGGTTCGCGTTGGCGTTCGCCGGGGCGGGTGAGCTCTGATGCGCGTCGTCCACTCCTGGCTCGCCGAGCTCGTCCCCGGGCTCCCCGACGCCGCGACCTGCGGCGACGCCCTCACCCGGGCCAGCCTCAAGCTCGAGACCGTCGAGCGGGCGGGAGAGGGCCTCGAGGACGTCGTCGTCGGCGAGGTGCTCGACATCGAGGAGCTCACCGGATTCAAGAAGCCGATCCGCTTCGTGCAGGTGGGCACGGGCGCGGGCCCGATTTCCGGATCCCCGATATCCGGTTCACAGCCGCGGGGCATCGTTTGCGGCGCGACCAACTTCGCCGTCGGAGACCGGGTGCCGGTCGCCCTGCCGGGAGCTGAGCTGCCCGGACCCGACGGTAAGCCTGGGAGTGCCATCAGCGCGCGGCAGACCTACGGCCGTACCTCGGACGGGATGATCTGCTCGTCGCGCGAGCTAGGGATCGGCGACGACCACCGCGGGATTCTCGTGCTGCCGCCGGACACACCGATCGGTGTCGAGTTCGCGACGGTGATCGGGATGCCGGACAACGTCCTCGACCTGGAGATCACCTCCGACCGGGGTTACGCGCTGTCCCACCGCGGGGTGGCCCGGGAGCTCGGCATCGCTTTCGACCTGCCGTTCCTCGATCCCGCCGACGTCGACCTGCCGAGCCTCAGCGAGGGATACCCGGTCCGGATCGACGACCCCTCGGGGTGCTCGCGCTACGTGGCCCGCACGGTGTCAGGGTTGGACTCGGCGATCACGTCGCCGCCTCCGCTGGCGAGCCGGCTCGCGCTGGCCGGCATGCGGTCGATCTCGCTGGCCGTCGACGTGACCAACGCCGTCCTGCTCGGCCTCGGGCAGCCGTTGCACGCGTTCGACCTCGACAAGCTGTCCGGGGCGATCGTCGTCCGGCGGGCCCGCCCGGGCGAGACGATCGTGACCCTCGACGGCGAGAAGCGGAACCTCGTCGCCGAGGACCTGGTCATCACCGACGACTCCGGTCCCATCGCCATCGCAGGCGTGATGGGCGGCGCGAGCACCGAGGTCACCGCGTCGACCACAAGGGTGCTGATCGAATCGGCCTGCTTCGACCCGGTGTCGGTGGCACGCACCGCCCGTCGACTCGGCCTCCCCTCGGAGGCTTCCCGGCGTTTCGAACGCGGGGTGGATCCGGCACTGGCACCGTTCGCCGCCGAGGTCGCGGTCCGGATGCTTGTCGACTTCGGCGGAGCGAGTGCCGAGCGGGTCGGGACCGACGTCGACTTGACCGCCCCGCCGACGACGGTGGGGTTGCCGCTCGCCGAGGCGGAGCGGCTCATCGGTCGCGGCTACCCGGTGGAGGTCCAGCGACATCGGCTCGAGCAGTTGGGGTGTGCGGTCGAGGTGACCGGCACCGGCCTGCGGGTGACCCCACCGACCTGGCGGTTCGACCTCGAGCGCCCGGCCGACCTGGTCGAGGAGATCGCCCGGCTCGAGGGCTACGAGACGATCCCGGTCCGACTGCCCCGGGCACCGGCCGGCCGGGGCCTCACCCCGGCTCAGCGGGGTCGACGGCGGGTTGCGGACGCCCTCGCCGACGCCGGCTTCGCCGAGGTGCTGCTGCTCCCGTTCCTCGCTGGCGACGTGGCCGACCGGTTGGGACTTCCCGCCGACGACGAGCGGCGGGCCGCCCCTCGCGTCGCGAACCCGCTGGCCGAGGACGAACGTGAACTTCGCACGACGCTGCTGCCCGGGCTGCTGGCCGCCGCGGCACGCAACGTCAGCCGAGGCAACCCGGACGTCGCCCTTGCCGAGGTCGGCACGGTGTTCCGCGCGCGCCCGCCCGCCGACCACGCGCCGGAGGTACCGGGAGTCGCCCAACGACCGACGGCCGCGCAGCTGGCGGCGCTCGATGCGACCCTCCCCGACCAGCCACGCCACGTCGCCGTCCTGCTCACCGGCCGGCGCGAGCCAGCCGGCTGGTGGGGTCCCGGACGGGTCGCGGACTGGTCGGACGCGGTCGAGACCGCACGGCTGCTCGCCCGCGTGGTCGGTACCCGGCTCACGGTCCGTTCCGCGCAGACCGCCCCATGGCATCCGGGGCGGTGCGCCGAACTCGTCGCGACCGGCTCCGACGGCTCCGAACGGGTGATCGGGCATGCGGGTGAACTCCACCCGCGGGTGGTCAGCGAGTGGGAGCTCCCGCCCCGGGCCGTGGCGATGGAGCTCGACCTCGACCAAATGCTCGCCCGGATAGATACCGCCGTCGAGGTCCCGCCCGTCTCTCCCTATCCACCGGCAGACCGGGACGTCGCCCTCGTCGTCGCGGCCGAGATGCCGGCCGGTCAGGTGATCGCCGCCCTCCGGGACGGCGCCGGTCCGCTGCTCGAGTCGACCCGGCTGTTCGACGTCTACGACCGGATCGGGCCGGGGGAGCGCTCGCTCGCCTTCCGGCTGCGCTGGCGCGCCGCGGACCGGACGCTGACTGCCGAGGAAGTCAACGAGCTCCGGGACACTGCGGTTCGGGCCGCCGCGGAGCGGACCGGAGCCCGACTGCGCAGCTGACACTCCAGGTGATGAGCGGCGTGCTGCCCGGCTGCTGACCTCCTGCTGATCTCCTGCTGATCTCCGGGAGGAGGGTCAGGCGGCGGATCCGTCCGCTTCCAACCTGTCGGGCTCAGCGGTCAGGTTGATCGCGAGCTGGTCCGGATCGAGCCGCTCGGGATGCAGCGGTTCTTCCGGCTCGGCCGCGATCGCCCGCCGGAAGTGGAACGCCGAGATGACCAGTCCCTCCCGGAAGTAGAACCGGTGGGCGTCGACCCGGTGCGTGCCCGAGTCGAGGTCGATGTCGTTGCATCCGTTGGTGGCGGCGATGCGCACGAGGTGGTTGAGCAGCACGTGCCCGTGGCCAGCCGAACGGGCCTCCGACGTCGTCACCAGGTCGTCGACGTAGAGCTTGCGCACCGCCGACGTGCTCGCGATGATCCGCCAGCCCGCGACGGCGACACACCGGTCGGCGTCATCGAAGACCGCGGTGAAGCGGAGCCCCTGCGGCCAGCCCTCGTGGTAAATGCTGCGGAACAGCTCGAGGTCGAGATGCGGGCGCAGCTCGCGCAGCACCGGCAGCACCTCGGCCAGTGTCGGGTCACCCGGGTCCAGCTCGACCACGTGCATGGGATTCCTCTCGGGGGTGGCGCTATCAGGGAGTGTCGTCTCGCGGACGGCCCTCCTGAAGGCTCTGCCCGGACGCTCGGGATCGCATCCGTCGTCCGAGCCACCCCGTATCCCGATCCACCCAGCAAGCCGATCCACCCAGCAAGCCGATCAAGCCGATGCCCCGGATGGAGACGGCCGCGCCTGTCCCTCTCTACTCTGTCCCCATGCCTGCGTCGGTGGTCCAGAAAGAGTTGTCGTTGCACGGCCACCGCATCACCTACCGCACCGCGGACATCGCCGAGCGGCGGGACGCGCCGGTGATCCTGCTGGTGCACGGCATCGCAGGCAACGCCGGGCAGTGGGATCAGGTCATCCCGCGGCTGGCCGAACAGTTCAACGTGGTCGCCCCCGACCTGCTCGGCCACGGCCAGTCGGCGAAGCCGCGGGGCGACTACTCGCTCGGGGCCTACGCGGTCGGCCTGCGCGACCTGCTGCTCGCGCTGGAGCACGGGTCCGCGACGGTGGTGGGGCACTCGCTGGGCGGCGGCGTGGCGATGCAGTTCGCCTACGCCTACCCGACGATGTGCGAACGGCTCGTCCTCGTCTCCAGCGGTGGACTCGGCAAGGAGGTGCACGGGCTGCTCAAGGCCGTGACCTGGCCGGGGGCGGAGTGGGTGCTGCCCCTTCTCACCGCGCGCCCGGTGCACGCCGTGGCTTCCGCTGTCAGCCGGCAGGTGGCGCGCACCGGGCTCCACGCCGGCCCGGACGTCGCCGAGATGCTCCGTGCGTTCGGCTCGCTGACCGACCCGCGCGCCCGAAAAGCCTTCATCCACACCATCCGGGCGGTGATCGACGTCGGCGGCCAGCGGGTGAGCGCCCGGGATCGGCTCTACCTGGCGCAACTCATCCCGACGATGGTCGTGTGGGGCCGGCGGGACCCGATCATCCCGGCGACGCACGGGGAGCACGCGCACAGCGTCATGCCCGGCAGCCGGCTCGAGATCTTCGACGGTGTCGGGCACTTTCCGCAGGTGGAACGCCCGGACGACCTCGCGCGCGTCCTTCTCGAGTTCGCCGCGACCACCGAGCCGGCGCATCTCGACCTGGGCGGGGAGGACCTGACCACGCTGCGTCGCATGCTCACCGGAGGCCCCTCGCCGACCGGGTGACCCATGGCGGGACACGTGCGCCCAGCCAGCGAATAGCCCGTTTGCATGACCATGCAGGGGTTCGTATAGTGGCCCGTCATGGGGACCACTGCGGCCATCGTCGGAGCCAGCGGCTACGCGGGCGGCGAGCTGGTCCGCCTGGTCCTCGGTCATCCTTCGCTCGAACTCGGGCCGCTGGTGGCCGCGACCTCCGCCGGTCGGGACATCACCGAACTCCACCCGCAGTTCCCGCAGCTGTCCGGGACCCCGATCAGCTCGGTCGATTCCTTTGCGGCGGATGTCCAGGCGGGGGGCACACAGGTTCCGGACGTCGTCTTCCTGGCCCTGCCGCACGGCGAGTCCGGCCGAATCGCGGCGGCGCTGCCCGATTCCACCGTCGTACTCGACCTCGGCGCCGACCACCGATTGCGGTCCCCGGCCGATTGGGCGGCCGGCTACGGCGGCGAGTACGCCGGATCCTGGCCCTACGGGCTCCCCGAGCTGCCCGGCAGTCGGGACGCGGTCCGCGGCGCCCGCCGGATCGCCGTGCCGGGCTGTTACCCGACCGCGACGATCCTCGCGCTCGCCCCGCTCGTCGCCGCCGGACTCGTGGAGCCCGACGATCTGGTCGTGGTCGCGTCCAGCGGCACGTCCGGCGCGGGCAGGTCGGCCAAGGGCAACCTGCTCGGCAGCGAGGTGATGGGCGACCTCACGCCCTACAAGGTCGCCAGCCACCAGCACCGCTACGAGATGTCGCAGGCCCTCGAGGTCCGGACGGTGTCGTTCACCCCGGTCCTCGCCCCGATGCCCCGTGGCATCCTCTCCACCTGCACCGGCCGCGTCCGGGCGGGCACCACCGAGGCGGACCTGCGCGCCGCTCTGGAGGCGGCCTACGGCGACGAGACCTTCGTCCACGTCTTGCCGGAGGGTCGCTGGCCGCACACCGCGGCGACCCTCGGCAGCAACTCCTGCCACCTGCAGGTCGCGCTCGACGCCGACGCCGGCCGTGCGGTGGTGGTGAGTGCGCTCGACAATCTGGTCAAGGGTGCCGCCGGCCAGGCGGTGCAGTGCGCGAACCTGGCCCTCGGGCTCCCCGAGGACGCCGGCCTCCCCGTTTCCGGGATCGCGCCGTGACCGGCCCAGCCGTGACCGGCCCAGCCGGAGCCGGCCCAGCCGGCAGCAGCGGCGTCACCGCCGCTGCCGGATTCCGGGCCGCCGGGGCGGTCGCCGGGCTGAAGGACAGCGGTCGTCCCGACGTCGCGCTCGTCGTCAACGACGGCCCGGGCTTCGCCGCCGCCGGCGTCTTCACCCGCAACCGCGTCCAGGCCGCTCCCGTGCTCTGGTCCAGGCAGGTCCTCACCGATGGACACCTGCGCGCGGTGGTGTTGAACTCCGGCGGAGCCAACGCCTGCACCGGCCCACAGGGCTTCGCCGACACCCACAGCACCGCGGAACACGTCGCCGGGTTGCTCGGGTGCGGGGCGGCGGAGGTCGGGGTCTGTTCGACCGGGCTGATCGGCACCTTCCTACCGATGGACCTTCTGCTCGCCGGCGTCACCGCCTCCTCGCAGGCCCTCGCGCCCGACGGCGGCCTCGATGCCGCCGAGGCGATCCGTACCACCGACACCGTTCCGAAGGTTGCCGAGCGGGAAGCGGGCGGGGTCACCGCCGGCGGGATGGCGAAGGGCGCCGGGATGCTCGCGCCTGCGCTCGCGACCATGCTGTGCGTCGTCACCACGGACGCCGTCGCCGATGCCACCGTTCTCGATACAGCGCTCCGCCAGGCCACCCGCACGACGTTCGACCGGCTCGACACGGACGGCTGCCTGTCGACCAACGACACGGTGCTGCTGCTCGCCAGCGGCGCGTCCGGCGTCGAGCTGCCCCCGGACGAGCTGACCGAGTTGGTGCGCAGGGTGTGCGATGACCTCGCCGGGCAGCTGCTCGCCGACGCGGAGGGCGCCGGCAAGGAGGTCTACATCGAGGTCAGCGGGGCCGCCACCGAGGACGACGCCCTCGAGGTCGGCCGCGCCATCTCCCGCAGCGCCCTGCTGAAGTGCGCGCTGGCCGGCGAGGACCCCAACTGGGGCCGCGTGCTGTCCGCGATCGGCACCACCGACGCCACGTTCGACCCGCTGAACCTCGACGTCGGGGTCAACGGGATCATGGTCTGTCGAGAGAGCGCGCCCGGCGAGGCACGCGAAGGAGTCGACATGTCCGGCCGCCGAATCGACATCCTGGTCGACCTCAAGGCCGGCAGCGAGTCCCTGACGGTCCGCACGACCGATCTCACCGAGGCGTACGTGCACGAGAACTCGGCCTATTCGACATGAGCGCTCCTGAAGGCCACAGCGCCTCCGTGCTGCCGCGCCGGCTCGACGAGGCCCGGACCAAGGCCGGCGTCCTCGTCGAGGCGTTGCCCTGGCTGACGCACTTCTCCGGCAAGACGATCGTCGTGAAATTCGGCGGTTCGGCGATGGCCGAGGAGGCGCTGCGTCAGGCCTTCGCCGAGGACATCGTGTTCCTCCGGCACTGCGGCATCCGCGTTGTCGTCGTGCACGGTGGCGGACCGCAGATCACCGAACACCTCACCAAGCTCGGCGTCCCCTCCGAGTTCCGGGGCGGGTTGCGGGTCACCACCCCGGAGACGATCGACGTGGTCCGGATGGTGCTCGTCGGGCAGGTCAACCGCGACGTCGTGGGTCTGGTGAACGCGCACGGCCCGTTCGCGGTCGGCATGAGCGGCGAGGACGCGCGGCTGTTCACCGCCGAGAAGCGGCCGGCCATCGTCGACGGGAGCCCGGTCGACGTCGGCCTGGTGGGTGACGTCGTCGCCGTGCGCCCGGGGACGGTCACGGCGCTGGTCGACAGCGGCCACGTCCCGGTGATCGCGTCGATCGCCCGCGGCGCAGACGGCCAGATCTACAACGTGAACGCCGACACCGCCGCAGCCGCACTCGCCGTGGCGCTGCAGGCGGAGAAGCTGGTCGTGCTGACCGACGTGGAGGGGCTGTTCGCCGACTGGCCGGCCACCGACGAGCTCATCTCGTTGCTCGACGCCGACCAGCTGGAGAAGATGCTGCCGTCGCTCGGCACCGGGATGGTCCCGAAGATGGAGGCGTGCCTGCGTGCCGTGCGCGGTGACGTCAAGGCCGCTCACGTGCTCGACGGCCGGGTCGCGCACGCGGTGCTGCTCGAGGTCTTCACCAACCAGGGGGTGGGCACGATGGTGGTCCCGACCCCGGATCCGGACCTCGGCTTGCCGGTCACCGGTCCCTACGTCGCCGGGGGTTTCGGATGGTGACCGACGCGGTCGCGCGGCAGCCGAGCATCGACGCGAGCGAGGCGCTGCTCCGGCGGCGCGACGCCGTGCTGATGGGGAACTACGGGCGTCCCCCGCTCGCCCTGGTCCGCGGTTCCGGCAGTCGGGTGTGGGACGCCAACGGTCGCGAGTACCTCGACCTCGTCGCCGGCATCGCCGTCTGCCTGCTCGGCCACGCCCACCCCGCGGTATCGGCCGCCGTGACCCGCCAGCTCGCCACGCTGGAGCATGTCTCCAACCTCTACGCGAGCGAGCCTTCCATCGCCCTGGCCGAGCAGCTGATCGCGCGGCTCGCCCCGGAGCAGCAGGCGGACGCCCGGGTCTTCTTCTGCAGCTCGGGGGCGGAGGCGAACGAGACCGCCATCAAGATCGCCCGTCGCACCGGCCGGACCGGTCTGGTCGCCGCCGAGAAGGGCTTCCATGGCCGAACCCTGGGCGCGCTGTCGATCACCGGCCAGCCGGGCAAGCGGGCGCCGTTCGAACCGCTGGTCCCCGGCGTGACGTTTGTGCCCTACGGCGACGCCGCTGCGCTGCGCGGTGCCCTCACGACGGACACCGCCGCCCTGTTCCTCGAACCGACGCTGGGGGAGGGCGGGGTTGTCCCGCCGCCGGCCGGGTACCTCGCCGCCGCACGCGCCGCCTGCGACGAGGTCGGCGCGTTGCTTGTGCTCGACGAGGTGCAGAGCATCGGCCGGACCGGCAGCTGGTACGCCCACACCCGCGAAGGCGTTCGGCCGGACGTCGTCACCCTCGCCAAGGGACTCGGCGGCGGCCTTCCGATCGGGGCCTGCATCGGCTTGGGGTCGGCCGCCGGTCTGCTGCAGCCCGGCGATCACGGCAGCACGTTCGGCGGCAACCCGGTCGTCTGCGCCGCCGCGCTCGCCGTCCTGGGAACCATCGAAGCCGAAGGTCTGCTCGAGTCGAGCCGGGCGCTGGGCGAACGACTCGCCCGTGGGCTGTCCGAGCTCGGCTCTCCGCTGGTCGCCGAGGTCCGTGGCTCCGGTCTGTGGCTTGCGATCGCCCTGACGGGTCCGCACGCCCCGGCGGTCGAGGCGGCCGCACGGCGGGCCGGGTACCTCGTCAACACGGTGGCGCCGGACGCGATCCGGCTGGCACCGCCGCTCGTGCTGACCGAGACCGAGGCGGACGGCTTCGTGGCGGCGATGCCCGGCATCCTTACCGAGGCGGGTGGCCATGGGTGAACTGCCACCGGACGACCTCCGACCGGACGACCAGCCGTCGCCCGGTCTGCCGCACGGCTCACCCCCGGACCTGCCGCCGGAAGAGCTGCCGCGCGTGCTGGTCATGGAGGACGACCCGAGTGTCCGGAGCCTGCTGCACACCCTGCTCGACGCCGAAGGCTATGACGTCGTGACGGCGAGCGACGGCCTGTCCGGGCTGGTCCAGGCGACGGCGCGACCGCCGTCGCTGGTCCTGCTCGACATCATGATGCCGGACCTCGGTGGCATGCGGGTCCTGCAGGAACTCCGCGCCGATCCGGTCCTGTTCGACGTGCCCGTCATCGTCGTGACCGGACGGGTCGAGGCGGTACCCCAACTCGAAGCAGACCTCGGAGACGAATTCGTCTTCGTCAAGCCCTTCGGCGTCTCCGAGCTGCTCGCTCGGGTCGCCGTCCTGACCGGGAAGGGATCCCCATCTTGAGCACCCTGTCCTCCGTGCCGTCGTCCGCGCAGACCCTCGCGCCGAGGCACTTCCTGGTCGACACGGACATCACCTCGGCCGAGCAGTGGGCGATCCTCGACGACGCGGACCGCCGGAAGCGCGAGCGACGGACGCGTCCCGCCGCCGACCAGCCGCTCGCCGGCAAGTCGGTCGCGCTGATCTTCGAGAAGCCGTCAACCCGGACCCGGCTGTCCTTCGAGGTTGGCGTGGCCGAGCTCGGCGGGCACCCGGTGGTCATCGACGCCGCCACGACGCAGATCGGCCGCGGCGAGACCCTGGCCGACACCGCAGCCGTGCTCTCCCGCTATGTCGACGCCATCGTCATCCGGACCTTCGGGCAGGACCGCCTCGAAGAGCTGGCCGCGGGTGCGTCGGTGCCCGTGGTCAACGCCCTCACCGACTTCTCGCACCCCTGCCAGGCGCTGGCCGACCTGCAGACGATCCGGGAGCGGAAAGGGTCGCTGGCCGGGCGCACGCTCGCCTACGTCGGCGACGGCAACAACATGGCGCACTCGCTGCTGCTGGCCGGAGCCATGGCCGGCATGCGCGTGCACGTCGCCTCGCCGCCCGGGTTCGAGCCGCTGGACCAGGTCGTCCGGCACGCCAACGAGATCGGCGCGATTACGGGCGGGGAAGCTCTGGTCCTGCACGACCCGGCCGACGCGGTAGCCGGGGCGGACGCGGTCTACACCGACGTCTGGGCCTCCATGGGCCAGGAGGCCGAGTCCAGCGGGCGGGCGCTGATGTTCCGGCGGTACACGGTCGACGAGCAGCTGCTGGCCGCCGCGCTCCCCGGAGCCCTCGTGCTGCACTGCCTCCCGGCACACCGCGGCCAGGAGATCGCCGCCGCGGTGATCGACGGCCCGCAGTCCGTCGTGTTCGACCAGGCCGAGAACCGGCTGCATGCGCAGAAGGCGCTGCTCGCCCACCTGCTCGCCGCCCCGCCGGTGCCGTCACAAGGGACCGCCGATGGGTGAGTCAGCCCAGGCGCACGCGTCGGCCCAGGCGCCCGCGCCGGCCAACCGGTCATCCGTCGCCCGCGCGCCGCTCACCAAGAACGCCCGGCACTCGCGGGTGGCGGCGCTGCTGGCCGGTCGACCGGTTCGGTCGCAGCAGGAGCTCGGGCTGCTGCTGGCCGACCAGGGGGTGCACGTCACGCAGGCGACCTTGTCCCGCGACCTCGGTGAGCTCGGGGCCTTCAAGGTCCGCACCGAGGACGGTGGCCTCGTCTACGCCCTGCCGGACGGATCCGACCGGAGCACGCGGAGTTCGTCCGGAGCGGCCCACCTGGCCCGCCGTCTCGAAGAGCTGTTGCTCTCCGCCGAGGCCGCCGGCTCGACGGTCGTACTGCGCACCCCACCTGGTGGTGCCCACCTGCTCGCCAGCTCGATCGACGCGGCCGAACTCGCCGAGGTCGCGGGCACCATCGCCGGCGACGACACCGTGCTGCTGGTGTGCCGCACACTGGAGGCGCGACCCGCCGACGAGGTGGCGGTCGCGCTGTCCGGGCACCTGCTCGCGGCCGCGGAGGGGCTGGTCCGCAGTGGCGCGGAACCGGCCGTCGAAACGGTGGGCGACCGCCCGCCCGCCTGACGTTCCGTGACCTGACCGGCTGGACCCGACCTGCTTGAACTGACCTGCTTGAACTGACCTGCTTGAACTGACCTGCTTGAACTGACCTGCTTGAACCGCCCCAACTTTGCTCATCTGAACCGCACCGCCGAAGAACGAGGAGTTCCCGTGTCATCCGAGACCACCCCCGCCGCCAGCCAGGCTGTTGCGAGCGGGGGACGCAAGCCGCGCGTAGTGCTCGCCTATTCCGGCGGACTGGACACCTCGGTCGCCATCGGCTGGATCGGCGCGGAGACCGGCGCCGAGGTCATCGCCGTCGCGATCGACGTCGGTCAGGGCGGCGAGGACCTGGAGAGCATCCGCCAGCGGGCGCTCACCTGTGGTGCCGTCGAGTCGGTCGTGGTCGACGCCAGGGAGGAGTTCGCACGCGACTTCGTCGTCCCGTCGGTGCACGCGAACGCGCTGTACATGGACCGGTATCCGCTGGTCTCGGCGCTGTCCCGCCCGCTGATCGTCCGCCACCTGGTGGATGCCGCCCGGACGTTCAACGCCGACACGGTCAGCCACGGCTGCACCGGCAAGGGCAACGACCAGGTCCGGTTCGAGGTCGGCATCAAGGCGCTCGCGCCGGATCTGTCGGTCATCGCGCCGGTGCGCGACAGCGGCATGACCCGGGACAAGGCGATCGTCTTCGCCGAGGAAAACGGCCTGCCGCTCGACGTCAACAAGCGTTCGCCGTACTCGATCGACCAGAACCTGTGGGGCCGGACCGCCGAGTGCGGGATCCTTGAGGACCCGTGGGCGCAGCCGCCGGAGGACGTCTACGTCTACACCGCCGACCCCACCGTCGCCCGCGAGCCCGACGAGGTCACCATCAGCTTCGAGGACGGGGTCCCAACCGGTCTCGACGGGCGTCCGCTCGGGCTGGTGGAATTGATTGCGGAGCTCAACACCCGGGCCGGTGCCCAGGGCATCGGGCGCATCGACCTGGTCGAGGACCGGCTCGTCGGGATCAAGAGCCGGGAGATCTACGAGTGCCCGGGGGCGATGACCCTGCTGGCCGCGCACCGTGACCTCGAGGACCTGACCCTGGAGCGCGACCTCGCCCGCTACAAGCGTGGGGTCGACCAGCGGTGGGGCGAGCTGATCTACGACGGGCTCTGGTACAGCCCGTTGAAGGCCTCGCTGGATGCCTTCCTGGCCAACGCGGCGGTGCACGTCACCGGAGACGTCCGGCTACGGCTCGCCGCCGGCACCGCAACGGTCGTCGGGCGCCGCAGCGACGCCAGCCTGTACGACTTCGCGCTCGCCACGTACGACGCCGGCGACACGTTCGACCAGCGGGACGCCAAGGGCTTCGTCGACCTGTGGGGTCTGCCGTCGCGGGTCTGGTCGTCCCGCGAACAGCGGCTCGCCCGCTGATGCCGCAGCCTGGCGACGCGGCCGGAGCCCAGACCGGAGCAGCCCAGACCGGAGCCCAGCAGCCGGCGCCGTACAACCGCGAAGTGGCCCATCCGTCGGTCGCCGATCCAGCGCCGTCGATGCGGCTATGGGGCGGCCGGTTCAGCGCCTCCCCGGCGGAGGCCCTGGCCAAGCTCTCGGTCAGCGTGCAGTTCGACTGGCGGCTCGCCCCCCACGACCTCGCCGGCAGCCGGGCGCACACCCGCGTGCTCCACCGCGCCCAGCTGCTCACCGACGACGAGCTGGAGGCGCTGCTCGGCGCGATCGACGGTCTCGAGGAGGACGTCCGTACCGGCACCTTCCGGCCGACGATCGAGGACGAGGACGTCCACACCGCGTTGGAACGCGGACTGCTGGAGCGGCTCGGCTCCACCGGCGGCAAGCTGCGCGCCGGACGTAGCCGCAACGACCAGATCGCCACCGACCTCAGGCTTTACCTGAGGGTTGCCGGGCGCCAGCTGGCCGTCGCCCTGCTCGACCTGGCCGAGGCGTTGAGCGACCAGGCCGACCGGCACGTCGATACGGCCGCGCCCGGGATGACGCACCTGCAGCACGCGCAGCCGGTGTCGTTCGGTCACCAACTGCTGGCGCACGTGCAGCCGCTGCTGCGCGATGTGTCCCGACTGCGGGACTGGGACGTCCGGGCCTCCGTCAGCCCGCTCGGCGCCGGCGCACTGGCCGGTTCCTCGCTGCCGCTCGACCCGGCCCGGACCGCGACGGAACTCGGGTTCGACCACGTCGCCGAGAACAGCATCGACGCGGTGAGCGACCGGGACTTCGCCGCCGAGTTCCTGTTCGTCGCCGCGCTCGCCGGGGTGCACCTGTCCCGGATCGGCGAGGAGATGGTGCTCTGGGCGACCAGCGAGTTCGGCTGGATCGAGCTGGACGACCGCTACGCCACCGGATCGTCGATCATGCCGCAGAAGAAGAATCCAGATGTGGCCGAGCTCGCCCGGGGCAAGTCAGGGCGGCTGATCGGCTCGCTCGTCGCGCTGTTGACCACGCTCAAGGGCCTCCCGCTGGCGTACGACCGCGACCTGCAGGAGGACAAGGAACCCGTCTTCGACTCGGTCGACACCCTCGCCACCGTGCTGCCCGCCCTGACCGGGACCGTGGCGACGATGACCGTCCGGGCAGACCGGATGTCCGCCTCCGCACCCACCGGCTTCAGCCTGGCCACCGACGTGGCAGAGCACCTGGTCCGCCAGGGAGTGCCGTTCCGGGACGCGCACGAGGCGGTCGGACACCTGGTGGTCTGGTGCGTGTCGAACGACCTGGACCTGCACGAGGTCTCGGACGCGGACCTCGCGGCGATCAGCCCGCACCTGACCCAGGACGTGCGGGCGGTGCTCTCTGTCCCCGGTGCGCTCGCCGCTCGTTCGGCCCCGGGTGGGACGGCCCCGGCGCGGGTGCGCGAGCAGCTCGATCGGGTCCGTCGGGCCATCGAAGACGGCCGAGCCTGGGCGACCGCCGACTGAACCCGCCGCTCCGAGGGGACGCGTCCCCGGCTCCGCTGCCTGCGTCGTTCTACGACCGACCGGTGCTCGAGGTCGCCCGGGCGCTGCTCGGGTGCCTGGTCGAGACCGGCGCGGGCGACGACCGGCTCACGGTGCGGCTGACCGAGGTCGAGGCCTACGCCGGGCCGGACGACCCGGGCTCGCACGCCTTCCGCGGCCCCACTCCGCGCACCGAGGTCATGTTCGGGCCGCCGGGGCATGCCTACGTCTACTTCAGCTACGGCATGCACTGGTGCATGAACCTGGTCTGCGGGCCGGCGGGGCGGGCGTCGGCCGTTCTGCTCCGGGCCGGCGAGCCGGTGTGTCCGGCCGACCCGGGGGACCAGGAAGTCCTCATGCGGCTGATCGAGCGGCGGCGGCCCGGCATCCGGGCGGTGGACCTCGCCCGCGGCCCAGCCCGTCTGGCGATGCTGCTCGGAGTCGACCGGGCGTTCGACGGGGCCGACGTGACCGATCCGGCGGGAAGGCTGCTGGTCCTTCCGGGGCCCGCGGTGCCGGACGCCCGCGTGCGAACCGGCCCGCGGGTGGGGTTGTCCGCCGGCGCCGAACGCCCGTGGCGGTTCTGGATCGAGGGGGAGCGTTCGGTCAGCCCGTACCGGCCCGGTAAGCCGCGGGTACGCCGCTGAATCCGGTCATCTGAATCCGGTCACCCGGCTGCGATCGTCGCGTGCGTTTCCCGCAACTCCCGCTTGAGGATCTTCCCGCTGGGGTTCTTCGGAAGTGCATCGGCCAGGATGACGTACTTGGGCCGCTTGTAACTCGCCAGCCGCTGGCGCAGGTGCTCTTCGATCGTCGTCGTCTCGAGCTCGCTGTTCGGCTTCGGCACGACCACCGCGACGACGGCCTCGATCCACCGGGGGTGCGCAACGCCGAAGACCGCGACCTCGGCGACGCCGTCGAGTTCGTAGATCGCTTCCTCGACCTCGCGGCTGGCCACGTTCTCCCCTCCCGTCTTGATCATGTCCTTCTTGCGGTCGACCACGGCGAGGTAGCCGTCCTCGGTGAGGACGCCGAGGTCGCCGGAGTGGAACCACCCGTTGCGGAACGCCTCGGCGGTCTTCTCGGGATCGTTGTAGTAGCCCAGCGCCGCGTGCGGACTGCGGTGCACGATCTCGCCGATCTCGCCCGCCGGCACGGGTTCGTCCGCCTCGTCGACGACCCGCGTCTCCACGTTGAGCGCGGCGACTCCCGCGCTACCGGCTCGGTCGAGTTGTTCGTGCGGCCGAAGAATCGTCGCCAGTGGTGCCATCTCGGTCTGCCCGTAGAAGTTCCACAGCGCCACGTCGGGGAGGCGCCGCCGTAGCTCACGGAGCACCTCGACCGGCATCGCCGAGGCCCCGTAGTAGCCCTTCCGCAGGCTCGACAGGTCCGTCGTGTCGAACTCCGGCGACCGGAGCAACGAAATCCAGACCGTCGGCGGGCAGAACAGCTTCGTCACGCCTTCCCGCGCGATCGTTGCCAGAAGCGAGGAGGGATCCGGTCCGGGGAGCAGGATGCTGGTTGCGCCGAGGTACACGTCGACCGAGAAGAAGCAGTCCAGCTGCGCGCAGTGGTACATCGGAAGCGAGTGCAGCTCGACGTCGTCCACGGTCATGCTTCCGTCGACGATGCAGCTGACGTACTGCGCGATCAGGGACCGGCTGGTCAGCATGACACCCTTCGGCCGGGACTCCGTACCGGAGGTGTACATGAGGCGCACCGGGTCGTCGTCGCCGACGAAGACGTCAGGTACCGCGCCGGAGTCGGAGGTCATCCAGGCGTCGGCGTCCTCCCATTCGTCCGGGGGTGATCCGCCTGCACCCGGTGGGGAGAGCATCCCGCGGACCATCGTCGAGGCGCCCGCGACCTCGAGGGCGCGGGCCGCGGTGTCCACCAGGTCAGCGGCCGCGACCATCGCGGTGGCACCGCTGTGCTGCAGGATGTAGCCGATCTCGTCTGCGTTGAGCATGAAGTTCACCGGCACCAGCACGACGCCGAGCCGCGCGGTCGCAAAGGCGAGCACGCCGTACTGCCAGCAGTTGCGTGAGAGCAGCGCCAGGCGGTCGCCGTGGGAGAGGCCGCGCTCGGCCAACGCGGCAGCCGTCCGGTCGACCGCGAGGTCGAACTCGGCGAACGTCAGGCGCCGGTCACCGTCGATCAGCGCGGGCTTGTCCGGGTAGCGCTGGGCCGAGCGGTGCAGCAGGTCGGCAAGACCGTGCCGACGCGCGCGCTCGACGGTTTCGTTGGTGCTCGTCATGACCGCATCCTCACACCGCGGAACCCCGCGCGGAACTCAGCGCGGCCCGGGGGTGCTCGTACGCGACAATCGAGTGGTGACCGACATCCTCTCCGAGCTCGCCTGGCGCGGGTTGATCGCGCAGTCCACCGATATAGACGCGTTGCGGAACGAGCTGTCGAAGCCACCTCTGTCGGTCTACTGCGGCTTCGACCCGACGGCGGCAAGCCTGCACGTGGGACATCTGGTGCCGTTGCTCATCCTGCGCCGGTTCCAGCTCGCCGGTCACCGGCCGATCGCCCTCGCCGGCGGTGCGACGGGGATGATCGGCGACCCGAGCGGCCGCTCGTCGGAGCGGGTGCTCCAGACGATGGAGGTCATCGCCGACAACGTCCGGCACATCTCCCGGCAGTTGGCGCGATTCCTGGAGTTCACCGAGGGGGACTCCGAGGCTGGGCCGACCTCGGCGCAGCTCGCGAACAATCTGGACTGGCTGGCGCCGATGTCGGCGATCGGCTTCCTGCGCGACCTCGGGAAACACTTCCCGGTCAACGCGATGCTTGCGAAGGATTCGGTCCGGTCCCGGCTCGACGCGGGCGGTCTGAGCTACACCGAATTCAGCTACATGGTGCTGCAATCGTTCGACTTCCTCGAGCTGTTCCGTCGCGAAGGCTGCGTGCTGCAGGTCGGTGGCAGCGATCAGTGGGGCAACATCACCGCCGGGATTGACCTCATCCGAAGGGTGGAAGGCCGTTCGGCGCACGGGCTCACCGTCCCGCTCGTCACAAGTGCGACGGGCGAGAAGTTCGGGAAGAGCACCGGTGGCGGGAGCCTGTGGCTCGATCCGGCGATGACGTCGCCGTACGCCTTCTACCAGTACTGGATCAACGCCGACGACCGGGACGTCGAGCAGTACCTGAAGATGCTCACGTTCCTGACCCGCCCGGAGGTCGACGAGGTGGTCGCGGAGTCCGCCGAGCGACCGCACGCCCGCATCGGGCAGCGGCGCTTGGCCCGGGAGCTCACGACGCTCGTGCACGGCTCGGAGGAAACGGCGGCGGTGGAGAAGGCGAGCGCGGCGCTGTTCGGGAACTCCGAGCTCGCCGCGCTCGACGAACGGACGCTGGCCAGCGCGCTGACGGAGATACCGCGCTTGGATGTGGACCCCGAGGCCGAGCCGTCCATGGTGGAACTCTTGACGGGAACCGGCCTGTACTCCAGCCGGGGGGAGGCGCGTCGCGCGGCCGCCCAGGGTGGCGTCTACCTGAACAACGTCAAGGTCACCGATGTCGACGTGCCGGTGGCGTCGGACGCCTGGCTGCACGGGCGCTTCCTGGTGCTACGGCACGGGAAGCGGCGGCTGGCGGCAGTCGCCCGCGGTGCCGTCGACGTCGGGCGCGCCCGCGATACAGGGTGAACGGCACGTGTCGGGGCGGAGAACGACGTGATACCCGGCACCCCACCGAGAATTGACGCTGTCCCTGCCAGACACGTAACTTGCTGAACGCACCGCAGGGCGGGCCGCCGGGGAACCGGCAGGACCGCGGCGGTGGCGCCGACGAGAGCTGGCGCGATCCTCTTCCGGTTGGTTCCCCGAGCTTCGGCTTGAGCTTCTGGACGGGCAGTGGATCGTCTGCTAACTTCAAAGGGTTGCCCAGTGACCGGGTCTCCGCGCAACACGGAGATCATCACGGTCACGGGTGTGCCGGCCTCAGGGCCGACACGGAGCGCGTCTGGCGCCGTCGGAATACCTTCCGAGCGGGTTGACAGGCCCCGCACCTGCCCATATGTTGTGCGAGTTGCCCCGAAGGCGGTCGAGAGATCGCGGACGGTGCGCACCCGCTCCTTGAGAACTCAACAGCGTGCCGAAAGTCAGTGCCAACCCCCGTCTGGGGTCAGGGTACGACATCCCGTCCGGGATGTACGGCTTTGGACTAGATGGATTTTAAAATGGCACGATGGACGATCTACTAGATCTACGTCGATGCCAGGACACAAAACGGTCCCGCCAGGGACCGCTCTAAAGATGTAGCCGCCGAACCTTCGGGTCCGGTGGTCACACAAGCATCAATGGAGAGTTTGATCCTGGCTCAGGACGAACGCTGGCGGCGTGCTTAACACATGCAAGTCGAGCGAACCTTCGGGTTAGCGGCGAACGGGTGAGTAACACGTGGGCAACCTGCCCCGAGCTCTGGGATAACCCCGGGAAACCGGGGCTAATACCGGATATGACACCAATCGACATCTGTTGGTGTGGAAAGTTTTTCGGCTCGGGATGGGCCCGCGGCCTATCAGCTTGTTGGTGGGGTAACGGCCTACCAAGGCGACGACGGGTAGCCGGCCTGAGAGGGCGACCGGCCACACTGGGACTGAGACACGGCCCAGACTCCTACGGGAGGCAGCAGTGGGGA
>DATITC010000033.1:0-23844 GCA_035468175.1 Frankiaceae bacterium | reverse complement strand
CCCGTCGCCCGACACAGGTGATGCGACGGGGCACGACTACCACCTCTCGATCAGGTAGACCGCCGCACGAGCAGGTCGTCGCCGCAGCTCTCACATCGCGACGAGCACGGCGTCGAAGTCGGCCCCTGGCCAAACCCGAAGGTGATACGCACCTGTCTAATAGCACTTGACGCCGGATACTGCGGTCAGGTGGGAGAGCCCGGCGCTACGCGCGTCGTCTGCGAGGTCCGCCGGCAGCTCCGTCGTGTCCCCGACGACCAGCCCGGGCAGTAGCCCGCGGGCGTCGGCGGGCAGACGGAGACATGCTTTCCGTAACCCGGCGCGCAGCGAACCGGCCAACCGCTGCCACTCCGACGGCGGCCCGACCGACTCCGGCGGTCCGCGGACCAGCACCACCGCAGCGAGGTCGGGACCCCGGGGCGTCACGAGCTTGCCGGACAGCGACACGTGCTGGGACGGCAGCAACCCGGACCAGCCGTCCGCGGATGCGAGCAGCAGCACCGGAGCACGGGTCCGGACGTCCACCGCCCCGCCGTGCAGCCGGACCAACCGGGCCGGAATCGTCACCGAAGCACGGCGCAGCGCGTCACCCGAGACCGCGCCTCTGGTCGGCTTCGGATCGCCGGTCAGGACCACCTGCACGGCAGCCGGCCGTTCCGCCCGCGCCGCATCAGCTACCGGACCAGACCGGCGGGTCTCCGCTCGGAACCCGGCGCCGGCCACGCTGCCCGCCAGCACCAGGAGCAGCGCGAGAACCGCTCCCACCCCACGCCGACGGCGGTGGCCCAGCCGGACGAACAGCGCGCCGCCCAACGCGAGCAGCACCACCCCGACGCAGACCCGGCCCGGCAGCATCAGCCCGGCCAGCGCCCCGAGCTCAGCACCGACCGCCGCCGGCAGCAGCCGCAGATCGGTCGGGCCGTCCACCGACGCATCGGCAGCGTCAGGCGCGACATCGACACGGGCTTGGCTGCGCACAGGTCCGGACGCTAGAAGCGACCCCCGACGAAACCCGGACCGGTCGAGCAGCCTGTGGACAGCCGGCACCGTCCACAGGCCAACCCAGCTTCCGCTTGACAAGGTTGTGAGTGGTCACTTACTTTGTTCGACATGGCACCACGCATGTCGGCTGAGGACCGCCGCGAGCAGGTTCTCTCCTCTGCCGTCATCGAGTTCGCCTCGGGCGGCCTCCAGGGCACCAGCACGGATGCGATCGCGCGCCGCGCCGGCATCAGCCAGCCGTACCTTTTCCGCCTGTACGCCACGAAGAAGGCGCTGTTCATCGCCGCCGTCGAACGCACCTTCCTCCGCTGCGTCGAGACTTTCCGCAGCGCCGCCGAGGGGCTCACCGGTGAGGCGGCGAAAGAGGCGATGGGCACGGCCTACACCCAGCTCTTGAGCGACCGCACCTTCCTCCAGGTTCAGATGCAGGCCTACGCCGCCTGCGCCGATCCCGATGTGCGCGCCGCCACCCGGGCCGGCTTCGACCGGCTCTGGGACGAGGCGGTGATTCTCACCGGGCTCCCCGAGCCCTCGATCCACCAGTTCTTCGCGCACGGCATGCTGCTCAACGTCGCGGCCTCGATGGGTCTCGACCTCGACTGCCGGGACGAGCTGAGCGTGCGGCTCCTCGGCGGGGAGAAGGCGACCAAGCTCGCCGGACTCCTCACCAGTTCGCCCGCCGTGCCGCACGCATCGGTTACCGCCACCCGCTGACCCCTTTGATCCGTGTCCCCGTCTACGTCTGCCTAGTCAAGTTAGTGGCCAATCACTAGCCAACAGGAGGAAGTCATGACAAGCACCATCGATCAGCGCCCCAGGTCGGGCGCCCTCGCCACGATCGTCGTCACCTCGGTGGCCGCGTTCATGGTCGCCCTCGACAACCTGGTCGTGACCACGGCGTTGCCCTCCATCCGGGAGCACCTGCACTCCGGCCTCGAGGGACTGGAGTGGACGGTGAACGCCTACACGCTCACCTTCGCGGTGCTGCTGCTCCCGGCGGCCGCTCTCGGCGACCGGCTCGGGCGACGTCGCGTCTTCCTCTCCGGGCTCGCGTTGTTCACCCTGGCCTCCGCCGCGGCTGCGCTGTCGCGCTCCACCGGGATGCTGGTCACCGCCCGCGCCCTGCAGGGCATCGGTGGCGCGGCGGTCATGCCACTGTCGCTCACCCTGCTCCAGGCCGCGGTTCCCGCGCACCGCCGCGGTGCGGCACTGGGCATCTGGGGTGCTGCCTCCGGCCTCGCCGTCGCGCTCGGGCCGGTCGTAGGTGGAGCGGTGACCGAGGGGGCCAGCTGGGAGTTCATCTTCTGGCTCAACGTGCCGATCGGCCTCGTCCTGATCCCGTTCGCCCGCCGGGCGCTGCCCGAGCTGGTGGCCCCGACGACGCGACTCGATCTCCCCGGCCTGCTCCTCATCAGCGGCGGCCTGTTCGGGATCGTCTTCAGCATCGTGCGCGGCGGCGGACACGGCTGGACGAGCCAGCAGGTGCTCGGGAGCCTCGCCGCCGGAGCAGTCCTCGTGGCCGCGTTCGTGCTCCGCGAAGCCAGCGCCGAAGCGCCGATGCTCCCGCTCCACCTGTTCCGCAGCCGCGGCTTTGCCGCCGTCAACGTCACGGCGCTGCTGATGAGCTTCGGCATGTTCGGCAGCGTCTTCCTGCTCTCGCAGTACCTGCAGACCGCGATGGGCTACTCGCCGCTCGGGGCCGGCCTGCGCACCCTGCCCTGGACGGCGATGCCGGTGCTGGTCGCGCCTATCGCTGGCCCGCTGTCGGACCGGATCGGCGGCCGTCCGCTGCTGGTGGCCGGACTGGCGCTGCAGACGGCCGGGCTCGGCTGGATCCTGGCCACCATCCACACGGGCGTGACGTACCCGAGCCTGATCCCGGCCTTCGTCCTCTCCGGCGCGGGCATGGGGCTGTTCTTCGTGCCGGTCGCCGCGGTCGTGTTCGGCAGCGTCGCGCCTTCCGCGGCGGGTGTCGCCAGCGGAACCAACAACTCCTTCCGGGAGCTGGGCGGAACGCTCGGGGTCGCCGTGCTCGGCTCAGTGTTCAGCGCCGCCGGCAGCCTCGCGAGTCCGGCAGAGTTCATCGACGGCCTGCGCCCGGCCCTCGTCGTGGGCACCGCGGTGCTCGCGCTGGGGACAGTGGCCGCGCTGCTCATCCCCCGAGGCCGGCCGGCTGTGCCGGACGAGCAGGCGGCTGACGCCGTCGTACCCCTGCAGCTCGCCGCGGCCTGAAGACCGAGCGGTCGCCGGCGGCTCCGCCCCCGCCGCCGGCGGCAGCCGGACAGCGTCGCCAGCTTCGTGGGATGCGGCGACAGGGAGGGGTGGTCCGTGGACACTGGCCCCAAAGGCCTCGCCGAGGAGCCACCCAAGTCGGACGACGAGCACGACTGGACCCTCTCCAACCCTGCCGACCTCGGCATCTGGGCCCCGCCCCCCGCTTCTCACTGCGTTCGCTGTGGAACGCGGCCGAAGGGCGACGAGAATCAGTGTCTCGTCTGTAACTACGACCTCAGGCCCCGGAACCAGGTGCAGGAGGCCGCCGTTGCTGCCTTCGACGACCACGGACAACCGATCTGGGGGGAGCAGCCCGGCCCGCTCCCCGAAGCACGAGCTCCGGCGATGCCGAGTCCCTTCGAACCGCCGTACCAACCCCCTCGTGGCAAGCCCTCGGAGCCGAAGAAGTCCCGCCTCCCCACAGTGCTGGCTTCGCTGGCGGTAATCCTGCTTCTCGCCCTCGTCGGCATCGGGGTCCTGCTCGTACGGCACTTCGACTCGCGATCGACCCCGGCCGTCGTCGTCAGTCCCCCCGTGCGACTGACGCCTACACCGGTGTCCGGCACAGCGTCTGCTCCGACGACGTCCACGCCTCCGGCGAGCCCTCCCACCTCTACGGCTCCCGCGCGATCGACCGGCACGACGAGCGGGCTCGCCACTCTCAGCGAGAAGCCTCACATCTGCGCCGACGACGGAGGCTCGCTCGGCTGCAGCTACCGCTTCAAGCTCGAGGGCGAAGACCTCATCCACGCAACTCCCAACGATGACGTCTACAACCGGCTTGCCCTGGTGGGACCGGCGTTCGTGGACGACCCCGCAGGAAGCCACTTCCTTGTCGTCACGGTGCGCGTTACGACCTTCAACGGCTCTGTCAGCGTGAACCCCTCCGAGTTCGCCCTCACCACCTCGGTCGGGAGCGACCCAGCGACAACCGCGTCGGTGCCGGAGATCAGCAACCAAGTGCGTAGCCCGATCTCGGTCCACAAAGGGACCGACTTCATCGGCACTCTGGCGTTCCCCGACCAGTCCCGGTCGGGGACTCACATCGATTGGCTGCGCAAGACCGGCCAGCCGGCAGCTACCTGGACCCTCGCGCCTTAACCGCGCACGCCTGCAGCGGCCATAAGCCGACGGACTCCCGAAGATCTCGAGCTAATCCACGTCGGGGCAGGCTGGTCCGCGGAGAGGTTCGAGCCATGCGGTGGAGGAGGCTCAGTCGCCCTTCACGTTGACGATCTGCCGCAGGGTGTGCCGGATCTCCACCAGGTCGGCGGCGTCCGCCATCACCTGGTCGATGTCCTTGTAGGCCTGCGGAATCTCGTCGAGGAACGCCGCGGTGTCGCGGTACTCGATGCCGACCATCGCCTCCCGCAGCTGGGCGTGGGTGAAGGTCTTGCGCGCCTTCGACCGGGAGTAGTTGCGGCCGGCGCCGTGCGGCGACGAGTTCATCGACAACGCGTCGCCCTTGCCGGCGACGATGTAGCTCGCGGTACCCATCGAACCGGGGATGAGGCCTGCCTTGCCGGCACTCGCCTCGATCGCACCCTTGCGGGACAGCCACACCCGCTGCCCGAAGTGCTCCTCGAGCTGGGTGAAGTTGTGGTGACAGTTGATGCGCTCGTGCTCGACGACCTCGGTGCCGAGGAAGGCCGAGATCTCGGCGATCACCCGATCCATCATCTCCTCGCGGTTGAGCAGCGCGAAGGTCTGCGCCCACTGCAGGTCACGCAGGTAGGCGTCGAACTCCGCCGTGCCCTCCACGAGCGACGCGAGGTCGCGATCGGGCGGGGTCTCGCCCCGCTCGGCAGTCTTCGCCTGAGCCACCGCGATGTGCTGCTGCGCGAGCTTGTTGCCGATGCCGCGGGAGCCGGAGTGCAGGAACAGCCAGACCCGGTCCAGCTCGTCCAGTGACACCTCGATGAAGTGGTTGCCCGAGCCGAGGGTGCCGAGCTGGAGCCGCCAACGGGGGGCCACCTCCGCGTAGTCGCGGGTCGCACGGTCCTCGAGCTGGGCGATCCGTTCGGCGGCGGTGTCGGTGAACGTCCGGTTGGCGGCGCCGACGCTCAGCGGGATGCTGCGCTCGATCCCCCGCCGCAGCACCGAGAGGTTTCGCCCGGCGAGGTCGTCGTGCACGAACTGGGTCCGCACCGCGATCATCCCGCAGCCGATGTCGACGCCGACCGCCGCCGGCATGATCGCCTCGACAGTCGGAATCACCGAGCCCACGGTCGAACCCTTGCCGAGGTGCGCGTCCGGCATCAGTGCCAGGTGCGGCACCACGAAGGGCATGGAACTCGTGAGCTCGGCCTGCGCGCGGGTGTTCGGCTCCAGGATCGAGGCCCAGTTCCAGAGTTTGTCGTTGATCCGGGTCGGCACGTCATCTCCTTGGTCGACGACGAGCCTGTCGCAACGAAAACCGGTTGCGCGACCGGTTTCCCGGACGGGTGAGTCAGCCTGCGACGTCTTGCGCGGCTCCGATCGCGATCATCCGCTCGGGATAGCCCGTGACCCTGGCGACGTGCTCCGCCGAATATCCCTGGGTCAGCATTTCCCGCGCCTCGGCGAGGCTCCAGCCGGTACCGGGATCGAACACCCGGATAGTGACCGCGCCGTTGGAGCGGCTGTCGTTCGGCCATGTCATGCGTGTCTTACGAGGCACCGTTGCCGCCTTCCGTGCTGGGGATTCGCAGCCTACGGCCGACAAACGACGGCTGGAAGGGTGCCACACGGTGCTGTGGACAAGCGGTTGATATGGACGAGTGGCGGTCAACCGCCGGTGCTGCTGTAGTGCCAGGGTTCGGTCTGCGGACCGAAGGCCGCCAGGTGGTGCAGCCCGTATGACGCCGCGTGCGTCGCGAGCCAGTCGTAGCCGCCCGGCGAACTGCTGAAGTCGATCGCGAGGCCCTGCTCGTGCAGGCTGCGGCCGGGCAGGGCGACCGGTCGGGAGCAGGACGCCTTCGGGTCGAACGCGCCGCCGACGCAGTACGCCTGGCGCAGCGCGATCTGCTGCTGCGAGTTGCGGAAGCTGCTGGTCGCGCAGAGCCCGATCCCGTCCCGGCCGGCGGCGGTCAGGAGCTCGGAGACCTGGCGGGCGATGAGGGCGTTCACCACGATCATCCCGTCCGCACCCTGACATGGCAGTACGACGAGGCCCCCCGCGGCCCCGTCGGCGGTCGCGCCCGTCGGGCGGTAGATCGGTGCGACGACGCGGCGCGGATGTGGGTCAGCGGCGTCCGCGGCCGAGCCGTAGAAGGGCGCGTGCAGGGCCAGCACCCCGCCGTTGCGGGTAAGCAGCCAGACTCCGGCGCCGGAGGAGAAGGGTGCCGCCGCGACGACCGGGCTGGTCAGGTGCATGCCGCCGAACGAACCCGGGTCTGCGTAGTCCCCGTAGGCGTAGGTAGTGCCGTCGGAGGCGACGGCGAGGTAGCCGCGACCGCTGGTCGAGGAGAGCAGGGCCACGACCGGGCTGACCTTGCCGCCGGCCTGCCCTGCCGCTGCCCGGCCGGGCGCCGACTCCAACGGCGTCCCCAGCGCGGGGGCGTCGCCGAAGGCCAGTACCGAACCGCCGGAGGTCGCCAGCCAGTAGCCGCCGCCCGACGGGGTTGCCGCCATCGCGGTCACGTCCCCCGCGTGCGGGAGGTTGGCGGCGGAGCCGAACGAGCGGGCATCGCCGAAGCCGACGACGTCGCCGGCCGCCGTTGCGAGCCAATAGCCGTGGCCGGTGGGCGTCGCCACGATCGACACGACGCGGGGGTCGCTCGCCGCACCCGCGAGGGAGCCGTAGAACGGTGCCCCTCCGACGGCGAACAACGCCCCGTCTCTGCCGGCGAGCCAACTGCCCCGGCCGCCCGGTACGTCGACGGCGGCCACAATGGGAGCGGCGAGGTCGACGGAGTCGGCGAGCTGCCCGGTGAAGTGGCTCGAGCCGTAGTCGTACTGCTTGCCGGCAGCGTCGACGATCGCGTAGCCGTTCCCGTCCGGACTGGCGAGCAGCGATCTCGCCGGTGCCTTGGCCGGCAGCGCTCCGGCGGCAGAAGCGACGACCGCCGTCGCCGAGAGCAGCAGAAGCGCGAGGACGGCGACGACGCGGGCCCGGGACCGGGTCAGCCAGTCCCGGAGACCCGGCGCCGTCCGCTCGTCCTGCGCACTGCCCATCTCCACCGATCGATCCCCATCCGTCGCCGACTTTTCGCGCGTCCGCACCCGCCGCCCGATGAGCACGAACCCCCACGACTCTGCCGGACGTTCGGTGGCCAAGCAGTGTGGGTGAGGGAAATGATCAGGAATTAGCCCGATGCGACCACACCTCGATCCAGCTGACGCCGCCGTCATGCTCGGTGCAGCGCCAGGGCAACGCGACGCTCCGCGTCGGTCCAAGATCCGTGCTGGCCGAGCAGCCGAGAGACCACCGGCTCGACCGACCGCCGCACCACTCCGCCGTTCTCGAGCGCCACCACGACCAGGTCGCCGACCCGCTGGGCGACGTCGGCGGAGACCTCCGGCCCGAGCCATCCGCCCGCGAGGACCTCCCGGCGTGAGCCGAGCCAGAAGCCGTCCCCCAGCGTCTCCGTCCAGCGCCGGCGGACCGCGTCCTCCGTACCAGGCCGGACGTGCACGTAACGGACCCGCGGCTCACCGGCGAGCAGCACGACGTCTTCCTGCAGACCGGGGTGGTTGTCGAAGTCGACGGTTGCCTCCGCGGGCATCGTCACCATGCCGTGGTCCCCAGTGACCGCGAGGGCGACGCCGGGCGGGAGACGGTCGAGCAGCAGTCCGACGACGAAGTCGACCTCACGCAGCTGCAGGCGCCACGCCTCCGAGCCCGGGCCGTGCACGTGTCCGACCGTGTCCAACTCGGAGATGTAGGCGTAGACGAGGCTGCCGGGCCGGGCGACGGCATCCAGGGCCACGGACGCGAGGTCGCCGTGGGCGACCGTCCCCAGGTAATCGGCACCCCGAAGCGCGGCGCGGGTCAGCGAGGACTGCCGGAACGCCATCGCCGAGACGACGACCGGGCGCAGGCCCGCTGCCCGCACCTGATCGAAGACGGTCGGGTGCGGCTGGATCTGTTCGGGGACCGCGCGCGGAGTCGCGTCCCGTCCGTTCATCGTCCACTTCAGCGTGTCGAGGACATCGCCGTCGTGCTGCATGGTGAGCCCGACGAGGCCGTGGGCGCCCGGCGGCAGGCCGGTGCCCAGCGAGGCGACACTGATGGACGTGCTGGCCGGGAAGCCGGCGTCCAGGCTGCGGCCGGCGACCAGGGCGGACAGAGTCGGCGCGCAGTCGGCATGCTCCTCGATCAGTGCAGCACCGAGCCCGTCGACGAGCAGCATCAGCGCCGACGAGCACGGTCCGACGCCCAGCACGTTCGGAAGGCCGGGTACGCCGATGCCGGACGCCAGCGACGGCAGCAGATCGGCCAGCGACCGGGAACCGTAGCCGGCTGGGGCGGGAAGGGGCACGCCGCCATCGTGCCTCCCGAGCCGCGTGAACCGACCGGCGTGAACCGACCGGCGTGAACCGACAGCCTCACCCGACCCGGACCAACGGCAGCAACTCGCTGCCCGTCTTACCGCCGAGACCCTTCACCTCACGCAGCTGGTCGACCGAGGTGAAGCCGTTGTGCGCGGTTCGCCACTCGAGGATCCGGCCCGCGAGCACGGGCCCGACCCCGGGCAGCGCGTCGAGTTGGTCGACGGTCGCCGTGTTCAGGTCCAATGGCGCGCCCGTGCCCCCTGCGGGCGGTCCCGCCTCGCCGCCAGCGGCTGGAGCGGTCGAGGATGGCGTCGCCGGCGCCGCAGCCGCCGCGGGTGGTGCCGCGGTGCCCGGATTGCCGGTGACGAGGATCTGCTCACCGTCCACGACCTTGCGGGCCAGCGACAACGCCGACGTATCGGTATCCGGCAGGACACCGCCTGCCCGGTTCAGGGCGTCGACGACGCGGGCGCCGGACGGTAACGACACCACGCCCGGGTGCCGCACCTTGCCCGCGACGTCCACCACCAGGGCGGCGGCGGGCAGAGCCGATGCAGAGGCGGTCGCACCAGCAGCGGCAGCAGCAGAAGCGGAAGCACCCGCGGGAACCGCTGCCGTGCCGGCGGCCGCGGTGACCAGGGGCGACTGCGGCACCGCCACCGGCCGGGGAGCCGAGCGCCAGGCCAGTCCGAGCGCAGCGAGCGCTGCCACGAGTGCCACCAGTCCGAGGCTCAACGCACCGCGGAGCGCGGGATCGATCAGCGCGCCCCGGACCCCGACCGGGAGCCGCTCAGCCAGGACCCGGCGTATCCGGCCGGGAGGTCGCACGCGTTCGGTTTCCGTCGATGCGGTCGGAGGGTCCGCTGGTCGAGGTGCGGGCACGAACTCCCCGCCCCGGAGCCGGTCGAGAAGGTCCGCCGCCGACGGGGACAGCGCCCGGTGGTTCGCGGCGTCCTGGCCGGCCTCGTCCTGGCCGGCCTCGTCCTGGCCGGCCTCGTCCTCGCTAGCGCCGTTCTGGCCGACACCGTCTTGGCCGGCGCCGACCTGGCTCGCGCCGTTATGGCCGTGTGCGTACGGGTCCGTCGCGTTCGGGTTCACGGGCGCCGACGCTAGGAGCGGCGCACCCGCGCCAAAAGGCCCGTTGACCAGGTTGTGGAGAGGCCACGCCTCTCCACAACCAGGTGGTGTCTCGACCGCGGTCCGAAAGCCCGGTCAAGCCGTGTCAGGTCGCGACGACGTTGACCAGCTTCGGGGCCCGGACGATCACCTTGCGAATGGTCTTGCCCTCGAGCGCTCGCCGGATCGGCTCGGCCGCCAGCGCGAGCTGCTCGAGCTCCTGCTCGCCGATGTCGGCCGCCACCTCCAGCCGGGCCCGCAGCTTGCCGCCGACCTGGACGATGCAGGTGGCCGTGTCCTCGACCAGCAGTGCGGGGTCCGCCTGCGGCCACTCCGCCAGGTGCACGCTGTCGCCGGCCTCGGCGTCGTGGCCGAGTAGCGACCACGCCTCCTCGGCGAGGTAGGGCGCGTAGGGCGCGAGCAGCACGGCCAGCACGGCCGCGCCGTCCCGGGCTGCCTTGCCGGCGTCGATGGCCCTACGGAGTCCATTGGTCAGCTCCATCAATCGGGCGACGGCGACGTTGAAACGGAAGCTTTCGGTGAGCCGGGTGACCTCGTCGATCGCTCGGGCGACCGGGCGGGCGAGCGACTCGTCCAGCCCGTCCGGGCCGGCCGCCGCATCCCGACAGGCCCGCCACGCGCGGGCCAGGTACTTGACCGAGCCGGACGGCGAGACGTCGGCCCAGTCGACGTCGTCCTCGGGCGGTCCGGCGAACAGCATCGTCAGCCGGATCGCATCGACGCCGAAGCGGCCGAGCTCGTCGCCGAGATCGACCATGTTGCCCTTGGACTTGGACATCGCCGAGCCGTGCAGGATCACCGAACCCTGGTTCAGCAGCGCCCGGAACGGCTCGGAGAAGTCGATGAGCCCCAGGTCGAAGAGCACCTTGGTGAAGAAGCGGCTGTAGAGCAGGTGCAGGATCGCGTGCTCGACCCCGCCGACGTACTGGTCGACCGGCATCCAGGTCTTCGCGGCAGCCGGATCGAAGGCGCCGTCGGCATACTCCGGGGAGCAGAAGCGCAGGAAGTACCAGGACGAGTCGACGAAGGTGTCCATCGTGTCGGTGTCCCGCTCGGCCGGCCCGCCGCAGGTCGGACACGTCGTCTCGACCCAGGCCCGGTTCGAGGCCAACGGTGATTGGCCGCGCGGCTGCAGCTCCTCGCCGCGCATGTCCGGCAGCTCGATCGGCAGCTGGTCGTCCGGGACGGCCACGATGCCGTCGGTCGGGCAGTGCACGACCGGGATCGGGCAGCCCCAGTAGCGCTGGCGCGACAGCAGCCAGTCCCGGAGGCGGTAGTTCACCGACTCCTCGCCCAGCTCGCGGCCGGTGAGGTCGCTGATCACCCGCTCGATCGCCTCTGCCTTGCGCAGCCCGTCGTAGGGACCGGAGTTGACCAGGACGCCGTCGCCCGAGGTCGCGACCCCGGTGTCGTTCGGGTCCGGATCGCCGGTGTCGACGACCACCCGCACCGGCAGGTCGAACGCGCGGGCGAAGTCGAGGTCGCGCTGGTCGTGCGCCGGCACGGCCATGATCGCGCCAGTGCCGTAGTCCGCCAGCACGTAGTCGGCGGCGTACACCGGCATCTGTTCGCCGTTCACCGGATTGATCGCGGTCACCCCGAGATCGACCCCGGTCTTCGGGCGCTCCGTCGACTGCCGGTCGACCTCGGAGAGCTTCCGCACCTCATCGAGGTAGGCGTCCAGCTCAGCCCGCTTGTCGGGCGCGCAGACCTCGGCGGCCAGCGCGGCATCGGCGGCGATGACGAAGAAGGTGGCGCCGTAGAGGGTGTCGGGACGGGTCGTGAAGACGGTGACCGTCCGCTCCTCGGGCGTAGAAGTCGCCAGCCGGACCCGGAAGTCGACCTGCGCGCCCACCGAGCGGCCGATCCAGTTCCGCTGCATCAGCAGGACCCGCTCGGGCCAGGTGCCCTCGAGGTCGGCCATGTCGTCGAGCAGCCGATCGGCGTAGTCGGTGATCTTGAAGTACCACTGCGTCAGGTTCCGCTTGGTGACCAGGTGGCCGCACCGCTCGCAGCGGCCGCCGACGACCTGCTCGTTGGCCAGCACCGTCTGGTCGTGCGGACACCAGTTGACCGCCGACGACTTCCGGTAGGCCAGCCCCTTCTCCAGGAAGCGGAGGAACAGCCACTGCGTCCAGCGGTAGTAGCCGGTGTCGCAGGTGTTGAAGCGCCGGCTCCAGTCGAAGCTGATCGCATACCGGCGGAACGACTCGGCCTGCGTCTCGATGTTGGTGTAGGTCCACTCCGCCGGATGGGATGCCCGTTTGATCGCGGCGTTCTCCGCCGGCAGACCGAACGCGTCCCAGCCGATCGGGTGCAGCACGTCGAAACCGCGGAGCATCCAGTAGCGGGCGACGACGTCGCCGATCGCGAACGCCTCGGCGTGCCCCATGTGCAGGTCACCCGAGGGGTACGGGAACATGTCGAGGATGTACTTCTTGGGCTTGCCGGCCCGCGGACCGTCGCCGGCCTTGTAGATGTCGAGCCGATCCCACACGGGCAGCCACCGGGACTGGACCGTCTGCGGGTCGTAGTCGGCCTGCTGCCCGTCGGTGACGTTCGATATGTCGGTGACGTTCGATATGTCGGTGACGTACGATATCTCGGTGCCGTCCGATATCTCGGCGGGATCCGGGGCGTGCGGGCCGACAGCTGTCTCAGTCATCTCGTCCTTCTCCTGGCGGCGGTCGCCGGTCGGACCGTCCGTGCTGGCACAAAAAGACCCCTCGCACTGGAGGGGTCGCCGCGCTGACGCGGATCAGCGCGGCCGGCGAAGAAGCAGACGCCTACGCACCCTTCGATCCTAGCTCCGGGGCAGGCAGCTGTCGGCACTGTCGGCCTCGTTCGGCACTGCCAGCGGCACTGCCAGCAGCACTGCCGGCACAGTCGGCACTACTGTCGGCCCGGCAGATCTGGACGAGGGAAAGGCGGTCAGCCGTGCCCGTGCCGCAGGCAGGCATCTTCGCGGTGGGGACACCGGCGCACAGCTACCTGGAGTTCGACCTCCGCGGGGACGCCGAGCCGCTCGCCCTGGTCGAGGCCGTCGCCCGACTCGGGGCGCCGCACACGTCGATGGGCGGCGTGAACCTCGTGGCGGGCTTCCGCCCCGAGCTGTGGGACCACGTCGCACCCGGGCAGATGCCCGACGACGCCGCCTCCTTCGACGCACCTCTGCGCGGTGCCGGCGGCTACGAGATGCCCGGCACCCAGCACGACGCCTGGCTGTGGATCGCCGGTCCGTCCCGGGACGTGGTCTTCGACGTCGGTCGTGACAGCGCGAACGCCCTGCTCCCGGTGGCTCGACTCGCCGACGAGACCACCGGCTGGACCTACCACGCCAGCCGCGACCTCACCGGGTTCGAGGACGGCACCGAGAACCCGACGTTGCTCGACGCCCCGGCGGTGGCGCTGGTGCCGGACGGCGAACCGGGTGCGGCGAGCAGCGTCGTGCTGGTGCAGCGATGGCGGCACGAGAGCGATCCGTGGAACGCGCTGGGCCAGGAGGGCCAGGAACTCGCGATGGGGCGAACCAAGACCGACAGCATCGAGCTCGACGAGGAGGCGATGCCGGTCGACGCGCACGTGAACCGCACGTCCGTCGAGGAGAACGGCGAGGAGCTCGACATCTTCCGCCGCAACACGCCCTATGGCGACCTGCGCGATCACGGCACCTACTTCGTCGGCTTCTCCCGGGACCAGCGGCGGCTCGCGCTGATGCTGCAGAACATGGCGGGCGTCGGCGACGGCATCCGCGACGCTCTGACCCGCTACACCACTCCGCAGACCGGCGCCTACTACGCGGTGCCCAGCGTGGAGGCGATCGCCCGGTTCGCCTGACGGCGGCCGCGGTTCACGTACCGGCGGCCTGCTCTAGATTCGGCTCGGTGCGGCTCGCCACCTGGAACGTCAACTCCGCCCGCGCCCGACACTTCCGGCTGGTCGACTGGCTGGACCGGGCCGCGCCGGACGTCGCCTGCCTGCAGGAGACGAAGATGGGCGATGAGGAGTTCGACGCCCTCTACTCCGACGACCTGTTCCGCCGCGGCTACACGGTCGCGCACTTCGGCCAAGGTCGGTGGAACGGCGTCGCGCTGCTGTCCCGGGTCGGTCTGGACGACGTCGTCAAAGGTCTGCCAGAGGCAGCCGGTCCGCTCGCCGGGGAGGCCAGGGCGATCGGCGCCACCTGCGGCGAGCTGCGCGTCTGGTCTCTCTACGTGCCGAACGGCCGGAGCCTGGACGACCCGATGTTCCCGGCCAAGCTGACCTGGCTCGGCGGACTGCGCCAGGTGCTGGCCGGTGAGCTGGCCCAGCCACGGCCGGTGGTGGTCGCTGGGGATTTCAACATCGCCCCGGCCGACAACGACGTCTGGGACGCTGCCGCGTTCCAAGGATCGACCCACGTGACTGACGACGAACGACAGGTGCTGGCCGACCTCGAAGCCGACGGGCTGCACGACCTGGTGCGCACCCGCTGGCCCGATCAGGTCGCCTACAGCTACTGGGATTACCGCGCCGGCATGTTCCACAAGAACCTCGGGATGCGGATCGACCTGGTGCTCGGTACCGAGCCGTTGCGGGGCCGGCTCGCCGCCGCGTACGTCGACCGGCAGGCTCGCAAGGGCAAGGACCCGAGCGACCACGCACCGGTCATCGTCGACCTCGACGAGGCACCGGACGGCGACATCGGCCCGCTCGTGCCGCCGCCGTCGGCGCAGCCGGTCCGACGCAGCCGGGCCTGAGCCGGACCGAGGTCGAGCCCCAGAACCTGGCTGTCAGAACCTGCCCCTCAGAAGGACGGGCTCAGTTCCGCGGCCACGGTCGCGCCGAGGTTCCAGCAGGCCTCGAGTTCCTCGGCGGACGGCTCCCCGACGACGGTGACCGGCTCGCCGATCCGTCGCCACGACAAGCCGGTGGTGATCGTCGCGATGCCGCGGAGGGCGCCGACGCTGTCGCTGTTGCCGTGCACGTAGACACCGAACGGTGAACGGGCCTTCTCCTCCAGGCAGGGGTAGTAGATCAGGTCGAAGAAGTGCTTGAGCGCGCCCGACATGTATCCGATGTTCGCCGGCGTCCCGAGCACGAAGCCGTCCGCCGCGAGCGCGTCTGCGGCGCTGGCTGCAAGTGCCGCTCTGGTGACGACCTCGACCCCCTCGATCGCGTCGTCGGTCGCTCCGGCCCGGACGGCCTCGAGGCAGGCCTGCAGCGCGGGCGAGACGGTGTGGTGGACGATCAACAGCTGCGGCACCCGTCCCAGGGTCGCAGAGACAGCACGTCCGGCAGATTCCGCCGCTCAGGTGATGCAGTCCGGCCCCAGGTCTGGCGATGGTTCGGAGACTGCATCCCGCTCGCGAAGGACAGGTGGCTCGTGGCCGTCGACAAGTACCGGCTCGTCACTCGTAGCGACTTCGATGGGCTCGTCTGCGCGACCATCACGCCAGCGAGATGCTGCGCAACGGCCGACCGGCCGAGAACCACGTCATCGACCCGTCGGCGCCGTCCGCAGCCCGGGTGGTCTTCGACTACTACGGCGGCAAGGCCCGGTTCCCGCAGGTCTCGGACGACCTGATGGCCGCTGTCGACCAGGCCGACAGCGCCCAGTACAGCGTCGAGGACATCCTCAACCCGACCGGCTGGACGCTGCTGAACTACCTGATGGACAGCCGGACCGGGCTCGGCCGGTTCCGCACGTTCCGCATCAGCAACTACGCGCTGATGATGGACTTGATCGACGTCTGCGCCAGCATGCCGGTCGGGGAGATCCTCGACCTGCCGGACGTCGCGGAGCGGGTGGCGCTCTACCGGGAGCAGGCCGATCTGTTCGTCCAGCAGCTGCGTGCCGTCTCCCGGGTCGACGGCAAGCTCGTCGTCGTCGACTACCGAGGGCAGGAGACGATCCACGCCGGCAACCGGTTCACCGTCTACGCCCTGTTCCCGCAGGCGACCGTCTCGGTCCACATCATCCCGGGCCGGCAGAACCTCAACACGGTCCTCGCCGTCGGCAAGTCGATCGTCAACCGGTCGTCCGACTTCGACATCGGTGCCGCGATGCTGGTCCACGGCGGCGGTGGCCACGCCAACGCCGGCACCTGCCAGGTCGAGCACGCGACGGCGGAGCGAGTCCTTGACGAGATCGCGGACGCCGTCAACGGACGGGCCGCCGCGAAACTCCGGCCCGTGGCGAACTGACCGAGGCACGCCGACCCGTCACAGCCGGGTGCTGCTGGCCTGGTACTACGGCCTGCGGCGACTGTCGCTCGTAGCGCTGCCGAGCGTCCTCGCGACGCGCGAGGTGCCGCTGCTGCTGTCCATCGACTTCTACGGCCACGACTGGGTCGCGACCGTGCCGCCGACCATCGCGCTCTGCGCCGAGGTGGCCGGTCCCGGTCAGACGTCGGTCGTCTTCGGCTGGGTGTTCGCCTCCCACCAGTTCGGAGCGGCGGAAGCGGCCTACGCGGCCGGTCTCGCCCGCAGCAGCTTCGGCACCTAGTCCCCGTCCGTCCCGGTCATCGTCGAAGCCGCGCCCCTCGGATGAAACCGCAGGGCTCGATCAGCCGAAGATCGAGCAACAGGGACGCCGGACGGCGGAAATTGTCGGGAGGCCTGGCTAGGCTGCCTCGCATTCGAACCCCACGAGTCAGCGGCACCGACGCGAAGGACGGAACGATCATGACTGTTTCCTCGGAGCACGTGCACCAACTCACGGGAGTGGAGGACGTGCAGGGCTTCGTCACCCGCGTCTGCTTCAAGACGGGCCCACCCGGGACCGTCGGCATCGAATCCGAGTGGTTCGTAGTGGACCCCGCGAACCGCCACCGACACGTCCCCATCCCCGAACTCGAACGCGCCCTGCACGGCACCTCGTTGCCGCGAGGCAGCCTCGTCACCTACGAGCCCGGTGGGCAGCTCGAACTCAGCAGCGCCCCCGCTCCGAACATCTCCGCCGTCCGGCGAAATCTGGAAATCGACCTCGAAGCCGCTCGCGCACTGCTCGACTCGGCCGGGTTGCTCCTCCTCGGGTGCGGAAGCGATCCGCACCGGCCCCCGAAGATTCAGGCCATCGGCCCCCGGTACACGGCGATGCACCAGTTCTTCGCCCACCGCGGTAGCGCCGGCGAGGCAATGATGGGCTCGACGGCCGCCATCCAGATCTGCCTGGACGCGGGGCGCGACGAGGCACACGTCCGGCGGCGCTGGCGCGTGGCGAACGCCCTGCTGCCGATCCTGCTGGCCGCGTTCGCCAACTCACCCCTCCGGTTGGGACGGCCGACCGGCTTCCGGTCCAGCCGGTACGCGGTCTGGGCCGCCATCGACCCCGGCCGCACCACCGTGCCCGAGGGTCCGGACCCAGCCGAGGCGTGGGCGCGCTACGCGCTGGCCGCGCGGGTGATGGTCGTGCGGACTCCGGACGGCGCCTGGCTGGCCGACCCGGGATTCACGTTCGAGGAATGGGTGCGCGGGGACACGCCGCTCGCGCGGCCGACCGAGGACGACCTGGCCTACCACCTGACCACCCTGTTCCCCCCGGTGCGGCCGCGCAGCTGGTTCGAGCTGCGGTACCTCGACGCGCTCCCGGACGGGATCTGGCAGGTCGCCGCGGGGGTGACCACCGCGCTGATCGAGGACGACGTCGCCGCTGATGCCGCCACCGACGTCGCGCAGTCCGTCGCCGGCCTGACGCCGGTCGCGATGCGCGACGCGGTCGGCGATCCCCGGCTCCGTCGGGCGGCGCTGCGCTGCCTGGAGCTCGCCGCGGAGGCGCTGCCACGGCTCGCGGCGGCCGCCATGGTCCCCGAGGTCGAACGTTTCCGCGAGCACTACACCGAGCGGGGGCGATGTCCCGCTGACGACCTGCTCGAGCCGAACCGCGAACCGTTCGAGGCGTCCACTCCCCACGGGAGGCACCCCCTATGGCCCTGACCGACCCTTCCCCGACCCGCCCGGCCCCCGGGGAGCCGGACTCGCCGGATGCCGTCCGCGCGCTCCTCGCCGCCGAGCTGGAGCGGGTGCGCCGTCGCAGCGAGTCGCTGACGATCGACGTGCTGGATGAGCCCGAGCTCCTCGCCCAGCACTCGAAACTGATGTCTCCGCTGGTCTGGGACTACGCCCACGTCGGCAACTATGAGGAGCTCTGGTTGTTGCGGGAAGCGGCTGGCGGCGCGCCGATGCGGCCGGAGATCGACAGCATCTACGACGCGTTCGAGCACCCGCGCTCCACCCGCCCGACGCTGCCTTTGCTGCGCCGCGAGGACGCCCGCGGCTACCTGCGCACCGTCCGGGCCAAGGTTCTCGACTCGCTCGAGACGATTTCGCTGACCCCCGACCGGCCGCTCACGGCGGACGCCTTCGTGCATCGCATGGTGGTGCAGCACGAACACATGCACGACGAGACGATGCTCGCCACCCACCAGCTCCGCCGCGGCACGCCGGTCCTCGAGGACCTCGCGCCTCCGCCGGCTCAGGTCGTCCCGCCCGCAACGGAGGTTCTCGTTCCGTCCGGGGACTTCACCTTCGGGACCTCGACGGACCCGTGGGCCTACGACAACGAGCGCCCAGCGCACGCCGTCGGTGTCGCAGCCTTCTTCATCGACGTGCACCCGGTCACCAACGGTGCGTACCGCCGGTTCGTCGACGATGGCGGCTACGACGAGCCCCGGTGGTGGAGCGACGCGGGGTGGGACTGGCGCTGCCGCTCCGGCAAGCGCACCCCGGCGTTCTGGTTCCGTGACGGCGGGCAGAACTCCTGGTTCCGCCGTCGGTTCGGGCGGGAGGAGCCGCTGCCGGCCGAGCAGCCGGTGCAACACGTCTGCTTCTACGAAGCCGACGCCTACGCCCGCTGGGCCGGTCGGCGTCTGCCCACCGAGGCGGAGTGGGAGAAGGCAGCGTCGTGGGACCCGGCGACCGGCACCAAGTACCGGTACCCGTGGGGCGACCAGGCGCCGGGGCCCGGGCACGCGAACCTCGGTCAGCGGCACCTGCAGCCGGCTCCAGTCGGTGCCTACCCGGCCGGGGCGTCCCCGGTGGGGGCACAGCAGATGCTCGGCGATGTGTGGGAGTGGACGTCCACCACCTTCAGCGGCCACCCCGGCTTCTGCGTCTTCCCGTACCGCGAGTACAGCGAGGTGTTCTTCGGCGACGAGTACCGCGTGCTGAGAGGCGGCTCATGGGCCACCGACGCGGTCGCGTGCCGGAACACCTTTCGCAACTGGGACTATCCGATCCGCCGGCAGATCTTCGCGGGCTTCCGGACCGCACGGGACGCGTGAGGTGTCCCGCTTTCGTGCCGTGCTCACCGTCGAGCACGGCTGGATCACCACCTCCACACCGGCCGATCGAACCGGGCGGCGCGGAGCCATTCAGAAAGGTGCCACGTGACCGTTCTCTCCCGCTATCTGGAGGTCCACGACGCGACCGAGGAGCTCGCGCGCGACGTTGCGGCCGGGTTGACCAGGAGCCCGAAGGAGCTTCCGCCGAAGTGGCTCTACGACGCCCGCGGCAGCGAGCTGTTCGAAGACATCACGCGCCTCCCCGAGTACTACCCGACCCGGGCGGAGCAGGAGATCCTGCAGCGCCGGGCCGACGAGATCGCGCGGGCAACCCGGGCGGACATGCTCGTCGAGCTGGGAGCCGGCTCGTGCGAGAAGGCCCGGGTGCTACTGGACGCCCTGAGCCGCGGAGGCTCCTGCGAGGCCTACGTCGCCGCGGACGTGAGTGAGAGCGCCCTGCAGGCCTCCATGGCGACGCTCACCGCGGAGTACCCCCAGCTCGCCGTCGAGGGCGTCGTCGCCGACTTCGAGACACACCTCGACCGGCTGCCCGCCGGCCGACGCCGACTTGTCGCCTTCCTCGGCGGCACGATCGGCAACCTGGTGCCGGCTCAGCGGCACCGCTTCCTCGCCGGGGTGGCGGCCATCCTCGGGCCGGACGACACCTTCCTGCTCGGCACCGACCTGGTCAAGGATCCTGAGCGCCTGGTGCGGGCCTACGACGACGCAGCCGGGGTCACCGCCGCATTCGACCTGAACGTGCTGGCGGTGGTGAACCGGGAGTTGAAGGCCGACTTCGACCTGACCGCCTTCCGACACCGTTCGGTGTGGGATCCCGAGAACGAGTGGATCGAGATGCGGCTCGAGTCGCTGCGGGACCAGACGGTCCGGATCGAGGCACTCGACCTGGCGGTCCGGTTCGTCCAGGGCGAACAGATGCGGACCGAGATCTCGGCGAAGTTCCGGCGGAGCCGGCTGGAGGCCGAAGCGGGCGCGGTTGGTCTTCGGGTACGAGACTGGTGGACTGACGAGGCCGGCGACTACGCGCTCAGCCTGCTCGTGGCCCAGAGCCGGGCCTGACCGAGCCGCTTGACCGAGCCGGGTCTTACCGACCTGCTCGCCGGTCAGTCGTCGATGGGCAGAGCGGCCGCGGCCGCTGGAGGCATGATGCCGACTCGCCACCCCAGCGGAAGGTGCGACCGGTGGAACCAGGCCTGCTGTCCCGGCCGAGGACCGGCGGCCCCGACGCGCGCCATCACGAGCCCCGCGAGCACGAGGTCGCCTCCGCGCCCACATACCTCACAGGTCTGCTCCTGCGATTCGGCGGCGATCACCGATCGGCGCCGAGCAGGAGACCGGCCTCCCCGCGGCGGGACTTCGGGATGTCGACGGCACCCGCGTCGCTGAGGAACGTCGACGGGCTCTGGTGGTCTTCCTTCGTGTGCACCGCGGCCGACATCGCCACCCGGGCGATCCGCCCGAGGGAAGCCGGCACGGAGTCGAGCAGGGCGCTGATCTCCACGGCTGCGTCGTCCGGGCGCAACCACCAAGCACCGTGCAACGAGCGGTTGCGGAGGTCCTGCGCTACCTGGAGGCGCGCTGAGACTGCGCTCTCCGGTTGCGTGCGGGATTCGTTCTCGTCCATGACGTGCCGTCCTGCCCGGAGCGCTGAGACCCCAGTTGCCCACGAACGGCGCCGGCGCGAGAGCCGGCGTTCGAAGAGCCCGTGATGATCTCACTGTCCCACCCGCGTCAAACGCCGGCGTGTCCTGGTGAGCCGCATTCCGGACGTAGGGGCTGGCTCTGAGGCCGGCAGCACAGGGACTGGCGCGCCGAGCCGGGCAGGAGGACGCTCCCACCCGGAGGTCCTGCATGAGCTGTTCGCTACACCTGATCACCGAGTCAGGCGAGATCCACCTCGAGATGCCGCTGCACGAGAGCGCTGAAGAGGTCCTGAACACGTGCACCGAAGGCATGCGCGGCGGACGGGTCCTGGAGTTCCCGGACTGTCTTGCGCCCGGCGCGACCGAGCGCACGACGATCGTCGTGAACTTCGGCCGGGTCGGCGTCGCGTGGGTAGAGGTGCGGCAGGTGTAGCGGCACCGCCACCCTTCGCTCCGTCCGCTCGAGCCCCGTTTCGGGCACTCGGCTCAGCGGTATGCTCCGATTGCTGAGTCACAGCCATCTGGGATCGCTCAGCTGCCTATAGGGTCGCTGTCCGTGAGCGTCGCTCGTGCCCAGAGCACCCGTGCCCGGCCAGATCGGAATTTTCCCGTGGCGCCTGTACCTGTCCTCAGTCCCCCGCACGAAGAAGCATTGTCTTCCGCCTCCGCACAGCGCTCTCGGCTCGCGGAGACGCACGAGGTCGTCCGCCCCACCTGGCAGCTCGCCGTGATGTGGCTGTTCCTGATCGGACCAGTCATCGGGCTCGCCGTCGCGGTGGTCTTGGCCACCTGGCTCGGCGTCGGCCCGTCATGGCTCGATATCGGCCTTGCCGTTGCGTTGTACGCATTCACCGGACACGGCATCACCATCGGATTCCACCGCCTGTTCACCCACAGCTCGTTCCGCGCCAACCGCGGCCTTCGCGCCACGCTCGCGGTGGCCGGGTCCATGGCGGTGGAGGGACCGGTCATTCACTGGGTGGCCGACCACCGTCGCCACCACGCTCACTCTGACGTCGAGGGCGACCCCCACTCGCCGTGGCGCTTCGGCACCTCGACCGGTGCCGTGGCGAAGGGGCTGGCGTTCGCCCACATGGGCTGGTTCCTCAGCGACGAGAAGACCAACGCCGAGCGATTCGCGCCGGACCTGATCGCCGACCGGGACATCGCGAAGATCAGTCGCCTGTTCCCGCTCTGGGTCGCCATCAGCCTGGTGCTTCCGACGGTCATCGGCGGGCTCGTCACGTGGAGTTGGACCGGTGCCTTCACCGCCTACTTGTGGGCGGGTGTCGTCCGGCTGCTGATCCTGCATCACTCCACGTTCGCCATCAACTCCATCTGCCACGTCGCCGGTCGCCGGCCGTTCCGCAGCCGCGACAAGGCCGGCAACGTCGCCGTGCTCGCGATCCTGTCGATGGGCGAGAGCTGGCACAACTTGCACCACGCCGACCCGACCTGTGCTCGGCACGGAGTGGACCGCGGGCAGCTCGACTCGAGTGCGCGGCTCATCCGCTGGTTCGAAGTCGCCGGCTGGGCCACCAACGTTCGCTGGCCCGACCCGGCTCGCCTGGCGCGCCGACGAGTCACCGCAGAGGATGCCGCGGTCTGACGCCACGGCGGCGTTCCGGGCCACCGCCCGCGGAGTTCGGCGATGGCTGTTCTCCGGGGCCAGGTCCGGGTCCCGCCGCAACGCGCGCGTCGGGTTGTCGGGCAACCGCTCCTAGCGAGCACGCCCACCGAAAAAACAACCGCCCGGCGCCGAAGCGCCGGGCGGTTGTGAGGTCTGAAGCGTCTCAGGCGATGACGCGCACGTTCGCGGCCTGCAGGCCCTTCTGGCCCTGCGTCACCTCGAACTCCACCTGCTGGTTCTCCTCGAGTGTGCGGTAACCGCGCGAATCGATGGCCGAGAAGTGGACGAAGACGTCGGCGCTGCCGTCAGACGGCGCGATGAACCCGAACCCCTTGTCCGCGTTGAACCACTTGACCGTGCCCTGTGCCATCCTTGCTGTTCCTTCCTGGCGGGGCACCCCCTCTGGACGAGGAGGCGGGCCGCCGCGGTGCTTCCCGGCAGGAAGCGCTGTCTACCGCGTGGACCTCTCGAATAAACGAGTACTGCGACCGAGAGTGAGGCTATCGCAGATTGCGGCGCTGCTAACGTTCTTGGACGGAAGCGGAGAAAAGTCGCGTCGTGTCGCACCCGGGGGTGGTGCTAGTCGCCGACCGTCGACGCGTTTCATCCGCTTCCCGGCCCGCTCGGCAGGCATTCAGGCGAGCCACCATGCGGCCCAGTCGGCGAGAATGTGCGCCACGGCCGGCGCCGTCCAGGTCCCCGTCGTCGCCCGCAGAGCGCCGAGCCAGATGCCGACCGCGAGGTCGAGCGGAGCCGCGCCCCAGCCGTAGAGCGGCATGTGTAGCGCCGCGAACCCGAGGGCCGGTACCACGATCGCGGTCCCGAGCCCGTACCGCTCCAGATGACGGAAAAGCGCGCCGCGCAGGAATGCCTCCTCCGCCGACGCGACGACGGTCACCACGAGCGCCCAGCCGAGGAACCCGGTTCCCGACCGCGCGACGGAAGGTCCGGCTCCGAGGGCATGGAGGGCAGCGGGAAGGCAGAGCACCGCTGCGCCCGCCAGCCCGGCCACTGCCCCGAGGAGCAGCTGTCGCCGCCGAACGTGAAGGACGTCGGCCGGCGCCGAGGTCACGGCCAGGACCAACAGACCGGCGGCGAATACGAGTCCGGCGGGTACCGATCGGGCGACCGCGGCACCGCCGAGCGCGCTCCGCAGGACGACGGCTGCCGCAAAGCCGACGAGTAGCAGCAGCGGCATCGCCACGGACCGGCTGGCCGCAGTCGGCCTCCGGGCCGGCACGAACACGGCCATCGTCAGGAGCCCAGCTCCGGGCCGGGCCGGCTTCCGGATCGGCTGCGGCCATCGTCCTGGGGCCTATCGTCCTGGGGCTCGTCGTCCCCGGGCTCGTCGTCGTCCTCGTCGTCCGAAGGCGGACCGCTGCGGAGCCGCAGGATGACG
>DATITC010000032.1:0-14944 GCA_035468175.1 Frankiaceae bacterium | reverse complement strand
GGGCGACGGTGCCACCGACAGCAACACATGGCCCGGACGCGCCTACGACGGAACCGACCCACGGACGAGCCCTGGGCACTACATCAGCCACGCCTACGGCGCTCCCAGCCCCGGCGCAAGCATCGGAGTGACCGCCGTCTGGAGCGGGCGCTACTCGGTCGCAGGCTTGGACGGCGCTCAGGCGATCGGCGGCACCGTCGCACGGAGCAGCAGTCGCACACTGCCCGTCTCCGAGTACGGGGCGACGCTCACCGACAACTGAAGCCGGCTGGCTTCAGTCCCTTTCTCGACGGCGACATCAGATCGGCTGTACAGACGACAGCTGACCTGATGTGGAGCGAGGAAAAAACCATCCGACCCCGTCGCCTCGGTCAGAGGTTCTTGCCGTAACCCGATTGCGCGCCGGCGGGCCGCAGTCCCTTTCTCGACGGCGACATCCAATCGGCTGTACATACGACAGCTGACCTGAAGTGGGGCGAGGAAAAAACCATCCGACCCCGTCGCCCCGGTCAGAGGTTCTTGCCGTAACCCGATTGCGCGCCGGCCGGCCCCCCGCCGGAGGCGAAGCCCGGGTGCGGCGTGTGATTCGGCAGAGAACTCCGCCGCCGCCACCAGAACAACAGGCCGACGACCACGACGGCGGCGAGCAGCGCCAGCACGAGGATCCCGCCGAGGACCGAACCGGTTTTGGAGTGATGATTCGACGTGCCCGGACGGTACGAGGTGCTGGTGCCGGTGTGCGTGTTGCTGGACCCGGACTTCGAAGATCCGGACTTCGACGAACTGCTGGACTTCGCAACCAGGACAGTCATGACAATCACCTCGTGCTCGATGGACCAGCCGCCCCGTCGCGGCTTCGGTAATGGCGACGCTAGGAGCGACCCCTTGCCATCCGGTTGCGAATGACTTGCAATGCCGCTCCGGCCGCCCTCACACTCAAACGCACTTCGCCGGTGCCGTGCAGCCGATCCGGGCTTACCGAACGCGAACGCGAACGAGCCCGGGAATCACAAGGATCCCCGGGCTCGTTCGACGGACGTGAAAAGGACTACCGATAGTCGCGGTAGTCGTAGTCCTCGAGCGGGACAGCCTGGCCGGTACCGGTGCCGAAGGCAGCGGTCGCCCAGTCCTGGTCCTCGTAGCTGCCCATCGTGTAGGCAGCGGCACGAGCCTCCTCGGTCGGCTCCACCCGGATATTGCGGTACCGCGAAGTACCGGTACCAGCCGGGATCAGCTTTCCGATGATCACGTTCTCCTTCAGGCCCAGCAGGCTGTCGGAGCGCGCGTTGATCGCCGCGTCGGTGAGCACCCGCGTCGTCTCCTGGAACGACGCCGCGGACAGCCACGACTCCGTCGCCAACGAGGCCTTCGTGATGCCCATGAGCACCGGACGAGCCGAGGCTGGCTGACCGCCGCTCTCCACCACACGCCGGTTCTCGCCCTCGAAGCGAGCCCGCTCGACGAGCTCACCCGGCAGAAGGTCGGTGTCACCCGACTCGAGCACGTTCACCCGCTTCAGCATCTGGCGAATGATGATCTCGATGTGCTTGTCGTGGATCGACACGCCCTGCGACCGGTAGACGTCCTGCGCCTGGTCCACGAGGTGCAGCTGCACCTGACGTGGGCCGAGGATTCGCAGCACCTCGTGCGGGTCGACGGCACCGACGATCAGCTGGTCGCCGACGCCGACGTGGTCACCGTCGGCGACGAGCAGCCGGGAACGACGGGACACCGGGTACGGCATCTCCTCGGACCCGTCGTCCGGCACGACGACGATCTTGCGGGTGCGGTCGGTGTCCTCGATGCGGACGCGACCGGCCGACTCGGTGATCGGCGCCTTGCCCTTGGGCTGACGGGCCTCGAACAGCTCGACCACACGCGGCAGACCGTGCGTGATGTCGTCACCCGCCACACCACCGGTGTGGAAGGTGCGCATCGTCAGCTGCGTACCGGGCTCACCGATGGACTGTGCGGCGACGATGCCGACGGCCTCACCGACGTCCACCAGCAGGCCGGTGGCCAGCGAACGCCCGTAGCACTGGGCGCACACACCGACCCGCGACTGGCACGTGAGGACCGACTTGACCCGCACCTCGGAAACCCCGGAGGCGATGAGCTTGTCGATCACCACGTCGCCGAGGTCCGTACCGGCCGGCGCGAGCACCGTGCCATCCGGGCCCTCGACGTCGGTGGCCAGGGTGCGCGCGTAGACCGAGGTCTCCACGTGCTGAGCCCGGACCAGCGCGCCCTCGCGGTTCGGTGCCGCGATGCCGATCGGGATGCCCCGCTCGGTGCCGCAGTCGTCCTCGCGGATGATCACGTCCTGGCTGACGTCGACCAGACGCCGGGTCAGGTAGCCCGAGTCGGCGGTCCGCAGCGCGGTGTCCGCCAGACCCTTGCGGGCGCCGTGCGTGGAGATGAAGTACTCCAGCACGTCGAGACCCTCGCGGAAGTTCGACTTGATCGGCCGCGGGATGATCTCGCCCTTGGGGTTGGCGACCAGACCACGCATACCGGCAAGCTGCCGGACCTGCATCATGTTTCCGCCGGCGCCGGAGTTGACCATCATGTAGACGGGGTTCAGCTTCGGGAAGTTGGACTCCATCTCGCGCGCCACCTCGGCAGTCGCCTCGGTCCACACCTGGATGAGCTCCTGACGGCGCTCGTCGTCGGTGAGGAAACCGCGGTCGTACTGCTTCTGGATCTGCTCCGCGCGGGCCTCGTAGGCCACCAGGATTTCTTCCTTGCGCGGCGGTGCCACGATGTCGTCGATGGCGACCGTGACGCCGGACCGGGTCGACCAGTGGAAGCCCGTGTCCTTCAGTGCGTCGAGGGAAGCCGCGACCTGCACCTTCGGGTACTTCTCGGCCAGGTCGTTGACGATCGAACCGAGTCGCTTCTTGTCGACCTCGGCGTTGACGAACGGGTACCCGATCGGCAGCGCCTCGTTGAACAGGCAGCGGCCCAGCGTCGTCTCGACGAGCGGACGCTCACCGTCCTCGACGATGGACTCGGCCGGCGGCACGATGTGCGCGTCCAGCCGGACCTTGATCTTCGACTGGAGGTTCAGCACCTTGGCGTCGTACGCCATCTGCGCCTCGGAGACCGAGGAGAAGATCCGGCCCTCCCCGTCGGCGCCTTCGCGCTCCAGGGTCAGGAAGTAGATGCCGAGCACCATGTCCTGCGTCGGCGAGGTGATCGGACGACCCGACGCCGGCGACAGGATGTTGTTGCTGGACAGCATCAGGATCCGGGCCTCGGCCTGCGCCTCCGCGGACAGCGGGAGGTGCACCGCCATCTGGTCACCGTCGAAGTCGGCGTTGAAGGCCGTGCAGACCAGCGGGTGGATCTGGATGGCCTTGCCCTCGACCAGCTGAGGCTCGAAGGCCTGGATGCCGAGACGGTGCAGGGTCGGTGCGCGGTTCAGCAGCACCGGGTGCTCGGTGATGACCTCTTCGAGCACGTCCCACACGACGGGGCGGGCCCGCTCGACCATGCGCTTTGCACTCTTGATGTTCTGCGCGTGGTTGAGGTCGACCAGCCGCTTCATGACGAACGGCTTGAACAGCTCGAGCGCCATCTGCTTCGGCAGGCCGCACTGGTGCAGCTTCAGCTGCGGGCCGACCACGATGACCGAACGGCCCGAGTAGTCGACGCGCTTGCCGAGCAGGTTCTGACGGAACCGGCCCTGCTTGCCCTTGAGCATGTCGGACAGCGACTTGAGCGGCCGGTTACCGGGACCGGTGACCGGGCGGCCACGACGACCGTTGTCGAACAGTGCGTCGACGGCCTCCTGGAGCATCCGCTTCTCGTTGTTCACGATGATCTCGGGCGCCCCGAGGTCGAGCAGACGCTTGAGCCGGTTGTTCCGGTTGATGACGCGGCGGTACAGGTCGTTCAGGTCGGAAGTCGCGAAGCGGCCACCGTCGAGCTGCACCATCGGTCGCAGGTCCGGCGGGATCACCGGCACGCAGTCGAGGACCATGCCGTTCGGGCTGTTTCGCGTGTTGAGGAACGCCGTGACGACCTTGAGACGCTTCAGGGCGCGGGCCTTCTTCTGGCCCTTGCCGGTGCGAATGGTCTCGCGCAGCGACTCGGCCTCGGCCTCGAGGTCGAACTCCTGCAGGCGGTTCTGGAGCGCCTCGGCGCCCATGCCGCCCTCGAAGTACTCGCCGAACCGGTCCCGCAGCTCGCGGTAGAGCAGCTCGTCGCTCTCGAGGTCCTGGACCTTCAGGTCCTTGAAGCGGGAGAGAACCGTGTCCAGCCGGTCGAGGCGCTCCTGCGCCCGGCGGCGGATCTGGTTCATCTCGCGCTCGGCCTGCTCGCGGACCTTGCGGCGGGCATCGCCCTTCGCACCTTCGGCCTCGAGGGCCGCCAGGTCGGTTTCGAGCTTCTTGGCCCGCACCTCGACGTCGGCGTCGCGCTTGCCCTCGAACTGGGACTTCTCGACGCCCATCTCGGACTCGATCGACGGGAGATCGCGGTGACGCTTCTCCACGTCGACCTTGGTCACCATGTAGGCGGCGAAATAGATGACCTTCTCGAGGTCCTTCGGCGCCAGGTCGAGCAGGTAGCCGAGCCGGCTCGGCACACCCTTGAAGTACCAGATGTGCGTGACCGGAGCGGCGAGCTCGATGTGGCCCATCCGCTCACGACGGACCTTGGCCCGCGTCACCTCGACGCCGCACCGCTCGCAGATGATGCCCTTGAAGCGGACGCGCTTGTACTTACCGCAGTAGCACTCCCAGTCCCGGGTCGGACCGAAGATCTTCTCGCAGAAGAGTCCGTCCTTCTCCGGCTTGAGCGTGCGGTAGTTGATCGTTTCAGGCTTCTTGACCTCACCGTGCGACCACTGACGGATGTCGTCGGCGGTGGCGAGACCGATGCGCAGTTCGTCGAAGAAATTGACATCGAGCACTACGTGCTCACCTTCTCTTTCTCACAGTTAAGACACGGCAGAAAGCTTTCAGCTTCAGTTCCGGCTTTGACGGCCTGCGGCCGACTGCCTTTCGCTCCGCGGGAGCAAGGGTTCGCCGCTCCCACGGTCACACTTCTTCGACGCTGCTCGGCTCACGCCGGGACAGGTCGATGCCCAGTTCCTCCGCCGCGCGGAAGACGTCCTCATCGGTGTCGCGCATCTCGATGGAACTGCCGTCGCTGGAGAGCACCTCGACGTTGAGGCACAGCGACTGCATCTCCTTGATCAGCACCTTGAACGACTCGGGGATGCCGGGCTCGGGGATGTTCTCGCCCTTGACGATGGCCTCGTAGACCTTCACGCGGCCGAGCACGTCATCGGACTTGATGGTGAGCAGTTCCTGCAGCGCGTATGCGGCGCCGTAGGCCTCGAGGGCCCACACCTCCATCTCACCGAAGCGCTGGCCACCGAACTGCGCCTTACCACCCAGCGGCTGCTGCGTGATCATCGAGTACGGGCCGGTCGAGCGGGCGTGGATCTTGTCGTCGACCAGGTGGAGCAGCTTCAGGATGTAGATGTAGCCGACCGAGACCGGGTCCGGGAACGGCTCGCCGGTGCGGCCGTCGAGCAGGTTCGCCTTGCCGGAAGCACCGATGAGGCGCTGTCCGTCGCGCGTCGACAGGGTGCTGTCGAGCAGGCCGGTGATCTCCTCCTCGCGGGCACCGTCGAACACCGGGGTGGCAAGGTTGCTGCCCGGTGCGGCGGAGTCGGCGCCGACAGAACGCAGGCGCTCCTTCCACTGCTCGTCCCCGCCGTCGATCTGCCAGCCGGTGGCGGCGACCCAACCGAGGTGGGTCTCCAGGATCTGGCCGATGTTCATCCGGCGCGGCACACCGTGCGGGTTCAGCACGATGTCGACGGGTGTCCCGTCCTCCAGGAACGGCATGTCCTCGACCGGAAGGATCTTGGAGATGACGCCCTTGTTGCCATGCCGGCCGGCGAGCTTGTCGCCGTCGGTGATCTTGCGCTTCTGCGCGATGTAGACGCGGACGAGCTCGTTCACGCCCGGGGGCAGCTCGTCGCCGTCCTCGCGGGAGAACACGCGAACGCCGATGACCTTGCCGGACTCGCCGTGCGGCACCTTCAAGGAGGTGTCGCGGACCTCGCGGGCCTTCTCACCGAAGATGGCGCGCAGCAGGCGCTCCTCCGGGGTCAGCTCGGTCTCGCCCTTCGGCGTGACCTTGCCGACCAGCACGTCGCCGGTGGTCACCTCGGCCCCGATGCGGATGATCCCGCGCTCGTCGAGGTCGGCAAGGACCTCCTCGGAGACGTTCGGGATGTCCCGGGTGATCTCCTCGGCGCCCAGCTTGGTGTCCCGGGCGTCGACCTCGTGCTCCTCGATGTGAATCGAGGACAGGACGTCGTCCTGCACGAGGCGCTGCGACAGGATGATCGCGTCCTCGTAGTTGTGGCCCTGCCAGCTCATGAACGCCACGAGCAGGTTCTTGCCGAGCGCCATCTCACCGTTGTCGGTGCACGGCCCGTCGGCGATCACCTGGCCGCCGAGGACACGGTCGCCCTCGTCGACGATCGGCCGCTGGTTGATGCAGGTGCCCTGGTTCGAGCGGCGGAACTTCGCCAGCCGGTAGGTGCGTCGGGTGCCGTCGTCGTGCATGACGGTGAGGAAGTCGGCGGAGAGCTCCTCGACCACACCGTCCTGCTCGCAGACGACGACGTCGCCGGCGTCCTTGGCCGCGCGGGCCTCCATGCCGGTGCCGACCAGCGGCGCCTCGCTGCGCAGCAGCGGGACGGACTGGCGCTGCATGTTCGAGCCCATGAGGGCGCGGTTGGCGTCGTCGTGCTCGAGGAACGGGATCATCGCCGTCGCGACCGACACCATCTGGCGCGGGGAGACGTCCATGTAGTCGATCTCGCTGCCCGGCAGGAACTCGACCTCACCGCCCTTACGGCGGACCAGGACGCGAGCCTCGGCGAAGTGGTTGTCCTCGGTCAGCGGCGCATTGGCCTGCGCCTTGATGAACCGGTCTTCCTCGTCGGCCGTCAGGTAGTCGATCTGGTCGGTGACGATGCCCTCGACGACCTTGCGGTACGGGGTCTCGACGAAGCCGTAGGGGTTCACCCGGGCGAAGGTCGAGAGCGAGCCGATCAGACCGATGTTCGGGCCTTCCGGCGTCTCGATCGGGCACATCCGGCCGTAGTGGCTGGGGTGCACGTCGCGGACCTCGAAGCCGGCGCGCTCACGGGACAGGCCACCCGGGCCGAGCGCCGACAGACGGCGCTTGTGGGTGAGACCCGCCAGCGGGTTGGTCTGGTCCATGAACTGCGACAGCTGGGACGTTCCGAAGAACTCCTTGATGCTGGCGACGACCGGACGGATGTTGATCAGGGTCTGCGGCGTGATCGCCTCGACGTCCTGGGTGGTCATCCGCTCGCGGACGACACGCTCCATCCGGGCCAGACCCAGGCGGACCTGGTTCTGGATGAGTTCGCCGACGGTGCGCAGACGCCGGTTACCGAAGTGGTCGATGTCGTCGACCTCGATCGGGAAGCCGTTCTCGCCCTCGCTGATGCCGGCGTGCAGCTTCACGACGTACTCGATGGTCGAGACGATGTCGTCCTCGGTCAGCGTGCCCTGCTCGCGCGGCAGCGCCAGGTCGAGCTTCTTGTTCACCTTGTAGCGGCCGACCTTCGCGAGGTCGTAGCGCTTCGGGTTGAAGAAGAGGTTCTCCAGCAGGGTCTGGGCGCTCTCCCGCGTCGGCGGTTCACCCGGTCGCAGCTTCCGGTAGATGTCGAGCAACGCATCGTCCTGCGTGGCCGTGTGGTCCTTCTCCAGGGTGGTGCGCATCGACTCGTAGTCACCGAAGCGCTCGAGGATCTTGGCGTCGTCCCAGCCGAGGGCCTTCAGCAACACAGTTACGGACTGGCGACGCTTCCGGTCGATGCGGACACCGACGGTGTCCCGCTTGTCGACCTCGAACTCCAGCCAGGCACCGCGGCTCGGGATGACCTTGCAGGAAAAGGTGTCCTTGTCGGTGGTCTTGTCGACCGACTTCTCGAAGTAGACACCGGGGCTACGGACGAGCTGCGAGACGACCACGCGCTCGGTGCCGTTGATGACGAAGGTGCCCTTCGGGGTCATGAGCGGGAAGTCGCCCATGAAGACCGTCTGGCTCTTGATCTCACCGGTGTTGTTGTTCGTGAACTCGGCGGTGACGAACATCGGCGCCGAGTACGTCATGTCCTTGTCCTTGCACTCCTCGATGGAGTACTTCGAAGGCTCGAACCGGTGGTCGCGGAAGGACAGGGACATCGTCCCCTGGAAGTCCTCGATGGGAGAGATCTCCTCGAAGATCTCCTCCAGTCCACTGGTGAGCGGGACGTCGGTGCGGTCCGCGTCCATGGCCTCCTGGACGCGGGCCTGCCAGAGATCGTTGCCGATCAGCCAGTCGAAGGACTGCGTCTGCAGGTGGAGCAGATCCGGGACCGCGAGGGGTTCGACGATCTTGGCAAAGGAAATACGAGAGGCAGTACGGGACGGCAACTGGTGTCCTTCCAGGGCCTCAGCGAGACGGCGTCGTGCGGATGTTGGGAGCATCCGTGCGGCGTCTGCGGAGGCAGTGGTTCTTCGAGGGAAGCGGGGGTCTCGGGGAGCGGTTTCTCGGGCGGCTGGCGGTGCGGTGTGTCGGTTTTGGTTTGTTGTTCTCGGGCGCCGGGGTAAAGCGCGCAGAGACTTGCTCTTCAGCGGCTGGTGTCGATACGGACGTAGATCGGGCTGGTCCTGCGAGCCGAACCAGACTGGCGCAATATGCGTTGGACCAGCATGTTCCGGTGCTGCTCGAGGCGGGTCGGCCGTGCGCCGCCCACGGCAAGCGTGGAGACCTGCAGGGCAGGCGGGTAGACAGGCAGCGCAAACGAGCAGTGTAGCCTCTGGCTGCACTGCTGTCCAGGTTCATGATCTGAACGTGTCTCACCGTCGTGGCGAGCATGCATCTGGCCTTCGCGAACGGTCAAGCTGTTCCGGCTCTGCCGCGGACGGCGACAGACTTCCTGTGGAGCAACGCACGGGCGGCGGAAGTTACTCCCCCCGCCGGGAGAAAACAAGATCGCTGCGCACTACAGCGCCTTCAGATCGGCGACCTTCCACTGACCACCCTCCACCTGCTGCATCGTCACCACGACGCGGTTGCCGTCGATGCGCGGGGCAGCGAGCAGGTTGTTGGTCGTGGCCTGGTTGACGAACACGAGCACCTGCACGCCGGTCTTGTCGTCAGTGAGAACGGCCGACCCGAGGGACACGGCCTGGACGACCGCGGTCAGCTTCGGCGCGAGCGACTTGAGTGCCGGCGCCGTCTGCGACGTGATGTCGCTGTTGATCTTCCCGAGCGTCAGCTTCTCCTGCTCGGCGATGTTCGCGTCGATCTGCCGGTAGTCGTAGGAGAAGAGTCGCGGAACCACGTTCTCGGCGGCCTGCCGCGCGGCCTCACGACGGTCCTCCGCCTTCGCCAACGTGGGCCCGTTGCCGGGCCCCTTGACGAGCTGGATGACCAGGACGACGGCGAGCAGGAGCACGACGACGCCGAGCGCGACGATCAGGCGAACGAGGGCGGTAGCGCTCAGCCGTCTGCCGCCCGAGGAACCGGACGCGCCTGCCTTGCCAGACTTCGCACTGGTGGCCTTGCCGGTGCCCGCCTTGGAGCCGCTGACCTTGCCGGTGCCAGCCTTGGAGCCGCTGACCTTGCCGGTGCCGGCCTTGGAGCCGCTGACCTTGCCGGTGCCCGCCTTTGAGTCGCCCGCCTTGGCAGCGGAACCGCCGGTGCGGGCGTCGCTACCCTCGTTCGAGGCCGCGCGCGCCGCGGCAGCCGCCCGCCGGGCCCGTCGGCCGCGCTTCTTGCCCGCCTGCTCTGTGCCGGCACCCGTTCCGGTGTCGGCCTCGTCCGTGCTGTCGGCCGGGACGTTGGTCCATTCGGTGACGACGTCGTCGCCGGGCGGCTGCTTCTCCAGCTCAACCTGGTCGTGCTGGTCGTCCGACTCCACGACGTTCGCCTCCGAGACGTCCTCGTTCGGACCGTCCGTCTCCGGTGTGTCCCGCTCGGTGGTCGACTTCGCCATCTCAGACCACCGGCTCGAGGTTGGTCACGAGCCAGCCCTTGGCGGACTTCTGCATGGACAGGCGCACCCGGTATCGGTTCGTGACCGTCTTCCCCTTGCTCGTCGTGTTCTTGACGTCCTGGTCCACGACGAGCAACACCTCGACGTCGTTGCCGGACACCTTGCTCACGCCGGCCGCCAGCACGTGACCGGTCGCCTGCGACTGCACCTGCGTCAGGAGGCTCTTGAGCTGCCCCTTCTTGCCGTTGAAGTCGTTCAGCCAGCTCCCGGTGGCCGCCGCAGACACCGTGTCGTTGTAGCTGTCGACGCTCTTGTAGTCCGGGCTGAAGAACGTGATGGTGAAGCGTCGCGCCGCTGCAAGCGCGTCGACGCGCTTGTCGACCAGGCTCGTGACGGCCTTGTCTTCCTTCGACTGGCCAACGATGCGGTGCCGCATCGCGATCACGGGGACGAGAAGCCCCACCACGAGCAGCCCCAGCACGAGGGCAACGATGAGCCGCCCCCGGTAGGACCGCGTCGCCTGCGCGGTGGACGCCTTCCCGGCGGTCTGGCGCCCACGGCTCTTGTCGGCAGACGTCCCGGCGGACGCGACACCTGCACCGGACGCGCGACCCCCGCGCCGGGCACGACGCCCGGGAGCGGCCGGGGCGGCGGTATCGGTGTCGGTAGCGGTGTCGGCGTCTTGCGAGCCGTCGATCTCCCGCGTCGCCTCAGTGGCGCGCTCACTCTCGAGCAGCGCGGTGGACCCGCTCACGCGCTCCCCTGAACTCGAGCCTGAATCCGAGCCGGAGCCCGAGCCGCCACCGGCGTCGTCGGCCGGTCGGTCGCCAGCAGGCACACCAGCGCTCGACCCGCCGCGCGCCGCGCGCAGCCGATCGAGCCCGGCCCGACGGGTACCGGACGTCGGCGGGGTCTCGCCGCCGTCGGTGTCGTCGGGCGTCATGTCGGCCATCACGGTCCTTCGTTCGATCGGGTAAGGGAGCCGGCCGCGCCGGAGACGCGGGTCACGGTACGCCCTGAACCTGCCACGACCCCGTGAGGAAAACCGGGCGCCGTTCCTTGGGCTGGTGACCCGTTACCTCTCCGGATCGCCGTCACGCCGTCAGCGGCGCGAGGAACAGGTGCTTCCAACTGTCGTTGCCGAGCACGGCCTGCTGACCCCCGTTGGACCCGAGGAAGTACTGCGACCCGTCAGGGGCGGTGACCAGCCCGCTCCCCGGATCGTAGGCGGCCCGGTCGACGATGTTGGTCGACGGCGGAGCGACGTTCGGGCCGGTGTCGCCGGTGGCCGTGGGGGCCGCGCCGCTGCCTGTGATGGACGCCGCGGTCGGGTTGCTGCCGGTGGTGCCGTAGCCCGAGCTCGAGGGGGCGGAGGCGTTGCCGTAGTTGTAGCCACCGAGCGCCGGGTCGGTGGTGTCCCCGGCCGGACGTGGCGTGTTGCGCGAACCGCGCACGTCCACCTTGCTACCGGTCGACTCCTTGCAGCCCAGGTCGAGGCGCACCGGTGCACCGTCGTTGCCGCCCTTGCCAGGCTTCTTGTTGGTCGCGGTGGTCTGCTGCGACTTCGGCAGGTAGCCGTTGGTGCAGACCGGGAACTGGTCGGTGACGATGCCGAACTTGGCGCCCTTGCCCGGGTCGGACAGCGTGGCATACGCGCCGTCGATCACCTTGGGATAGATCACCAGCAGCTGGTCGAGCCCGGGCAGCCGGGCCGCCTGGATCTGACCGAGCGCGATGAGGTTCCCGAGGAACAGCGGCAGCTCGGGACGGAGATCCGTCAGCAACCTGTTCAACTCAGGGGCCGCGGCCGAGCCGTTGTCGAGCAGCCGCCGAAGCGACGAGTCGTCGTCCCGCAGGGTCTGGGACACGTCAGCGATGTCGTGGGCGAAGCTCTGGAACTGCGGGCCCACGTCGATCTGGGTGTTGAGGACGACGCGGCCCTCTTCGATCAGACGAATCGTCTGCGGCAGGTCGCTCTGGAACGCGGTGATGACCTCGTTGCCGCGGTCGATCACCCGCTGCAGGTCCGGTCCTAACCCGTCGAACGCCTTGCCGAGCTCGTCGACGGTCGTGACCAGGTCACCCTTCGGGATGGTGCGCACCAGTTCGTTGGCGTGCACCAGCACCGTGTTCTCGTCGACCGGCGTGGACGTCATCGCGTAGGGGACGCTGTCGCCGTTCTTGAGGTAGGGACCACCGCTGACTTGCGGGGTGAGGTCGATGTACTGCTCGCCGACGGCGGAGAGCTTCTGCACCTCGGCGCGCACCTGCTTCGGGATGTGGTTGTTCTGGTGTTCGATCCCGACGGTCACGACGGCACCGTTGGTCGCCACGTCGACCTTCTGCACCCGACCGACGGTGACCCCGCGATACGTGACGTCCGCGTTCTTGAACACGTTGCCGGTCTCGGTGAGGTAGATCTTCACCTTGTACGGCTTCGAAATCATCTTGTTGAGGCCGACGTAGTTGACGCCGGTGATCGCCAATGCCCCGAGGGCAATGACGAGGAAGACCGAAAGCTGGATCTTTATGAACCGAGTGATCACTTCGAGCTCATCCCCTGCAGTATCACTCTGGTGTAGTCCGATCCGTCTGGCGCGGTGGCGCTCTGGCCGGTGATGCCGCCGAGGACCTTGGGCACAGCGGTGTTCGGTACCGACTGCGTCGACGGCGCACTTCCGCCGCCCGGCACCGCCTGAGTCACCGCGCCAAGCGGGTTGGTACCGCCCTGACTGCCGGCAGCGCCGGTGGAGCCGGTGATCGGGTTCCCGGCCTGGGATGAGGTCAGGCCACGAATGAGGTCGTTGAGGTTCAGGTCGAGGCTGGCGTAGAGACCGGTGTAGTCACCGTGCACGCCGTTCGTCACCGTCGATGGGAACGGGTAGTTCGTCAGCAGTTCCAGCGACGCGACGATGTTCTGCCGAGCCGAGTCCAGATTGCTCAGGATCGGCTGGAGGTTGTTGAGCACCGCCACCGTGTTGGTCCGGCTGTTGGCGATCACGTCGTCGCTGACGTGGCCCAGGTTCGACAGGCTGGTGAGCATCCGCGTCAGCTGCGACCGCTGATCCGCGAGGACGGCGAGCGCCGGCGGGATGTTGTCGAGAGCCGAGGCAATCGTCGCGCGCTGTCGGGCCAGCCGGGCGGCGAGGGCGTCGACGTTGTCGAGCGCTCGAACGATCTCCTGCTTCCGGTCGTCCAGCGCGCCGACCAGGTGGTCCACCTGACGTAGCGCGTCTCGCACGTTCGTCTCACGGCCGGCGAGGGCGTTGGACAGCTCGACCGAGATCGTCTGCAACTGCGCGACACCGCCGCCATTGAGGAGGGCGGAGAGTGCGGCCAAGACCTCTTCGGTTTCCGGGTTACGACCGGACCGGTCGATGACAGCGCCGTTCAGGAGTCGACCCTGCGGCTGCTCCGGCGGCGGCGGGGGTCCCAGCGCGATGAACTTCTCACCGAACAGGCTTGTCTGACGCAGCTCGGCGAATGTGTTCGCCGGCAGGACGACATCCTTGCGGATCCGAATCGTCACTGCAGCCTTGAAGCCTTGGTTCTTGATCTTCGCGACGTCACCGACGGCCACGTCGTTCACCCGGACAGCCCCCTGCTGCTCGAGGTTCAGGACGTCGTCGAAGATCACGGTGACCTGGTAGGGGTGCTTGCCCGCGTTGCCACCGGGCAGGCGGACATCGGTCAGCCCGCGGCACCCCGTCAGCGTGAACGCGCAGACGAGGAACAGCACCGCGAGTGCGCGCGGCGCGCGGCGGGCGCTCACTTGTTAACCGTAGGGACAAGGCCATCGGTGAGTTGCCCGATGACCTTTCCGATGTCGGTGCCGGGGAGCAACTGCCCACTCGGGTCGCAGACGGTTCCGTAGGCCGTCCGGGACACTCCCGGAGCGCTCAGACCACTGTTCGCATCAGGGTTCAGAAGCGACTTCAGGATCTGACACAAGTAGAGCGTCGGGTTGGCGCCCATCAGGATGTTGTTCTTGGTCCGCAGCGCCTGCGCTTCGGGGTCGTAGGCCCCGTCGAGGTTCTGGAGCGCTGTCGGAGCGTCGTCGAGAATCTCCGCCAGCGCCTGCTTCTGCTTGAGCAGCGTGCCGGTCACGTCCGTTAGCCCCTTCACATCCGCGACCAACGTGCCGCGGTTGTCCCGCACCAGCTGGGTCACGTCACCGAGTGCGACCCCGAGCGTCGAGATGGCCTCGGAGAGGTTCTGCCGGTCTCCGGAGAGCTGCGAGGAGACCGTCGCGAGGTCGCGGGTCAGGCTGCGCACCGCTCCGTCGCTATTGCGCAGGGCGTGCGTGAACTGGTCGAGGTTGTTGATCGTCCCCACCAGGTCGCCCTTGTTGTCGGCCAGGGTCGTCAAGAGCTTGGACAGGTCGGTCACAGTGCTGTGGATCTGCTCGCCGTTACCGCGCAGGTTGTTCGCGGAGACGGTGACGAGCCGGGACAGGGCCCCATCCGAGTTCGCACCGTTCGGGCCGAGGGCGACCGAGAGGTCATTGACGCTCTTCAGCACCGTCGACAGCTCGACCGGCACCATGGTGCGGCTCACCGGGATGCGAGCCTTGTCCCGCAGGATCGGCCCGCCCCGGTAGACCGGGGTGAACTGGACGTAGCGGTCGGCGATCAGCGACGGCGGGATGATCGCGGCCTGCGCGTCGGCCGGGAGCCGGTACTTGCCGTCATAGGTCATGCTGACGCGGACGAACTGCCCCATCGGCTCGATTTTGGTGATCTTGCCGATCTTGATGCCGAGCAACCGCACCGAGGAGCCCGTGTAGAGGCCGGTGACCCGCTGGAAGTCAGCGGTCACCTTCTTGGTGTTCCGATTGCCGATCACGATCGACAGGCACGCGGCGATGAGCAGGACGGCGACGAGCACGCCGGCGAT
>DATITC010000031.1:0-2682 GCA_035468175.1 Frankiaceae bacterium | reverse complement strand
TCCGGGTCTTGGCCGCCTTGATCGACAGCCCCAGGTCCGCCAGCAGTGAGGTCAGGACGGCCAACGCCGCCTGCGCCTCGGCCTGACTGGCACAGCACACCACCAGGTCATCGCAGTACCGGACCAGCACCCCGCGGCCCGCGCCCGCCTGCCATGCCCGGTCGAGCCGGTGCAGGTAGACGTTGGCCAGCAGCGGGGAGGCCACCCCGCCCTGCGGAGTGCCCGAGACCGGCCGGCGGACCGAGCCGCCCACCATCACCCCGGCGCGCAGCATGTCGCGCAAGAGCTTCAGCAGCGCTCGGTCACTGACCCGTTCCGCCACCGCCGCCATCAACCGGTCGTGCGGAATCGCCTCGAAGCAGTTGGCGATGTCCGTCTCGACCACCCAGCGACGACCCCGCCAGCACTCGTCGATGAGCACCTGCAGGGCGTCGTGCACACTGCGCCTCGGCCGGAAGCCGAACGAGCAGGGCAGGAAGTCGGCCTCGAACACCGGCTCGAGGACGATCTTCGCTGCGGTCTGCACGATCCGGTCGCGCACCGTCGGAATCGACAACGGCCGACGCTCGTCCCGGCCCGGCTTGGGGATCATCACCCGCCGGGTCGGAGCGGCCCGGTAGCTGCCGTCCTTGAGCTGCGTGGCCAGCTCGTCGAGCAGTCGGGACACTCCGTACTGCTCGACCGCGCTGATGGTGGTCCGGTCGATGCCAGCCGCGCCGCCGTTGCGGCGCACCTGGACCCACGCCCGCTCCAGGACGTCTCTGCGATAGACCTTGTCGTGGAGCGCGTGGAACCGTCGCCCGGGATCGACCTTGGCCGCCCGGTACAGCGTCCACTGCAGAGCTTGGACTCGATCTTGCTCATCTTGCTTGGTGGGACTAGCCACGAGGGCACTCACCCGCCCGTCTCCGTTGTCGACGCACCGACGAAGCAGCGGCCCTTCCCTCCCCGGGGGTTGTGCTGTCCGCCCGGCTCGATCGGTACTACGGCCGCCTCCGACGCCCACCCGGCGACCGGCCCACTTCCCGAGGTCATCGGTTATAGGACCGACCCGCGCCAGCGGAATCGCAGCCGCTGGGCCGGGGAGGGCCTCCCCAGTTCCCGCCGTCACTGTCTGGACGTTCCGCGCCCCATACGCCGGAGGGTTCGTGGCGGCTGCTGTTCCAGGATCTTCACCGCGTCCGTGGCCTTCGCCGTGATTTCAGCGGCTCGGCTCCCCCTGCTCCCGACCTCACGGCCGGGACCTCTAACGACGCTGCAGGCTTCGCGTCATGCTGCGGACCGCCCAGTCGCTCCCCCTTGGAAGGGCTTTCGACGCTGCGCTTCGACGCCAGGCGTTTCCCCCTGACGCCGGCAGCCTGCTACCGGGCCTCCTGGCAGCTACCCGGACCGGACTCCCACCGGCAAGCGACGACGAGCACGAACAGCAGATAGACCTCTACGACACGAGGTCACCTCCCGTTCCGCTGGGCGCACGTAGGGTGGGCGGCTGGCGCGGTGGCGTTGATCGACGTTAGGTCTCGGCGCTCCTGCCCGGGGTTTCCCCCGGACAGCTTTCGCTCCGACCATGGCCGACGCTCCGTTTCCAGCCGCCCCCCGTCGAACCGTGCATGCGGTTCTCCCGCACACGGCTCACCGACGTCGTTCACCGCCGGCATTCGGCCTCGCCCGCCAGTCCCGGAAGGGTCTGGGAGCGACGACGGTGCCGTTGAGGTCGATCAGCCCGAGCTGGTTCGGGGAGGCGAACGCCACCACCCACCAGCCGAAGGCCCGACTGCGCTTGTGCCGCTTGGCGACAAACAGCGCCAGTCGCATCCGGACATACGAGCTGATCTTGTCGAAAGCGAGGTGGCTGTTGCCGTACCGGAAGAACGCGGCCCAGCCGCGCACCACCCGGTTGACGTCGGCGACCACCTGTTCGACCGGCCGCAGCAGCCGGCGCCGGGAGGTGAGCTCCCGGACCCGATCCCGGACATGCTGCATGGCCGCCCGCGTGGGCCAGCGGGCCAGGAACTGGACGTGCCGGACCGTCGGCCCGGTCGCGCGCACCCACCGGTGGTGGAAGCCGAGGAAGTCCAGCCCCTCGCCACCCTCGGTCAGGTGCACGATCCGGGTCTTGGCCGCCTTGATCGACAGCCCCAGGTCCGCCAGCAGTGAGGTCAGGACGGCCAACGCCGCCTGCGCCTCGGCCTGACTGGCACAGCACACCACCAGGTCATCGCAATACCGGACCAGCACCCCGCGGCCCGCGCCCGCCTGCCACGCCCGGTCAAGCCGGTGCAGGTAGACGTTGGCCAGCAGCGGGGAGACCACCCCGCCCTGCGGAGTGCCCGAGACCGGCCGGCGCACCGATCCGTCCGCCAGCGCCCCGGCGCGCAGCATGCCGCGCAGGAGCTTCAGCAGCGCTCGGTCACTGACCCGTTCCTCCACCGCCGCCATCAACCGGTCGTGCGGAATCGCCTCGAAGCAGTTGGCGATATCCGTCTCGACCACCCAGCGACGACCCCGCCAGCACTCGTCGATGAGCACCTGCAGGGCGTCGTGCACGCCGCGCTTCGGCCGGAAGCCGAACGAGCAGGGCAGGAAGTCGGCCTCGAACACCGGCTCGAGGACGATCTTCGCTGCGGTCTGCACGATCCGGTCGCGCACCGTCGGAATCGACAACGGCCGACGCTCGTCCCG
>DATITC010000030.1:0-10467 GCA_035468175.1 Frankiaceae bacterium | reverse complement strand
CTTCGCCATCAACCAGTATCTGCAGTACAAGCAGATCGGGAAGTGGAAGGACTACCTCTTCGGTGAGCGGGTCTACATCACGCTCTCCCTGACGGCAAAAAGCCTTCTCGCATGGCAGATATTCGCCTCCACCCTGGCGTCGTCCAACGTGCACTGAGCGGGTCCGAGGGATGAGCGGGCTCAAGCTGCTGGTCCGCGCGAATCACGACGAAGCGCAAGGAACCACGTAGACCCGGGCGCGGCACGAGAACACCCTCGCGGGCACGGTCCGTCGGTACCTCACGGTGCGAGTGTCGTCCGGCGAACGCGAGGAAAAGACCAATTTCTGCTCATCGTCGTCGGGGCAATTTCTCGCTGCTGCGAGGCCCCCACCCTCGCGGAAGGCCCACGGAAGTTGTTTCCGCGCATGGTGGGCTCATTGCCGAGTGGGGTCTGAAACCGGTCATCGTGATGGTCGGCACGTCGATCGCCGCACAGAACAGAGGGTGCCAGCGGCGCGTCTCGCGTTCTCAATGTCTCGCGGCCATGCGCGCAGCGCGTCATCCGATTCACGGACGTCGGGTCACCAGCCATGCGCCGACGGGCGGATGGCGTCGATTCAGACGGAGTGTGTTGCGGTCTTCTGCTCGGGGTCTGCCGGGGTTTCGGGCTCGTCGGCGGCGGCCGGCAGGGCCATGGTGGCGAGGAGCCCGACGAGGATGAACGCCGCCGCGGGCCGTCAGGCCGTTGCACGTCCCGGTGAACAACGCCGGTGCGGCCTACGCCGACGATCTTGCCGACGCCAAGTGGGCCAACGTCGAAGAGGTGATTCAGGTCAACGTCCTGGCGCCGATGCGGTTGTGCCGATACGCGGTGATCCGGATGACCGTCCAGCCGGGAGGCGGTCACCTGATCAACATGTCGTCGCTGGCCGGGGTGGCGATGCTGCCGGGAATGGCACCGTATGCGGTATCCAAGGCAGCGCTGAGCCACTTCACCGCCGAGCTGCGCCTCGAGCTGGCTGGCCTGCTGATCGGAACGACCCTCGTCAAGCTCGGCCCGATCCCGACGCAGATGCTGCGCGATGCCAAGAAAGCATCCACCGACCGATGCCGGCTTCCGGCGGTTGTACAGCCTGCGCCTGCTGGTCGACATCGATCCGAGCACCGTCGCGGACGCGGTCGTCGCCGCCGTTCGCCGCGGACGAAGCCATGTCCGGCTGACGGTGCCGGTCGGGAAGTCGCCGGTTGGCGTTGGGCTACTCGACCCGTCTGGGCACGTTGCCCGTGAGGCCGAAGACTAGCCGCATCGCCTTGTGGCCGGGATCGCCCGTGGGGCCGAACATGCAGGGGCAGCCGCCGGCGATGACCTTGATGCCGTGCTCGCGGCCGTACTCCGTCGCTGACTGGGACACGCTTCCGCCGCCGGGACCGCGATGCATCCACACGCGCCGGATTCCGAGCTCGGCGCACTCGCGCATGGTGTTGTCCGCGGTTTCCGGCTTGGTGCCGATCACCACCCAGTCGATGTCGCTCGGCACGGACCGAAGGTCGTGGTAGCACCGGTCGCCTTCGACCTCGTCCGCGTTCGGGTTCACTGCGAAGACCTGGTAGCCGCGGTCGCGCAGCCGCTTGTAGACGGCGTTGCTGCCGTGCGAACCCGGGTGACGCGAAACGCCTGTCACCGCCACGCGCTTGTCGGCCAGGAACTCCGATGCCGCATCCTTGATCTTCTGCATGGGTACCTCCAGTGATGGGCGACAGTGAGTTCTGGTGGCCGCGAGAACGGGCCTCACCAAGCCGGAGCGTCTCTGCGCGGTGCCGTGCCGGCTAGAGCCGAAGGTCGCCGTCCGGACAAGCAGCGTGGGCCCGGTATCTCGCCGCGCCTCTCCGACGAGGGGTGCCGGAACCGGTTCGGGCGCATCTGACCCCGAACCCCCTTGCCGCCCCACATACGCAAGAATGCGTCGCTGTCCCGGGTGAGTTCGCGAGCACGTCGGCGGTTCACCTGTCTGCGGGTTGCTGCCGCGCAGCGCGACACGAGCGCCATGATGGCGAGCAGCCCGTCGCAGTCGAGGGGCGCAGGACGCGCCGCGTCCCAACGCCGGCCGGCGGCGTAGGTGGCAGTAGCTTGCATCCGCCACCAACCGGAGGACGGAGACATCGATGGACAACTCGCGTCGGGACGCCAGCCGAGTACTCGCCTCGGCCCTTGCAGTCATTGCAGCGGCGGCCGTGGTGACGGCGGCCCCGGACCTGAACCGGGCGGTCGCAACGGCGACGACATCCTCGCCCTCTCATGCCCCCGGCGACGTGGTCGGGATCGGGGTGACGTTCGCCCAGGCCCAGACCCTGCAGCAGGCGGTCGACGCAGGACACCAGCCGTGGCGATTGGACCCTGTCGTGGTCGCCCGAGCATTCGCCGTCGATGATCTGGGTTGGAGTCGGCGGGAGGTTCGTCAGGGGGATCCGCACACCGTAGAGGTCACCAACTCAGGGACGGGCGAAATCGTCAGCCTTCAGCTCGGGCAGCCCGTCCGTGAGGGGTCGACGGGCATTTGGGTCGTCACTCGGGTCGACCGCATCGGGACTTCCGCTATCCCGGCGACGCCGGTACCGGGCGCTCCGAACTTCACTGGCTGACCGTCATGCCCAGCCGACGGAACTTGCCCGCTGGCTTGGGGATCATCCGTTCACGCACCGGCAGCGGCCTTCGGCCTGCTGCAGATCTTCTGGTTCCGGTCCGTCGCCTGGATCCTGCTGAAGACCACGCAGCGCAGCGTCGTTCTCCCCTAGCCGGACAACCCGGCGTGTCCGAATCGGTCCTTGAGGCCGACGGTGCATGCGCTAGGCAGCGGACACGCTGCTGCTCGACGGTCGCGCCGGGGACGTTCGTCCCTTCCCCGAGAAGGCGAGTGTCGCAACGCTTGTCGTGGCGAGTTGCGCCCGTGCGCGGCGCCGTCGCCCGCGGAGGTTGTCGTGTCCAGGCCAACGACCGAGCACAAGGTGTTCGTCGCCAACTCAACTCTGGCCGCACCGGAGCGGGATTCGCACAACCGAAGCGGCGGCAGCTTTGCTACGCAGCCCTACCGGGACACGCCCGTAGATGTGAAGATCGTCTTGGCCGCGTTGTGGACGGCCATGCTCTTCGTGTTCGCCTACGTCGACATCTTCGCGTACCTGCGGGGCGACGTCCTGCGAGCTGCCCTGGACGGCAAGGTGGTCAGTCCGTCGATCGATGTGAACCAGGCCTTCCTGACGGCGACGTTGATCTACATCCTGGTGCCGTCGTTGATGGTGGTCCTGTCGCTGCTGCTCAAGCCGCGGGTCAGCAGAATCAGCAACATCACCATCAGCGCCGTGTACATCGTCACGATCGTCGTGTCGTGCATCGGCGAGACCTGGGCGTACTACATCATCGGCAGCGTCGTCGAGGTGCTTCTCCTCGCCGTCATCGCGCGAACAGCGTGGAAGTGGCCGCGTCAGAGCGCGTAGGAACCCGGCGTTGGTGCCGCGTTCGCTCAGAGCCGGACCGTGCCGGCAGCCCGAGATGCCGGCCCAAACCCGGGCCGCTCAGGTCGGTGGTACTGATCTGCGGGCACTTCGGCTCTGGTGCCGCGCTGCGACGGCACCCACGATCTTGCTATGAGCCCGCACGGAAGCACGCCGGCCGCGTCTCCCCGCCGGCAACGGGCCTGGTTGCCGCCTCGTTGGTTCATCGTGCTGTTCTGGCACGCGCATCGCAGGCTGGTGCGGGCGACTGACGGCCGGAGGGGGCTATGGCGGCCGAAGCCCGACGGGTGGGGAGCACTCCGCCTCACCACCACCGGCCGGCGCACCGGGCAGGCTCGCCAGGTCGTCGTCGGCTACTTCGAGGACGGCGACAACCTCGTCATGATGGCGATGAACGGCTGGGGTGCGGCCGAGCCGGCTTGGTGGCTCAACCTGCAGGCTCAGCCTGACGCGATCGTTCAGACGAAGAACGGTGTACGACCCGTCCATGCGCGCCGTGCCCACGGCGCCGAACGCGCGCGGCTGTGGTCGCGCCTGGCGGAGATCGACAAGAACCTCGACGCCTACGCCGCCCGCCGCCCGACCGAGACCGCCGTGGTCGTACTCGAACCACGGGACGTCGAGACGGGCGCTGCTGAAGCCGTGGCGGGCACTGACGCGACGGCCTCATCTACCGGAACGGAACTGTCATGACAGATCGAGCGACGGCGCGGGTGGTCGGCACCCTGTTCCTCGTGGGCACGATCGCAGGTCTCATCGGGCTGCCGCTGCAGGAGTCCGTCGTGGGCGGTGATGACTACCTCACCGCGGCGTCAGCACACCCGGATCGGTTGGCCACCGGAGTGCTGCTGCAGCTCGTCATGGGGGTGGCGGTGGTGGCCATCGCCGTCGTGATCTATCCCGTGCTTCGACGGGGAACCGAGCGTCTCGCGATGGGCTACGTCGTGGCGCGGGCGGTCGAAGCCGTGATCTACATCGTCAGCGGGACGGGGCTCCTTGCCCTGATCAGCGTCAGTGAGAACTACGTCGCCTCGGATCACGGCAGCGGGTTCGCGGCGGTCGGTCGCCTGATCATGGCTCAGCGGGATTGGGCCGGGCACGCCATCTTGGACGCCGCCGTGTTCAGCGTCGGCGCACTGGTCCTCAACGCCGCGTTCTACCGGTCGCGTCTGGTCCCGCGATGGTTGTCCCTCTGGGGACTCGTCGGCGCGGCGGCCTACCTTGTCGCTGGACTGCTGGTCATGTACGGACTGAAGCCCCTGTCCGGCCCACAGGTCGGGCTGGAGGCGCCCTTGGGGCTGCAGGAGATCGCCCTGGCTCTGTGGCTGATCGTCAAGGGCTTCGAAACACGCGATCAAGCGGGACCCCTGGGCACCCGAGCCGTCGAAGACCAGCCCACGCCTTCACCTCAAGTGCTCGTCTGACCTCAGCACCAAGGTCAGGCGCACGGGTCTGCGTTGCGTTGTGTGCTGAAACCACGTCTTGGTGCCGTGCCTCGGTCGTGCGAACGCCGAACGGCGTTGCCCGTTGGCGTATCGCTCGGGTACACGATTCGAGAGGCTTTGACCTCTGGAGGCCGGGGCCATGCCTTTCAGCCGTTCGCCACTCGCCGCATTCCGACGGCTTCCCATCCTTCGGCACCAAGCCGATTCAGCTCGCCGAGGTCCTTCTCCACTTTCGTCAGATCAGCGATCTTGTACTCCCAGCGGTCCATGCCGATTCCCCTCTCTTGGGTCCAGCGTCGCGACGTCGGATGTCCACCGTCCAGAGGCGCACGTCATCTACTGCCCCCCCGACCGGCTGCTGTGAACTCCCGCTCATCGGCATATGCGGATGACCGACCACCCGCTGATGTGTCGCACCGCGGTAGAGCTCAACGGGCATGAGGGCCGTTCGTGGTCGCTGTGCAGCCGGCGTTCTCGGCTGGCTTGGCGGTCAGGGCAGGGGTGGCTCGTGCGCCGGTGCTTGTGATGCGGGAACGGATGTCTATGCGGCTGAGCCGGCGAGGAAGCTCAGCGCCTCGCTCGCCGCCGAGCCCGGGCGCGGCGTTGAAGGTGATGAGCGTCTGCCCGGAGTCGGCGGATCGCGCAAGTCCCTCGTAGGCGAGTGCGAGCTTCCGACGGCGCGGTGCCGGAAGTGCTTGGTGCCGGTGGTGTGCCCAGCGGACGTTGTGGGTGGCCTGGAGCGACTGCCCGACCCTGGTGGGATGACGAACAGTGCAGGGTCGGTGTTCAAGCGTTGCGGCTGCCGTGACACGGAGGTGGCACGCGGTCCGGTGGTAACCAACCACAGAAACCGCGCGGTATTCGGCGATCTGGGCGGGTTCACGGCTGGGCCCCTCCCGAGTCCTTGCCGAAGCGCGGACCATAGGCGTGGTGGCACGGCCACGGGCAGGGTGAGGGAGGACCGGGTTACGGGGGAGCCGGTCCGCCGGGGGGTGCCAGCCGGACCATCGCGCGCCGCTTCCCGCGCCGGAGGGCGACCTTGACACCGTTTTGCCGGTGGCGGCCGGTCCGTCCCCGCCCGACGGGGTGATGCTGGCTGAGTGAGCGAACTCGTCAACAGTGAGAATGTGGCGCCGGACCGCCTCAAAGGCGACAAGCTGGTTGGCAGTGAACCGGACAGCCGGCACGGCTGGCTGCGCCCGGCTCTGCTGCTCGGCGCTCTGGGTGTGGTCTACGGCGACATCGGCACCAGCCCGCTGTACGCGCTGCAGACCGTGTTCTCCATCGACAACGGTGTTGTGGGCCCGACGCCGTCGGACGTGTACGGGGTGATCTCGCTCGTCTTCTGGTCGATCACGCTGATCGTCTCGGTGAAGTACGTCCTGTTCATCCTCCGGGCCGACAACGAGGGGGAGGGCGGTGTCATGGCGCTCGCCGCCCTCATCCACCGGTTCCTGGACAAGAGCAGCAGCCGGTGGGCGGCCCTGCTCCTCGGGCTCGGCGTCCTCGGCGCATCGCTGTTCTACGGCGACAGCGTCATCACCCCGGCCATCTCGGTGCTCTCGGCGGTCGAGGGTCTCGAGGTCAGCCAGCCGGGGTTGAAGGATGTCGTGCTGCCGATCGCGCTGGTGATCCTCACCCTGCTGTTCATCATCCAGCGCTTCGGCACCCAGCGGGTCGGAAGCGCTTTCGGACCCGTGATGCTGGTGTGGTTCGCCAGCCTCGGGGGGTTCGGCCTCCGGGAGATCATCCGGCACCCGTCGGTCGTCAAAGGCCTGTCACCCACGTATGGCGGGGCGTTCATCGCTGACCGGCCGGGGATCGCGTTCGTCGCGATGGGGGCCGTGGTGCTGACTATCACCGGTGCCGAGGCGCTCTACGCCGACATGGGCCACTTCGGACCGGGACCCATCCGGGCCGCCTGGTTCGCCCTCGTCTTCCCGGCGCTCACGCTGAACTACCTGGCGCAGGGGTCGCTGATCCTGCGGTCCCCGGACGCCCGCAGCAGCCCGTTCTTCCTCCTGCTGCCGTCCTGGGCGCAGCTCCCGATGGTGGTGCTGGCGACGATGGCCACCGTGATCGCGTCGCAGGCCGTCATCTCGGGCGCGTTCTCGGTCTCCCGGCAGGCGCTGCGCCTGGGGTATCTGCCGCATCTGCGGATCCGACAGACTTCTGCCGAGCACGAGGGTCAGGTCTTCGTGCCGGCGGTGAATCGCGGGCTGTTCGTGGCGGTGCTCGTCGTGACTGTCGGGTTCGGGTCGTCGACGAAGCTGTCGACGGCGTACGGCGTCGCCGTCACCGGCACGTTCCTCATCACCACGAGCCTGTTCCTGATCCTGGCACGGGCGTACTGGCAGTGGCCGACGTGGCGGCTGGTGCTGTTCGGGCTGCTGTTCGGCGTTCCCGAGCTGACCTACTTCGCGGCCAACCTCACCAAGGTCGCCCACGGCGGTTGGCTGACGCTGCTGATCGCGTCGGCGGTGTTCACGACGATGGTCACCTGGCACCGCGGCCGGCAGCTCGTGACCGAGCGGCGGATCGAGATGGAGGGACCGCTAAGGCAGTTCCTCGACAAGCTGCACCGCAGCAACGTCACCCGGGTGCCGGGCATCGCCGTGTTCCCGCATCCGAGCGCCGACACCACACCGCTCGCGCTGGTCAACAATGTGGCGCACAACCATGTGCTGCATCAGCAGGTCGTCATCATCTCGGGGCGGACCGCCCCGGTGCCGCACGTCGCGTGGGACCGGCGCCTCACCGTCGAGGATCTGGGTGATCCGGACGACGGGATCCTCTACATCGCGGCGACGTTCGGCTTCGACGACCGCACGGACTTCCCGGAGGTGTTGCGGCGCGGACTCGCTCAACGCGGCGACGGGGGTCGGACCGGGGACGGGCAGGAGCTGGACCCGAGCACGGCGTCGTACTTCGTGTCCCGGATCAGTCTGCGACGGACCAAGCAGCCCGGCATGGTCCGCTGGCGCAAACAGCTGTTCATCACCCTGGCTCACAACGCCGCTAGCCAGGCGGAGTTCCTGGGACTGCCGGAGGACCAAACAGTGGTGATGAGCGCCGAGGTGCCGGTCTGACTTCACGCTGCCGTCCCAGCCGTTGCGACCGTCGACGAAGTTGTCCCGCGCATGGGCAGTTGCGCGTCGATCGCTTCAGCGGCCCGCCGGTACTGGTCGGCCAGCCAGTCGTCGGATAGGTGCAGATAGATCCGGGTGGTCTCGATCGAGGCGTGCCCGGCCTGGGCCTGCACCGCTTCCAACGCCATGGCGGCCTCCCGGAGCCGGGTCAGGCAGTGTGCCGCAGCTCGCGGCAGGGGCGTGCGCGAGACCGGCGCGACGACGGGTTCCGTCGAGGGTTTTCGTCGTCGTCGTGGGCCGACAGCGGCTGTCCGCGGGCATTCCAGCCAAGCTCTGAGGATCGGCTCGCACAGCGCACGCTGTCGCCTCGGTAGCGCTGAGCGTCCGTTGCCGGAACCGGCAGCAGTTGCACGGGCGTGCCGGGTACTGACGCCGGCTGTTGGTGCTCGGCCGGATCGGGCGACGAACCGTCGGGGCGGCTCGTGTTCCGGCGTGAGCTGTGGAACGGCAACCGAGAACGTTGGCGCAACCTGCTCAGCACCAACCCCGAGGAGAACATCGTTCTGTGGTCGTGGACCCGGCACGGGTATCGGCGACGGTCCTATGGCCACGTCAGCCAGCAAGCAACGACAGCCGTCTGGGTCAGGCTGAGCGGCCCGGCCCGCGCCGCGCGGTGGCTGAGCAGCCAGTAGCAACGGCCGGCTGCGGGGACGGGTCCATAGCCAAGAGACGATGTTGTGGTTACCCTGTGCCGCCCTCAAGTGAGTCGGAGCAGGTCATGACCACTTCCTCAGCGTCGGGCTCGTCGGCGGGAGACGGTTCCGACCCTGGCAGTCCGGACCGTGCCGCCGGGGCACGCCGTCCGGCCTGGGTCGGAGTGCCATCGGCTGGTAACACCACGGTGCTCGCGGTGGCCGGCCTGGTGCTCTCGGGAAGCCTCACGCTGGCGTACTCGAAGTTCTACGACGCGCTCGGTCTGCGTTCGGCCGACGTGGGATTCACCTACGCCTCCGTGCTTCCCACCGCCGCGGGGCTTGCCGTGACCTTTGCCGCCGTTCTGGCGGCGTCGGCTGCAGTGGCCTACTGGCGGGCCTGGCATCTGATAGCCACGTTCATCGCAGTGGCGGTCCTGTTCTTCACGGGTATCTCGCTGTGGCAAGTCGAGAAGGTCAATTCCCGGATCACGGCGGTGCGGCACGGTGAGCCCGTCGCCGAAAGTCGCCTCGGACCGTTCGTCTTTCTCTCCCTGCACGCCGAACCCGTGACACTGACGGCGGCGGATCCCAGCAAGCCCGGTCCAGCGTTGCCGGTCCGCCCCGACCGGCCGCTGCTGCTCCTCGGACAGGCCAACGCGCTGGTGGTCGTCTACGACAGCCTGCTCGAACAGGCGGTGTACCTACCCGCCGGCTCCGTCATCGTCCATGCGACCAGTTGCCGCTCGCCCGCCACAACCAAGTCAGGTGATCCGGCGTTTACCGCGGCGTGCCAGCGACTGCAGGCCTGAACCGAGCCCGCGGCCTCCTAGCATTCGCACTTGCCTGGTTGTAGTGCGGTAGGCGGACAGCGCTGTCGCGTTTCTAGCCTGAGCGGAGCGGACCCGTCTGCGAATGCGGGACTTTGGCCTCTGGCCCCCGCCGCGCGTCGTCACCAGCGTCAGATCGTGGCCACGTCGGGAGCATCGGATGAGTGCCGGTGACGCAGCCCGGATCGGCACGGGGCTCGCCTTCGCGGTGATGCCGCTGGTGTTCGTGTTCGCGTTCGCGAACCACCCCGGTCTGCTCCGGCCGCGGATACTTGGTCCGGAGGAGCTCATCGACCGAGCCCACGGCAATCGCGTTCTGCACGCCGGCCACGCCTTGGTCACGGTGAACACCGCTTTGATGATCGTAGTCGCGGTGCACCTTGGGCGTTTGGTAACGCGGCACGGCGGCGGCTGGGCGGGGCTCGTTGGCACGCTCCTGGCGGTGCTGGGCACCGTGATCCTCGCGGCGGACAAGGGCGCGCTGTGCTTGACGATGAGCGCTCTCGACGGCCTCAGTGACGACGAGTTCGCGGCCGCGCGTCCCGCCCTGTCCGCGATCTTCGCGAAGAAGGGCTGGCTGTGGCTGCTCTGGGGGATGCTGCTCATTCCCGTGGGGTTCGCCGCGCTAGCGATCGCCGCCCTCGTCACCTCGGCGATCTCCACCTGGGTCGCAGCCCTTCTACTCGTGGGTGTGCTGCTCATCGGCTTCCCCGACGGCGCCGAAATCGTGAACCTCGGTGCGGCCGTCGTCATGAGTGCGGGCCTCGTGCCGTTCGGTCTGTCGATGATCGCCGGGTAGCACCGACGCACGGAGCCCGCCTAGTGCTCTGTCGTTGATTTGGTCTGGTGCTGGAGGGCGGCGCGGCCGCGGCGGACCTTTTCGATGATGTCGGCGGCGGGGGTGTGCCAGACGAAGGGTT
>DATITC010000029.1:0-19997 GCA_035468175.1 Frankiaceae bacterium | reverse complement strand
CTGAGGAACATCATCCCCGTGCGGGCATTGTCGAACGCTCGCCGGAAGCGCTCCTCGCGTACTCGCAGCGCCGCATCGGCCAGCCGCTGTTCGGTGATGTCTTCGACCTGGCCGACCGCGTACGCGGGTGACGGTGTGTCCGCGTGGACTGCGTGCAGCCTGGTGCGCACCCACAGGTCCCGGCCGTCTGCGTGCCGCCAGCGGGTTACCGCGTCGTAGTCGCTGGTCACACCTGACACCAGGCTCTCGAGCTGCTCGTCGTGTGCGGCATGGTGATCCACGTGCAGCAGGTCGCGCTCGGTCAGCGCGAGGAGTTGGGATTCGCTGCGGCCGGTGAGCTCACACAAGGCAGGATTCACCCGCAGGATTCGCCCGGGATCCACAGGATTCAGCGAAATCAGCATCATGCCGATGCGGGCGTGCTCAAACGTGACGCGGAACCGGTGCTCACTGGCGCGTAAGGCGCTCAGCACCCGCAACCGGGCGGCCAGGTCCGCGGCCCGCCTGGTCGACTCCACGACCGCACCGGTCGCGGTCGCGGTCGTCCCGGTTGAGGTGACGACCGCTTGTCCCGTCTCCGCCGCTGCCCGTGCCTCCTTCTCCACGGCGGTCGCCATGTCTTGCGCGGCCTGTGCCGCCGTCTTCGCTGCTTCCCGCACTGCTGTCGCGACCGTCTCGGCAGCCACCGCAGTCGCGAACTCCTGAGCGACGACGGCGGTGGCGACCATCGCCGCCACCGCGGCGGCTCGCGTATCTGCGGCGCCGTGATCACTGTCGGCCGGGAGCTCCGCTGCGACCGTCTCGGCCGCTTCGACCGCCGCCGCGGCATCCTCAAGCGCGCGGGCGACCGCTTCGGACTTGACGCCGGCCGCGGTCCGCACCGCGATCTCCGCGGTGGCGGCAGCCGCGGCAGCGGCGGCAGCCGCAGTGGCAGTCTTGGCGCGGGACGCGACGACGCTCGCTGTCTGCACCGACCCGACGGCCGCAGCCTCCGCGCTCAGTGCCGCCCGCGCCGCCGCTTCAGCATCCACCGTCGCATCCGTGGCCGCCTTCGCCGCCGACGACGGCACATCTTCGTCACCGTTGAGGTCCGCGTCCGCGGGGCGACGTTGCCGTGGAGTCAACGCGGCGTCGGCCGGCCGGTCGGAGTCGGCCATCGAGCCTCCGTTTCCGATCTCGGTCCAGCAAGGGCGTGTAATCAACGCAACTATCTAGTGAATAACACTTCGCAGGAAGTAGCCAACACGTGCCCGAATTTCCAGGGCGACGAGGCTACAGCGTGCACCGGCTCGGCGTGAAGCTGGTGGTGGGTGCGGACGGAGTCGCCCGTCGCGTAGACGTCGACGGGGTTGCTCGCATCCGCACGCCGACTGATAGCGCGCCAGGAACCCGAGCGCCGCGTCTGCCGGCGAGGCCGCGGCTGAACACCACCGACCCGCCGCAACAGCTCTGCGACACGCTCATCGGCGAGCCGGACCGGTGCCTGCACGTCATCGCCGAACCGCACGACTCCAACACTCAGCATGCATTCACGCCAGGCGGGTATGCCACGGCCGTTCAACCGACCCGTAGGTCGACGCTGTGATCGCGATGCCGGCGAAGCGGACGAGACGGAATGTTGCAGCCAGGCGAAGCCTGGCAGACAGCAGGAGGCTCTCGAACCTGGTATTCAGTCCGCCCGCGATGGCAGGCGTGGTCGAGGAGGGCACGATGATGTCAGGTCCGTCCGCCCGATCCGACGCTGGGGCCGCGCGTCCGTCAGGAGGGCCGAGCATGGACCCCTCCTTGCAGCCCGGCGATGGACCGTCATCTCTGCGGCGGACGGCAGGAATGGCTTTGGGGGTGGCCTTTGCCCCGGTGGCGATTGCGCAGCAGGCTCTGCCACGCTCTCAGCCCGCGCTGTACTACGTCGGCGTGGCTGCGCTGGCCGCGACCGGCGTGATTGAGGCACCGGTTGCGGCCTTGGTCGCTGCCGGATTTTGGGTGGCTCGGCATCCGCGTCCACCGCAGACCAGCTAGCCAGCGGCGCCGGTCGACGTACAGGCTTACGTTGACGTTCACCTTGTCGTTGCCGTCCTGACAAGCTCCAACTTCTAGCCTGGGGTCAGCCGATTTCAGGAGGACTCCATGCCGGAATTCCTAGTGGTCATGCTGGCCGAGGCGGCCGCGCTCGTACTGGTGGGGCTCGTTACCGCGGTTCTTCGGCAGATCGCCGGGAAGTTCGCGGAGTCGGAGTCGGCGCTCGGGTAACGCGGCCGGCTGGTCTCCTTCGCGGGTTCAAGGATGGTGTCCGTCGTCCGGCTCTCCGCTGTCGTTGCGGAATCGTGCCGCGTAGCGCTGGGCATCCAGCATTCGCAGCACCGGTAGGAAGCGGAGTTCGAGGATCAGCAGCACCAGGGCAGTGATGAGGGCACCGAGAGCCAGGTGACCCGTGCCGACGACCACCCCGATCGCCGCCACGGCGAAGATCGTCGCGGCGGTGGTCACGCCCCGGATCGAGCCGGCCTCTGATCGGAGGATGACTCCGCCGCCGATGAATCCGACCCCCGTAATGATGCCGGCAAGTGCTTGAGGGGTAGTCGCCGTGACCGCGGCGACAGATGCGCTCGAGGCACCGACCAAGGCGAAGGTGCGGTCCCCGGCCGCGCTGCCCCGCAGTTCGCGCTCGAACCCCAGTAGGTATGCCAAGGCGAAGCCCACTAGCACTCGCGCCACGAGCGCCGCATCCGGTGTGTGCTGCGCGCTCATAGTCTGCGGGGGTTGACGTTCATCGGCGGGTTGCAGGCTGAACGTCCGGACGATGGCACGCTCAGCGCTCCGGCCGCCGACCACGGAGCGCCAGGTACGCCAGTCCGACGGCGCCGGCTACGGGCCACTCGATGACGCCGGCGAGAGCCAGCGCGCCGGCGCCGAGGAACACCGGCTTGCTGCTGCCGGGCAGGACGCGCTGGGCCACGGCGAACGGGAGCGTCAGAACCCTGACCACCTGTTCGCCGGTTCCTGAGCTTGCGGGCGAGATCTGTCGGTCGTCGATAGTTTTTGAGGTCATGAGGCGCCTTTCGTGGACGTTTCGTGGCTGGATCAGGCAGCGTCGTTCAGAGCGATACCGAGGGCGCGCAGCGTGGGGCTATGCGACCTTTCGCCAGCAGGTGGCCCGCTTCGGTGAGCATGGCGATGGGCCAGCTGATCACACCGATGGCGGCGGCACCAGCGAGTCCGCTGTAGCAGGCGAGCTTGTCCAACGGGGGCATGCTGATGTCGTCTGTCAGAACCGCAACCGTGAAGTGCAGGTCCGTCCGGTTGGCGGAGCCGTGAGCGGCGAGCGCGTTCGTCCCAGCTGGCGACCGCGCTGGCTCATCGGCGATTGCGGTCAACGCTGGGCCGGAGGTTGTCACCATGCGGTGCTCCTCTAGGCGTTCTCGGAAGGGGGCAAGACGGGCTGGCCGATGGGGGGGAATCCTGTCAAGTCGGTCACCCGGACGTGTCCCAGCTCGACCGAAGCAGGCTGAGAACGCAGGACCCTTGGTATGAGCACAGCTGCAAGTGTCCCCGCCCCGGCGCAGACCGCCACGGTGGTCCAGGCAATCGGACCGAGCGGGGTGCAACCGAAAAAGTGACTGACTCCGGGCAGCTGGATGACCGCGCCGAGGACGACCGCCGAACCCACGCCGGTGGCGACAACCACGGGATTGCGGCCACCGACGACCAGCGTCTGCCCGAGTTGCGTCCCGACCAGCGCCGCAAGCGCCATCGTGCTCGCCCGCCGCCGCCGTCCGGTGATCCGTCCGATCTGCCATGCGGTCAAGGCACCCAGACTGGTCGCGCCGCCCCGTACCGCGATGTCATGCAGCAACGGACCACCGAGCGACGGAGTGGCTCTGCTGAGCAGCACCGGCAGCGAAGCGCTTCGATCGGTCGGAGCGAGCGCAACAGCCATGGACGGAGCGAGGTCGGTGAGCAGATTGACCAGGAGGAACTGACGTGTACCGATGGGAGCTCGACCAGACAGGGCGGTGCCCGCGAGGGTGAATGCCACCTCTCCGGCGTTGCCACCGACGAGGATGGACACCGCATCGCGGACGCGCTGCCACATGGCCCGGCCCTCGACCAGCGACTCGAGGATGAGCCCCACGTCCGGTTCGGTGAGCACCAGGTCCGCCGCGGTGCGGGCCGAGGTCGATCCGTGCGCGGCCATGGCGATCCCGACGTCGGCGACCCGAATGGCGGCGGCGTCGTTGGCGCCGTCGCCGGTCATGGCGACCGCGCGCCCGGCACGCCGCAAGGCAGCGACAATGCGAACCTTCTGCTCGGGGCTCACCCGAGCGAACACGGACGCCGAGGTGACTCGCGCGGTCTCGGCGAGTTCGTCGAGGCCGTCCAAGTCGGTTCCGTTGACGACGCAGTCGGCGGGAATCCCCAGATCCTCGGCGATGGCGCGAGCGGTCGCCGGATGGTCGCCAGTGATCATGACGGGGGCGAGGCCAGCGTTTCGCAGCACGTCCACGGTCGGGCGTGCCTCGGGTCGAGGGGTGTCCGCTAGAGCCACGAAGCCCAGCAGCGTCAGGTCTTCGGCGAGATCCGCGGGATCTCTCCCTTCGGTGCCGTTGAGGCTTTCGAAGGAGGTGCCCTCCTCGACTTTTCGGCGTCCCACCGCGAGAACGCGGAGGCCCTGAGACGCTAGCTGGTCCACCGCGGCAGCGGCCCGCTGCCGGGCCGCTCGATCGAGGCGGTGCTTGCCGGTGCCGTCGCGATGGTGGGTGCAGCGGGGAAGCAACACCTCGGGGGCACCCTTGACCACGAGCCGTACCGCACCGGCACGTTGACCGACGGCGGCCGAATAGCCGCGGCCACTCTGGAACGGCATCTCGGCCAGCTGCTGCCAGTCGTCGACGGGTTCGCTGCTCAATGCCGTTCGCGCGGCGTCGAGCACCGCCCGGTCGGTGGCGTGTGCAGCAGGCTGGCCGTTCTCCGGTTCCGGGCACGCACGCGCGGCAGCGAGTAACACCCGCCGAGCGGAAGGATGCGTCGGCTCCCATTCGGCGTCGAGACCTGCGACCCGGACCAGGCGGAGCCGACCCTGGGTCAGAGTGCCCGTCTTGTCGAAACAGACGGTGTCGACGCGCCCCAGCGCTTCGATGGTGCGTGAGGATCGAACCAGGACGCCCAGTCGAGAGAGCCGACGCGCGGCGCTGAGTTGTGCGACGGTGGCGACCAGCGGAAGCCCTTCGGGAACTGCGGCAACAGCCACGCTTACGCCGGAGGCGATGGCTGAGCGGAACGACGGTCGGCGTAAGAGGCCGAGGCCGGTCACGGCGGCGCCGCCGAGCAGCGTCACGGGCAGCGAACGCCGGGTGAGTTCCTGCAGCCGGACCTGCATGCCTGCCGGTGCCGATGCTCCGGCTGCGATCGCCAATGCCCGGCCGGCTTCGGTGCCGTCCCCAGTCGCCACGACCACCGCGCGAGCCGCTCCGGCCAATATGGTCGTGCTTTCGTAGAGCATGCACGCCCGGTCGGAGAAGCCAGCGCCGGGCGTCGCGTGGACCTGCTTGCCAGTCGAGACGGACTCGCCGGTCAAGCTGGCCTCGTCGACCTCCAGCTCGGTTTCGCTGAGGATGCGGGCGTCCGCAGGCACGACGTCGTTGACCCGGAGTTCGAGGATGTCCCCGGGTCGTAGATCCCGAGCCCGCACTGCTCGAGTCGAGGTTTGTCCGGGTGATACCCGCCGGGCGGGGATCTGCTGGTCCAGCAGCAGTACCCGCAGCGCCCGGTCGGCCCGCAGCCGTTGGGCTCCACTGATGAGTGCGTTGGCGGCGAGTACGCCACCCACGAGCACGGCATCGGCCGGTGACCCGATGACCGCGGAGGCGGCTGCACCGGTGGTCAGCACCGGAGTCAAAGGATCGGCCAGCTCGGCCCGGACATTGTTGGTCAGGTCCACCAGCAGCTTCACCGGGGGCCACATCGGCATCAGCACGCTGCGCAAGCCGGCAACGACGCGACCGGTGGGGACGGTCGGCGGGTCGGGAGGACGCGGCAGCCGCGCGAGCACCTCAGCAGGCTCGAGCGCGTGCCAGGGCGTCCGGAGCACCGCCGCCGGATCCGCTCGTCGCCCGACCCGCAGACCGGCCAGGGTCCCTTCGACGAGCCCGATACCGGCGGCGATGGTGCCAGGCAGCGTTGCTCGACCTCGGCCGCCCCGTCCTGGCAGAGCCAGGAGCAGAGCTCCGAGGAACCCTCCCCCGACCGATAGCGTCACCCCGCGGGAGCTGACGCTCGCCGCCACGGGCAATGCAAACAGCAGGCGGCACACTTCTGACAGACTCGGCCCGCACAGCACATCAGCGGTCCACGGCACCGGGGAAGCGGCGGATGCCGGGCCGACGCCGACGCCGACGTCAGCGGCTGCGAGCGCCGCATCAGCATCTCCGCTGACGACGGCGACCATGGCGCCGTTGGCCTGTAAGCGCCGAACCTCCGCGACCAGGTCGGCACCGGCGGACAGCACTTCGTCGGCCCTCGCCGACAGCTCGGCGAGGTTGGCCCGGTCGGTGAGAATGAGGCGGAGTCCCGCCCTTCTGGCCGCGATAAGCAGCGCATCGGTGAAGGGGTCGAGTTCCTGACAGGCCAGCACCGTTCCTACGAGGCGATCGCTTTCGCGGAGCTCGAGCGTGCGAACTCCCCGTGCTGTCGCTTCGCCGACGGCCGTAAGCCTCAGCCGTTCGCGCCGCCGGCCGGGCGGTAGCGGGACCGGCAGCTGCGCATCGGCCCACACCAGCCGTTGTGCTGCCATCCAGACATGTTGCGGTGTCCAGTCGTCGGCGCAGGTCTGCGCCTCGAGCACCATCGGATGGCGGCTGTCGAGGACCTTCGCGTCCACGACGATGTCGCTGACTCGGTCGAGTCGGCGCAGCACGCTGTCGTCGAGCACGATCTGGTTTCGTCTCGCCAGCACCATGGCGATGGTGGCGGCGAACCCTTCACGGGCGAAGCGAGCAGCTCGCGGAACGCCGACCAGAGCGGCATGGCCGGCCAGGTCGACATTGCCCGTCAGGCCAAGCAACGCTCCGGATGCCAGCAGCGAGCCGAAAGCTGCTCGGTCTGCTAGTCGCTCGACCGGGCCAGGAGGCCGGGGGAGCGGGCGCTCTGCCATGGCGGGGGTCACTCGGGTGGCTGCCCGCTGCGGCGCGCACAGGTCGTCGTGGCAGCGCAGGAATGCGTCCCGCCGAACCTTGGCTGCGAGCAGGGCCTCCACCCGCAGTGCGGTGTCGACGGCGAGCGAGGCGGTTCCCTGGGACAGGCCGAGGACCGCCGCGTTGGCGACTCCTAGTGCGAGGTCGGCACCGGCTGCCCCGAGTCTGCGTTCCAGCGTCCGCCGCAGCCGCGGCTGGGTGTCGAACAGCGCTACCGCAGCGGCTGCGCTGCCCGGCAGCGACGGCAGTCCGGGCAACCGCCCCGCGAGCGCTGCCGTCAGTCCGGCGACGTTGGCGGCCACAGCCAGTGCCTGGAGGTGCACCGGTTCGGCGTCGCTCGGATGATCCGGCAGGTCGTTCGGCATTCCCTCGTTCGCGAGGCCGAGCAACGTCTCCGCTTCCGTCACAGCGGCCACGACCTCGTCCACGGTCACGAGTCCGGGATCGAAGCGCGTCTGCAACCGCCCCGTCATGACCTCGACGTGGGACCACTGCACTCCGGCGAGATCGGCGGTCGCCTGCTGTACGGCAGCAACGACCTCTGCGGAGTTCGGGCTATTCAGGCCGCGTACCTCGATCAGCGCCCGACCGTCTGCGGTCCAGACCCGTCGCCGTGACCTGGTTCTGCCAACGTCGACGGCGACTGCCGCAGCCCGCAGGACCGCGACGGGAGGACGGGCCACTGCAGCTGCACCACGTGCGACTGCAGTCGAGGCGGACCGTCCGGTGCGCAGCGATCCGCGTACGAGCGCGACCGGGGACAGCGCAGCCGCCAACGGCAGCAGCATCATCAACGCGTCAGTCGGAGGCTTCGTCGGCGAGAGCGCCCTGCCGAGGGTCGTTCGCCACCGCCACCGCCACCGTCGCGGGGGCTCGGGTGTCCCGTGACCGACCGGCGACGTACGCGCCGGCTGCGACAAGCAGGGCAACGGGCCATTCGATGATCTCCAGGGCACCCAGGGCTACCGCGCCAACGTAGAACGCCAGCCGCCGCGTCTGCGCCCCGCTCGGCGCACCAGCCCGATGGGGTGCATTTCCGGCCGTCGAGGCCGTGTTCCTGGTGACGGTCGCGGTGAACAACGGCAGCCGAAGGGTCGCGACGGTTGGTGCGGATTGGGCGTTCGATTCCGAGGCTGTCGAGCGGGTGTGCTGCTTGGCCTCTCCGGCAGCCGACGCGCCCTTCGCAGCCGCTCGCTTCGAAGCCTTCCGGGGCTTGGGCGACGATCCAGCAGCCGACGTCGTACCGGACGGGTGGGTCGCAGCCATGCTCGCTCCTCAGTTGCTATCGACAGGCCCTCATTCACCGAATCAAACACCAGCCGCGTTACTCCGAAGGCGGTCACCACCCGAGTCGACCATGATCAACTGGCCGATCCTTCAGACTGCCCTCCCAATCAGGCGTCAACCAGGGTTCCAGAATCATGTGAGCTCCCACCGCCCCCTCTCCCGACGAGATGAGCAGTGAGTATTACCGGCACGTCCTGCGGCCATGGGTTGCAAAGCACATCGCGCTGGCAGTCGGCAGTCCTGCCGACGGCTGCAAGCACCTGTCGGCTGTCCGCGATGTCCGCGCGCGATGAGCGTCCCCCGTCATCGACCATGTGCGGACCGTCAGGTGGCGCGGCCACCTGGCCTTTCGACATCGGCCGACTGGGTGTCGTGGGCGCCGGCCTACGCGGCGAACGCAAAGCGCAGCGAAGCCGTCGCCGGTGCCCCCTCGACCGGCCGTCGCGGGTTCGGTCAGGCTGAGGCGTGGAGAGGCGTGTCGAGCAGCCGGGGCAGCGAACTCTGCTGCAGGCGGGCGCAGGCCTGCTCGAAGGCGAGTTCCTCGACCTCGTCGATGGCCTGATAGCGCATCATGTTGAGGCCCATGAGCCGGACCAGCGAGCCCGCCGGCTCGAAGGTCAGCACCTCCGGTGCCGTGTCCCGGAGGCTCCGGAGCTCACCGCGCAGCTGACGGGAGAAGTTCAGCCGGATCGGCAGGCTCAGCCCGGGCCTAGCCGCCCGCGGGTCCACCGACATCGGCGAGGAGACCAGCACCGCGTCCAGCCGGTGGTGGCGGAGCACGTCGGCGTTGGTCGGCGAGTGCGCGCCGCCGTCAACGTATTGGACGCCGTCGATCGTGACCGGGCGGAAGTAGCCGGGAATGGCGCATGAAGCTGCCACTGCGGATCCGACGTCGCAGATGGGCGATCCGGGTCGCCCGAACATCACCCGTCTCCCGTCCCGGCGACGCACGGCCGCGACCCACGTGTCCCGGTCGGGCCAGGAGTCGCCGTACCGCTCGCGGAACCCCTCGGTCAGGAACTCGATCGGCTTCCGGCCGGCAGGCACCCATCCGGAGATGCGGGCTGCGGGCCGACTGCGGAGCGTGCCGGGTAGCCGCGAACGGACCCGCGGCGCCCCGACCGGCTCGGCTGCGGCTATTTCTGGCACTCCCGGTGCGCCCCGGCTGGCCCGCAGCGATGCCGCCACGATCGAACCCGCTGAGGTGCCGACCAGTGCGGTGGCGTTCCGGGCATCCCAACCAACGTGGTGAAGTGCCCGGAGCACTCCCCGGTGGTACGCCTCGCCGACCATTCCGCCGGCGCCGAGAACGAGTCCGACTCGCACAGCTCCTCCTGGTGTCACGGCACCGCACGTAGGGGGGCCGCATAGCGCAATCACTTGTCTGCGGGGCTGTTCTCCGTGAGTGGGGTCTACCCATGCTTGCTAGCGCAAGCGGAAACGTCGCCCTACACACACCCGCGTCGGTGCGGCTGGGTCGCAGCCCGGACCGGACGGGGGACACCAACCCGGCACCAGGGAGCATCTCCGGTCCGGGAGCGGGACACCGGGTAGGGATCCTCGCGCGTTCCGCCTCAGTCCCGATCGCCTGCACGGTCGCCTCCCTGAGGTGCTGCTCGCCGGTTCACTGCTGCGTTCCGCTCACCGCGTCGAACTCGCGGCTCCCTGGACGAACTGTGTGCGACCTCGATTAGCTCAACCCGCCGGCAGCATGCGCTCCACCGGAAGACGCCGCACTACGGGGGTCGAAGGGCTCTTTCGCCGATCTCGTGGCCCCCGCAGCCTGACTCCGAACAGCGAGGGAGCGAAACCGGAGGACGCGAGGGATGTCCCGGCGAGGACTGGCGGTGGGGCTGGCGCTGGCGGTCCTGACCGCGGTCATCTCGCTGAACGGGTGCGGTGCACGGGGTCGGCCACCACCGTTGACCAACAGTCGAGTTCAAGTACTCGCCGTGTGGTCGGGGGTGGAGGAGAGCCGGTTCCGACAGGTGCTCGACTCGTTCACGCGGGGGACCGGAGCCTCAGTCGAGTACGTCTCCAGCGGGCACGAGGATCTGGCCGCGGTCCTCGCCGCGAGACGGCGTGCAGGACGACTACCCGACGTGGTGATCTTCCCGCAGCCGGAGCTGCTGCGCCAGTACGCGCGGGAGTCCGTCCTCGTACCGATCGACGACCTGGTGGGCGAGCAGGTGGCCCACAGCTATGCGTCGGTGTGGCGTCAGCTCGGTTCGCTGAACGGACGGCTCTACGGGCTGTGGTTCAAAGCAGCGGACAAGTCGCTCGTCTGGTACGACGTCGCGGCGTTCGAGCGCGCCGCGGTGGTGCCACCTGTCGACCTGCCGGGCCTGCTCCGGGTGACGCAGCGGCTACGGTCCACGGGCCGGCTGGGCTTCGCCGTGGCCGGGGGCGACCCCTGGACTTTCACTGACCTGTTCGAGAACCTCGACCTGCGGCTTGCCGGCGGTCAGCGCTACGACCTGCTGGTGCAGCACCGGATCAGGTGGACCGACCCCTCGGTGGTGTCCGCTCTGTCGATGTTCGTCCGGCTGCTGCGTCCGGACGCCGAATTCCTCCAGCGCTCGGCCGTCGATTGGCGCCGCACCACCTTCGAGACATCGGTGGACGGCGTCTTCGGGACGCATCCCGTGGCGGCAATGGTCGCCGAGGGCGACTTCGTCGCCGCCACGGTGACCGGGACGACCCGCGCCCGGCTCGGTGTGGACGCCGACGTCTTCCCCTTCCCCTCCGTCGATCGCAGCTCGGAATCCGCTCAGGCGGTGATGGGCGGCGGCGACGCCGTCGCCCTCGTGCACCCGACCCCGGCGGCCCGTGCACTGGTCCGCTTCCTCGCGACGCCGGCTGCGGCCGAGATCTGGGCGGCCTACGGCGGGTTTCTCTCCCCGAACGTCAACGTCGATGTGAGCGTTTACCCCGACGACCTCACCCGCTCCTTCGCGCGTGCGCTTCTGGACGCCGGCAACGACTTCCACTTCGACCTGTCCGACCAACAGCCGGCGGCCTTCGGTGCCTCCGAGGAAACCGGCATGCAGGCCGTGCTCGGACGGGTGGTGCGGGACGGGGACGTCCCGCGTGCCGCCGCGGAGCTCGAGGCCGACGCGACCGAGGCGTTCCGGTGACTCCCGGAGGGCAGCCCCACTTCCGGTCTGCGGTCCGATCAGCGCGCCAGCGCCGGTACGTGTCGTCGAAGCCAGGCGCTCGCCTCGACCGGAACCGACTTCCCTGCCACCTCCACGCGCCAGTTGACGAAGGTCAGGCTGGACGTACTCAGGGCAGCGGACACCTGGTCCAAGGCGGGACGGATCCGGTTCCCGTACCGGTCGAGCGCACGTTGCGTCACGACCGGCACCACGTTCTCGGGTGGCTGCAGCCGACGGTCGTCCTCGAGCAGCACGAGCTCGTCGGTGACGAGCAGGCCGTCAGTTGTGAACATCACCGCCACGTCGACGACTCCGTCGGTCAGCGCTGTTCGCCGCTGCGCCTCGGAGGAGAAGGCGGAGAAGCCGGCGAAGCGCAGTCCGTACCGCTCCTGAAGCCCGATCAGGCAGTAGTGACGGCCGGGGCATTCCGGCGGCCCGCCGACCTGGAGGCGCGGTGCCACCCGGCGCAGATCGCTGATGGTGCGGAGGTCCAGTCGACGAGCGGTCGCCGCTGTCACGACCAGCCCGTTGGTGTCACTGGCAGGCGCCGGACGCAGGACGCTGAGGCCCCACGGGCGCAGGGCTCCCGCCAGCGACTCGACCGCCTCCGACGTGCCGGCCGGCACGGCCGTTCCGGGGCGGAGAGCCTGCAGCGCGCTACCGACGTACTCGGGGACGACGTCGACCAGATCCTGCTCGAGCGCGGGCAGGACGAGTTCCCGCGGGCCGAGATCGAAGGACCGGCGGACCGGGATACCTGCTCCCTCCAGCGCCTGCGCGTAGATCTCGGCCAGCAGTTCGCTCTCCGGGAAGTCGAAGGAAGCGACTACCAACGCCTCCTCGTGCGGCGTCTTGGCCACGGAGTCCGACGGCGCGCGCCCGCTGCAGGACTGCAGCAGGAGAACCGCAAGCAGCAGGACGAGAGCGGCCGTTCGGCTATCCCGGGTGGCCCGACCACTCATGATCGCCTCGTCGATGCGTTGCGTCCGCCCCGGCTGGAGCGAGCGTGAGCACCGTAGCCGGATCCGCCGGGTCAGGAGGGCGATCCGAGATCCGACCCGTGGTCGCCGCGCCGTCCGGACGACGACGACGGCCGTCCGGGGAATCGCCGCCGCTGCCCCGGCACGTCGACCGGACCGCGCGCGGCTACCTCCTCCTGAGCGCTCTGGCCGGCCTCACCTGGGTCGGGCTCGCGGTCGAACCGGTCGCTCGGCTCCTGACGGCAGGTGACCTGGCACTGCTCCGTGTGCTCCGTCCGATTCACACGGGCTGGCTGGACGCGACATGGGAGCGGGTGGAGCTGCTGGACACCACGTGGAGCCTGCGCCTCGCGGGCTGGGCGACGATCCTGCTGCTCCTTGCCGTGCGTCGCTTCGCCCATCTGGCCATCTATCTCGCGGGGACGCTGTTCGCGGTGCTGGCCGGCGCCGGGATCTCGGCTGGGCTGGGTCGGATGCGCCCCGCTGGCGTCCAGATCGAGGGTCCCTGGACCGGCTACGCCTGCCCGTCCATGCCGGTCCTTCGGCTGGCGGTGGTGGCCTCCGGGATCGTCTACACCCTGCTGCCGCCCGGGCGGGCGCGGTGGCTCGGGCGGCTCGCCGCCGGCGCGGTCCTGCTGGCGGTCTGTTTCGCGCGTCTCCAGCTGGCGGTGGATGCACCACTGGACGTGGTGACCGCTCTCGCACTCGGGTGGGCGCTGCCTGTCGTGCTGTTCCGTGTACTGCTGCCGGACGAAGCCTTCCCGGTGACGTACCGCCGCGGCAATCGCGCTCACCTTGACGTCGGCGGCCAGCGGGGGAGGGCGATCGGTCGGGCGCTGGACCAACAGCTGGGCCTCACCCTGCTGGCGCTGTCGCCGTTCGGCCTCGGGGGTTCGGCGGGCTCGACTCCGCTGCAGCTGCGAGTGCGGTCGCACGACGGGAGCGGCTCCGGGAACGAACCGGAGCGCGAGCTGTTCGGCAAGCTCTACGCCGTCAGTCACCTGCGCTCGGACCGGTGGTACAAGCTCTCCCGCACGGTGTTGTTCGGGAGGCTGGAGGACGAGAAGCCCTTCTCGAGCGTGCGCCGACTCGTCGAGTACGAGGACCACATGCTCCGGTTGCTCCGCGACGCAGGGCTTCCCGTCCCGGAGCCCTACGGGATCGTCGAGATCACGCCGGAGCGGGAGTACCTGATCGTCATGGAGTTCTTCCGCGGCGCACAGGAGCTCACGCCGGGCGCCGCGAGCGGGGACGTTCAGGGTGCGGAGCTGGACCAGGCGGTGATCGACGACGGGCTCGCCGTGGTGCGGCGGCTCTGGGACGTCGGCGTGGCGCACCGTGACATCAAGCCCTCGAACCTGCTGCTGCAGGCGAAGCGGGTGCTTCTGATCGACGTCGCGTTCGCGACCGTGCGTCCCACTCCCTGGCGGCAGGCCGTGGACCTAGCGAACATGATGCTGACCCTGGCTCTGCGCAGCACCCCCGAACGGGTCTACGCGCGGGCCCTGAAGCAGTTCGCCGCCGACGACATCGCCGAGGCGTTCGCGGCGACGCGCAGCATTACCGTGCCTAGCCAGCTTCGGGCCAGGATCCGGACCGACGGGCGGAACCTTCCGGCAGCCTTCCGCAGGCTCGCCCCGAACCGTCCGCCCATCCGGATTCAGCTGTGGAGCCTGCGGCGCGCCGTCACCACGGTGGGGGTCGTGGCCCTTCTGGCGATCGCGCTCAGCGCCGCCAGTTCCTACGCCTCGCTCGCTCCGGGCGGTACAACGAACGTCGCGGGACCGGCCGTCCCGCGCTGCGACGGGTCAGGACCTCGACTTGCCCTATTGGCGCAGGCCGTTCCCAGCGCCTCCTACGTCCCGTGTCTCGCGGAGCTGCCGCCCGGATGGTCCGCTGGATCGCTGTTCGCCGGGCGGGGGGATGCGCGGTTTGCGCTGGTTTCCGATCGCGCACCCGAGCACCCGGTGAAGCTCCAGTTGCTGTCGGGCTGCGGTGCCGGCGGCCGGAGTCCGTTACCGCCTCGGGCCGCCGGGGTGCGGACGTCGATCGAGCTCCGATCGATCAGCCCGCGCTATGCCGGCAGCTTGTTCGACGTCTTCCCGGGCGGCTGTGTCCGCTACGACTTCGACTTCCCACGGGGCGCCCACATTGCTCTCGTCGAGGACTTCGAGAGTGCGGTCGGGCTCCTGTCGCGGCGAGAGGTTCGGCTGCGGGTGCATACGGAACTCGGCGTGGCGCTGGATCCGTCGTGACGCCCGACGCTCGACGTCGGTGGCTCGTCGGGACGGCCGGGATGCTGTTGACCGCCCGCACCGCAGACGGATCACGCGTTGGGCTGGTTGAGACCCGCCTCTTTCGCACGGTCAACGGATTGCCGGACAGCCTGTACAAGCCGGCGTGGGTACTGATGCAGTGCGGAGCGCTGGGTGCGGCACCCGTGGCCGCCGAGCTGGCGTTGCTTTCTGGCCGGCCGGTCACCGCGGTGCGGGTACTGGCCGGCGGCACTGGGGCGTGGGCGCTGGCGAAGGTGGTGAAACGACTCGTGGGGCGCCCCCGGCCTGCGCACGTGATCTCCGGGACCTGCATCCGCGGCCGGGAGGAGTCGGGGCTCGGCTACCCGTCGGGGCACACCGCTGTCGCGACAGTTCTTGCCAGCGCCCTCGCGGACGGCGGGGGAGGGCCTCATGCAGTGCTGGCCGTCGGGCTCGTCACCGCCGTGGCTGGCGCCCGCATGTACGTCGGTGCGCACCTACCTCTCGACGTCGCGGGCGGGGCCTTCCTGGGGGTGGCGGTCGACGGCGTCGTGGCGGGACTCGCGGCATGGCGAACCGGCTGCCTACCGCCGCAGCCGTCGCTTCTCAGACAAGTCTCGTGCCCATCGGCATCCGATTAGGGCCGTAGTGCTCTCGGAACTGGTGCAGGCGTTCGGGAAGGTGTCCTGGCGGGTCACGTGGCAGCCGACTTCCTTGCGCCACCGCCCACGCCCGAAGCCGAGGGGATCCGATGACGACGCAGACCCGTGATGTTCGTCCGGCGACGAGTTCCGTTCCGGCTGCTGCGAGAACGGTCGATGCCGTCAAGGTCTTCGGCACGGGTCCGGCGGCGGTACGCGCCCTGGACGGCGTGACCGTCGAGTTCCCCATGGGGCAATTCACCGCGATCATGGGCCCGTCCGGGTCGGGCAAGTCGACGCTGCTGCACTGCTCGGCCGGCCTCGACGACCTCACCTCCGGCAAGGCCTACATCGGGGATGCCGACCTCAGCACGCTGAACGACAAGGACTTGACAGTCCTGCGCCGCGATCGGGTCGGCTTCGTCTTCCAGGCGTTCAATCTGGTCCCCACCCTCACGGCGCGCGAGAACATCAGCTTGCCGCTGCGGCTGGCGGGCCGGAAGGGCGATCCGCAGTGGATCCAGTCGGTGATCGACACACTGGGGCTCGGTGACCGTCTGCTGCACCGGCCGTCGGAACTGTCCGGCGGGCAGCAGCAACGGGTCGCCCTGGCCCGCGCCCTTGCCACCCGCCCGCAGGTGATCTTCGCGGACGAGCCGACGGGCAACCTCGATTCACGCGCCAGCTCCGAGATCCTCGTCTTCCTCCGCCGCGCGGTGGACACCTGGGGCCAGACGATCATCATGGTGACGCACGACCCGGTGGCCGCCAGCTACGCCGACCGCATCCTCTTCCTGGCGGACGGCCGCGTCGTCGACACGATGCCCGAGCCCACCGCCGAGCGCGTGCTCGAGCGGATGAAGCGGTTCGGGGAGTAGCACGATGCTCGGCCAGTCTCTCAAGGGCCTGCTCGCCCACAAGCTCCGGCTCCTGACGACGGCGCTCGCCGTCGTTCTCGGCGTCGCCTTTTTCGCGGGGACCCTCGTCCTCACCGACACGATCCAACGCTCCCTGAACGCCGCGTTCAGCGGGGGCTACGGCAGCACCGACGGTGTGGTGCGCGCCCGTGCCCAATTCCAGGGTGCGAACAACAGTGGCGAACAGCGCGGGCGGGTGCCGGCGAGCCTGGTGTCCACCGTCGCCGGCGTTCACGGTGTCGCCGTGGCCGAGGGTGAGGTCTACGGCTACGCCCGGCTGGTGGGCACGGACGGCACCGCGCTGGGGAACCCGGCCGGCGGCGCTCCGACCCTCGGCGGCAACTGGACCGACACTCCGCAGCTCAACCCGTACAAGATCGTGGCCGGGAACCCCCCGCTCGCCGACAACGAGGTGGTCATCGACCGCAAGAGCGCCAAGGACGGCAACCTCGCGGTGGGTGACACCACGACCGTGCTGGTCCAAGGTCCCCCACAGCGCGTCCGCATCGCCGGGATCGTCACGTTCGGATCCTCTGACAGCCCAGCCGGCGCAACCGTGGCCCTGTTCCGGACGCCGGTGGCACAGCGACTGGTGGCGCAACCCGGCACATTCGACACCATTGGGCTGGTCGCCAAGGACGGCGTCTCCCAGACCCAGCTGGTCTCCGAGGTCCAATCGGTGCTGCCCTCCGGCGTCGAGGCGGTGACCGGCAAGCAGGTGGTCAAGGAATCGAAGGACCAGGCCAAGGCGTCGCTGACCTTCTTCAACACCTTCATGCTCGTGTTCGCGATCGTCGCGCTGCTGGTCGGCGGCTTCATGACCTTCAACACGTTCTCGATCACTGTCGCGCAACGCACCCGCGAGAACGGGCTGCTGCGCGCCCTCGGGGCGAGTCGTCGGCAGGTGCTCGGGTCGGTGCTGGTCGAGGCCTCCGCCATCGGGGTGATCGCCTCGCTGGTCGGGCTGGGCCTTGGCGTCGTCGTGGCGGCCGGTCTGAAGGCGCTGATCGCGGCACTCGGCTTTCCGCTACCGGGCGGCGGCGTCGTGTTCACGGTGCGTACCGCGGCCCTCGCCCTGGTGATCGGCATCGGTATCACCGTGCTGTCCGCCTTTTCGCCAGCCCGGAAAGCCGCCAAGGTCTCGCCGATGCGGGCGATGCAGGCCGAGTTCACCGGCAGCACCGGATACGGCTCCAAGGAGCGGGTGATCGTCGGCGTGGTCGTGCTCGCCAGCGGAATCGGGCTGCTGTTCGCCGGGCTGTCCGGGGTGGGCAATGCGGTCACCCTGACTGGGATCGGCATGCTGCTCGTCTTCTTCGGGGTCAGCGTGCTCGGACGCACGATCGCCCTGCCGCTCAGCCGCTTCATCGGTGCGCCGCTCCCGCGGCTTCGTGGCGTCGCCGGCGAGGTGGCCCGGGAGAACGCAATGCGCAACCCCAAGCGCACCGCCGCGACGGCCTCGGCGTTGATGATCGGCGTGGGTCTGGTCTGCTTCATCACCGTGCTCGCGACCTCGACCAAGACGTCGATCAACAGCACCATCGACAAGGCCTTCACCGGCGACTTCGTCGTCAACTCCGGTGCTAGCCAGTACCAGTCGGGTGGGCTCGACCCGGCCATCGCCCGTCAAATCAACGGCCTGCCCGAGGTCGCCGCCGCGACCGGACTGCGCCTCGCACCGGTGCAGCTCGAGGGCAAGGCCCAACAGATCGTCGCGGTGGACACGAAGACCGCGTACCAAATCATGGACGTCAAGCCGCTGCAGGGTTCGACTCAGCTCGGCGCCGGTGAGGTGGCCGTTTACGAGAAGGTCGCGAAGGACCACGGCCTGCGCGTCGGGAGCGTGATCCCGGCACGGTTCCCGTCGACCGGTGAGAAGCCGCTGCGCGTCGGTCTGATCTATGGCGAGAACCAGCCGGCCGGCAACTACTTCATCAGCACGGCTGCCTACGACGCCAACTTCCCGAACCCGTACGACTACCAGATCTACGTGAAGAAGGCGCCGACCACCTCGTCGGCCGCCGCGCTCGCGGCAGTCAAGCGGACCACCTCCGCCTACCCCGGCACCGAGGTGCTCGACCAGGCGGGACTCAAGGACCAGATCGCGCAGCCCATCAACCAGCTGCTGGCCCTGGTCTACGCCCTCCTACTCCTGGCGATCATCATCGCGCTGCTGGGGATCGGGAACACGCTCGCGCTGTCCATCTTCGAGCGCACCCGGGAGGTCGGTCTGCTGCGAGCAGTCGGGATGACCCGGCCTCAGCTGCGGTCCGCCATCCGCTGGGAGTCGGTCATCATCGCGTTGCAGGGAACGGTGCTCGGGCTGATCATCGGCGTCTTCTTCGGCTGGGCGCTCGTCCGGGCTCTCAAGGATCAGGGAATCACGACCTTCAGCGTTCCCGTTGGCACGCTGATCGTCGTGGTGGTCCTCGCCGCCGTCGCCGGCGTCGTGGCGGCGATCTTGCCGAGCCGGCGGGCTGCGAAGCTCAACGTGCTCCGCGCGATCGTCTCTGAATAGCGTCGATTCTCTTACCCTGCCCGAAAGCTCACCCCGCCCGGCGCGGGAGACAGCGTTCGGCTGGTCTTTGATGAGCTGGGTTCCGCACGTCGCTGCAGACCCCCCAAGTCACGTTCGAAGGGTTGATTGAGGGTGCATCACGAGGAGCGGTTCGGTACCGGTCCCAACGTCGACTGACCACCTATTCCTTGCGTCCGTCCAGCACGGGCGAGGAGCCCTGCTCGAGCGGGCTCGGCACGTCGAGGCCCAGCAGCCGAGACCGAGTCTCGATGATCCGCGCCGCGGCCAGCACCGACGGCACATCGCCTTCCATCGCCTTGGCCCACACGGCACCAAGCAGCAGCTCGAGTCGGCCCTGCTCCATCTGGCGGAAGCTCTGGATATCGCGCTCTCGCTGCGCCGGGTCGCCGGCCGGCGCCGCGGCCGCGTGGGTACGAAGGCCCACGAGTCGCGAGAGAGGGTGCCACCAGCGCACGGGGGGCGCCGGAGTCTCCGGCTGACGGTAAGAAACCGGTCCCGGGCCCGCTGTGGCCACCGCCAGCCCGGCTGGCTGGACGCCGGGGGCGCTGTTCGGCTGCCACTGCGGTGTCCCGGTCGGCGCTTCGGCCTGCTTCGGAGCCGGCTGCGGGCTCGGTTGCGGGGGCGACGGCATTGGCGATGAGTCGGAACCTGCCGTCGGGCCTGCTGCTGGACGTGTCTGCTCCGTCCAGCCTTCGCCATCCCAGTAGCGGTGGGAGGCCCCGTCGTCGTCTGGGTCCGGATACCAGCCCGCCGGGACGGTGGCCTCCTCTGCAGAGGGGGCTTGTGCCCACAGGTCAGCGACCTCGCCCTTCCCCGGGGAAGAGGCGCCGTCAACCACCCCGAGTGGCTCGACCGGCACGTGCTCATCAACGCGCTCAGCCAGCTGTTCGTGCTCACGAACAACGTCCAGTGTCACCGTGTCATCGGACATGACCGACTCGGGAGCGCTGGAATCGGACCCAACCACACCCTCCGACTGCGCTGCGGGCTCCGGTGAAGGGGACGCTGACGACCAGGCCTCCGCCGCGGT
>DATITC010000028.1:0-1739 GCA_035468175.1 Frankiaceae bacterium | reverse complement strand
CGGACCACCAATGCGCCCGGGTCGCAATCGTTGACGTCGACGGCGACCGTTTGCCCACCTCCTTGCGGAGGGACCGGGCTCGCTGACCCCGCGGGCCAGCGAACATCAGCAGCTGCGGGAAAGGCGAGATCGATCTCCCAGCATGCTTTCTCGATGGCATCCCGCGCGGACAGCAGGTCCATTTCCGCCATCCCCAGCTGGTTCCCGGCCCGGGGAGAGTCGCCGCCGAGTGCGGCCCGGGCGTTCACCACGACGGCCGCCAGCTCAGTGATCACCGCGTGCACTGCCGGCAATTACGTCGACAGCTCCGTCACCCTGCTCCCCCGTCTGGACGTCTGCGCCGGCGGTCAGTGATTCCGGGGGCCGTGGCGGCAGGTGCCGGTACAGCGTGGTCCGTGTATTGCCGGTCTTGGTCACGATCTGCGGGATGGTCTCCCCTTCGTCCCGTAACCGGCGGGCGTAGTCCAGCTGGTTCGTTCTCCTGCAGGGCGTAGGCGATGGCTTCGTCCTGGTTCATTGCGTGTCCTTGTTCCCAGGCGGCTTGGTATGCCGTTTCGTCGAGCGTCTGGCGTGCTGAGGCCAGCCATCGTGCGCGGGTTCGCTGCACGACCGGCCAGGACTGGGTGCCGCTGGTGGCGCGTAGCCGTTCGGCGGCGCCCGCCAGTCTGACGGCTCGCTCGGTGTGCCCCTGGGTGCTGGTGAGGTGGCCGAAGGTGTCCAGGGCCCCGTGGACGCCCAGCTTCTCGCCAACTTGTCTCATCCCGGTGAGGCTCTGCTGTAGCAGGTCATGGGCGCGGTCGTATTCGGCTTCGGCGATGGCGACAGCACCCAGGCTGAGGTGGACCAGGGCGACAAACCGTGGGAGGTCGAGCGCGCGATATAGCGCCAGGCTTTCCTCGAGCAGGCGCCGCGCCGCGGTGTTGTCGTGGTGGACGTCGCCGGTGATCATCCCGAGGTGATGCAGGCAGGCCGCGGTGATGAAGTCGTGTCCGGTCGCTCGGGCCAGTATCAAACCCTCGTCCAGCAATGTGGTCGCGCTCTGGTACTCCTCTTTGAGGCGGGCGACGAACCCCGCGGCAAGCAGCGCATCGGCGGTGCCTCGTTCATCACGGATCAAGCGGTGGAGGGCGACGCTTTCCTGCACTGACATCCACGCTGCTGCGTGATCGCCCTGGGTCAGCGCCAACTGCCCCGCGCCGAGCAGCGCCTGCGCTCGGGGGGTTGACGCGGTGGCAGCCTCGGGCAGGGCCAGGAGGGCCGCCAGCAGCTGGCGGCCCTCGGTCGCGTGCCCGCGGACGTACCAGAAGACCCACAGCGCGGCCGCTAGGCGCAGACCCCTGTCTGCGTCGTTGTGCTCGATGCACCAGCGCACCGCTGTTCGCAGGTTCGCGTGGTCGGACTCGACCCGGTCAAGCCAGGACGCTGTCGCCGGACTGAAGAAGCCGCGGGCGGCCTCCTCGGCGAACGACAGGAAGTAATCGACGTGCCGCTGTCTGAGTTCGTCCTCCGCACCGCTGGCGGCGAGCCGCTCCAACCCGTATTCGCGGATGGTCTCCAGCATCCGGAATCGGGGTTCGTCGTCTGCGACGGTTTCCTCCTGACGGAGCAGGCTGTTCCGTTGGAGAGTTTCGACGCCGTCCAAGAGTTCGCCTGGCGCGTCCGTGGTGGCGCACAGCTCCTCGATCGCTGGCAGGCTGCAGCCGCCGTCGAAGATGGCCAAGGACCGGAACAGTTTCCGC
>DATITC010000027.1:0-15055 GCA_035468175.1 Frankiaceae bacterium | reverse complement strand
AGTCGGTGGACTTGATGTGGATTGACACTTTCCGGTCGATCCCGCAGAGTTGCGGCGTGCACCTCCGCCTGCTTCCCCGTGGTCGCGCACCGGTCTCGACCCTGCTGGTCCGCCGGCGGCACATCGACTTTGGGCGCACCTGCACCGCTATCTGTCCCACCGACTGACGCCCGCACGTCCTGCCGAACCCGGTGCGACGAAGAACCCAGTCGAAAAGGACCAACACGAACGTGGCGCTCTGGAAGCCGGACCCGACCTTCTACCCCTCCCCGCGCGACGCCGCCGCGGCTCCGCCGGAGAAGCTCGCCTACGTGGCGGCCTTCTCCCGCCCCGCGGACAGCCCGGATGCGATCGCGGTGCTCGACACCGACCCCGACTCGGCCACCTACGGCACCGTCGTCGGGTTCACCGAGCTGCCCTACACCGGCGACGAGCTGCACCACTTCGGCTGGAACGCCTGCTCCAGCGCGCTGTGCCCGTACGCGCCGCACCCGCACACCGAGCGGCGCTACCTCGTCGTCCCGGGGATCCGCAGCTCGCGGATCTACATCCTCGACACCAAGGACGACCCGACGTCCCCGAAGCTCGTCAAGACCCTCGAGGCGGAGGAACTCGGCAAGCGCGCCGGCTACTCGCGCCCGCACACCGTGCACTGCGGGCCAGAGGGGATCTACGTCTCGAACCTCGGCGGCTACAACGCCGAAGGCCCCGGTGGGGTCGCGTTGCTCGACCACACCAGCTTCGAGGTGCTGGGGCAGTGGGAGGTCGACCGTGGCGACCAGTACCTCGCCTACGACCTCTGGTGGCACATCGCGCATGACGTCGCTGTCACCAGCGAGTGGGGCACGCCGTCGATGATCGAGGACGGGATCAACCCCGAACTCCTCCTCGGCAAGAAGTACGGGCACCGCCTGCACTTCTGGGACCTGCGCAAGCGCAAGCACGTCCAGACCGTCGACCTGGGCGACGAGCACCAGATGGCACTCGAGCTGCGGCCGGCGCACGACCCGACGAAGACCTACGGCTTCGTGGGCGTCGTCATCAGCGTCGAAGACCTGTCGGCCTCGGTCTGGGTCTGGCACCGCGACGGCGAGCAGTGGGCGGCGACGAAGATCATCACGATCCCGGCGGAGCCCGCCCCGGACGAGAAGCTGCCACCGGCATTGAAGCCGTTCGGTGCCGTGCCGCCACTGGTCACCGACATCGACCTGTCCGTCGATGACCGCTTCCTCTACGTGTCCTGCTGGGGAACCGGCGAGTTGAAGCAGTACGACGTGACCGACCCGTTCAACCCCCGCGAGGTCGGCTCGGTCCGGGTCGGCGGCATCGCCGACGAGAAGCCGCACCCGGCGAAGCCGGACGCCCCGCTGCGCGGCGGTCCGCAGATGGTCGAGGTCAGCCGCGACGGCAAGCGGGTGTACTTCTCGAACTCGCTCTACGGCGCGTGGGACGACCAGTTCTACCCGGACGGCGTCGGCGCGTGGATCGCCAAGCTCGACGTGGACACCGAGAACGGCGGCATCGCCTTCGATGAGCGGTTCTTCCCGGAGGGCGACGCGTTCCGTGGTCGCCGCGTGCACCAGCTGCGGCTGCAGGGCGGCGACGCTTCCAGCGATAGCTACTGCTATCCGTGACCGGCGCGGAGCTCGCCACCCTGGCGGTACTCGGCGCCTTCCACGGGCTGAATCCGGGGATGGGCTGGCTGTTCGCGGTCTCGATCGGCCTGCAGGAGCGCTCCCGTAAGGCGCTGCTGCTGGCCCTGCCGTTCATCGCGCTCGGCCATGAAGGTGCGGTGGCGGTGATGGCCGTCATCGCCGCCGTCACCCGCTCGCTGACCGCATCCCGCACCGTCGTGCTCATCGTGGGCGGGGTGCTGCTCGCGTACGGGCTCTGGCAGCTGGTCCGGGCGCGCCACAAGAGCTGGGCCGGGATGCGGCTCTCGCACTGGGGGTTGGCCCGCTGGTCCTTCGTCATGTCGTCGGCCCACGGTGCCGGCCTGATGGTGCTGCCGGTGATCATCGTGCCGCTCTACGCCAACGAGGGCCTCGACACCTCATCCGGCCTTCTGCACGGTCTCGCGATCGGCGCGCTGGCCGCCGCGGTCCACACCGCGGCCATGATCACGATGACCGGCACCGTGGCCGTCCTCGTCTACGACATCCTCGGCCTATCCGTGCTGCGGCGCTGGTGGGTCAACGTCGACAAGCTCTGGGCCTTCAGCCTGGTGGGCGCCGGGACGGTCGTCCTGCTCACCAGCTGACCGCGCCCGCCCACAGCTCACACCCGCACGACCATTCGAAAGGAAACCCGTGTCCGTCACCGATGAGCTGCTCGGCAACAACGAGCGCTACGCAGAACACTTCTCTGGCCCGCTCCCCCTCCCGCCGGCCAAGGGTGTCGCCGTCGTCGCGTGCATGGACGCGCGGCTCAACGTCTACGGCATCCTCGGCTTGCAGGAGGGCGAAGTGCACGTCATCCGCAACGCCGGCGGCATCGTCACCGACGACGAGATCCGCTCCTTGGCGATCAGTCAGCGACTGCTCGGCACCACCGAGATCATCCTCATTCACCACACCGACTGCGGCATGCTGACCTTTACCGACGACGGCTTCAATGCCGACATCCAGGCCGACGTCGGGATCAAGCCGGCGTGGTCGGCGGAGGCGTTCAGCGACCTCGACGCCGACGTCCGCCAGTCGATCGCGCGGATCAAGGCCAGCCCGTTCATCCCGCACACCGAACAGGTCCGCGGTTTCGTATTCGATGTCGCCACCGGGCGGCTGAACGAGGTCACCGGGTAGCCGGCGGCGGGACGTGAATCGGCTCTACACGTCCGCCCGCCTCGCCCCGCGGCTGAGCTGTGATCAGGGGTGCGAGTACCGAGGAGCCCGCGTGACCGCCATCGACCACCTGCTCGAGCGCAGCCGTACGAACCCGTCCCGGTTCCCGGGGATGCTCGCGGCGCCCCCGTCGATGCAGGTCGCCATCGTCACCTGCATGGATGCCCGGATCGACGTCTACGACATCTTCGGTCAGGCGTCCGGTCAGGCCCACGTGATCGGCAACGCCGGTGGTGTGGTGACCGACGACGTCGTCCGCTCGCTGGCGATCAGCCAGCGCGCGCTCGGCACTCGCGGGATCCTGTTGATGCAGCACACCGAGTGCCGGCTCGTCGGCTTCGACGGCACGGGGTTCCGCGCGCAGATCGAGTCAGAGACCGGCGAGCGCCCCGCCTGGTCGGAACACAGCCTCACCGGTCAGGAGGACGCCTCCAGTCCGCGGTCACCGAGCTGCGCGGCAACCGGATGCTGGCGCACACCGACGAGATCCGCGCCGCCGTCTACGACGTCGACACCGGCGAGGTCCGCGAGGTCCCGTGACACCCTCGGACTGACCGCCGTGGACGAAGTGTTGGCCAGCGCGGCGAGTCGGCGTGGGGGGCCTGCCCGAACGCGCAGCTGGGGAGACGAGCTCGCGATCGTGCTGCCAGCGGACGCCAGCGAACCTTTCAAACTACGCCTCGGCGATCGTCGCCGACCTCGCGCACCGTTCGCCCTCCCGGCCGGGGACGGTCACGAGGTGCGGATCGGGGCCAGTTGTCGGGATCGCCGGACTCGCGCTGCCGGGTCCGCTCGCCCACCGGATGGACAGCGGGACGTGCTGCGCGACGCCGATATCGCCATGTTCGCGGCGAAGCCGCCGGACGCACCCGGTGGTGCGCCTCAGATCCGGTGATGCGCCGCGACCGAGGACCGGAAGTGAAGGCGACCGTCGCGACGCCGGCCGCATCGCCGATGGAGGCTCGTGCCGCAGCCGATTGCCATCGAATATTCGCAACGTCTGGCCTGCGCGAACGAACAGTCGCGCAGCACGCTCAAGACGCGCCCGCTGCCACAACATCGTTCAAGGAGCACGGCAAAGATCCTCTAAGGTGCGGCTGTGCGCCAGCGTGTCATTGCCTTGGCGTCTGTAGCGTTGCTGTGCGTAATCGCCTGGACCACGATCGTCAGTCTCGTTCGACAGCTGCGAGCTCCAGTCACGGTCCAGCCATTCATCGCATCGCAGTACTGGTTGACCTACGAGCACGGTTTCGTCCGCCGAGGACTACCGGGCACACTCCTCGCGTTTGCCGGAAATCCGGTTCCGCACCAGGTGGTGACGGCGATCGCCGTCATGTTGACCATCAGCGCGATCGCCGTCACGGTCCTGATGTCTCTGCAGCTGGCACAGAGTCTGGGTGACGACGCTCCACGGACCTTGATCGTCCTGCTGCTTGTCGCATCCCCGCTGACGGTGAGCTTGATGGTGCGAGACCTTGGCCGCTACGACACGATCGGCATCCTGGCGCTCGGATTTTTCGCGCTGAGCAGACCTTCGTACGCCTGGCGCTCGCAGTCTGCCGCGCTCGCAACTGCGACGCTCATCGCAGTTCTGGCTGTCGGAAGCGAGGAGTTCGAGCTGGCGTTCCTGGTCCCGGTCCTATGGCTGTGGGTCGGGCGTGCACGTCGCACGTTCCTGGTCGTCGTTGCAATTCCGGTCGCCGTCATGGTGGCAAGTCTGCTGATGCGGCCGAGCACCGCCGTCGTGACGGCCGTATTGGGGAAGGCTCGCGCTGAGGGTGTCCTGGTCACCCCTCAGGGGAGCGCTGTCGGCGCGCTGAGCAACACCCTGCGCCAGCAGTTCGACTACTTGGCCAACGTCAACCGTGGCGAACTAACCTTAAGCATCCTGTTAACCACTGGCAGCTTCTTGGTCCTTGCCTGGCTGCTCCGGCGGCACGGCGTCTTTGATGCCGTTCCTCCCGGCATGCGCTGGGTGGGCCTGTACCTGATCCTCGTCGTCGTACTGCTCGGCATCGTGGGGGTCGACTACCGGCGCTGGTGGATGCACGCGACGATGACCTTGACTGCTATCGCGCTCATCTCGGCGCGAAGCGCGCCGAGGCTCGAGGCAGACCTACGGCGAAGCACGTTGACCGAGGCCTGGGGCAGCCTCGTTGCCGCGCTGCTGTTCATTGCTCTGCAGGCCATCCCCGTGGCCACGCATACGTCATGGCAACGCCTCCGGCCAGCGTGGAGCTGGAACGACCCGCGACAGATCGTCCTCGGAGCTCCGCACGCACAGCCGACCTGCGTGCTGCTCGGCGACTGCGCCGGCTGACCACCCCGCTTCAGGAGGTACTCCACAGCGAGCAGTCCCGCGCGCGATGCGAGGCGGGGACTGGAGTCGTACTACGGCGGGCCGAGCGCCATCCGGACGCGGTCAGACAGACGGTCGATGAGTTCGGCGAGCGTGCCGAGGAACGAGCGGCGGCCTCGCCGTCAACAGGAAACGCGGCCGAGCTGAACGGTGTCTACAACAACCAGCGCCCATCCATGCGTGTCCGCCCCTGTCTGCTCACGTGCTTGACCTGCTGGTCTAGACACGCACGGACGACGGCAAACGTGCTGCCCCCGTCTGGGTCACGTGGTCGCAGCTTCAAATCCTGTCGTCCCGACAGCGCAGGTGCGGGTCAGAGATCTGTTGCTGTCGATCGGAAGGCGCGGACCGCACTCGCAGTCCGCGCGGAGTCTGCAGAACCTTGCAGGCCTCGCGTCCAGCCGCTCAACCACGGTGTCCAGATCGTCGGCGAATAGGCCGCCGTGAACGTCGAGGGCCATCGCCGCGAAGGCGTGCCCGAGAGCGAAGCGGCTGCGTCGCGGGGTTTGTGCGGTCCCCGCTCGGGCGTGATCTCGCGATGCCGAGCGGCTCCGGCGCGGGAAGCCTGGCTCCAACGAGCAGACGGAGGACGTAGTCCTCGTACTGCACGAGGCGCCGGACGATCTGGAACGACGCCGTGCTGGGCTTCAACGCGGGTGCGACCTCGGTCGGTCGAGGCCCCACATTCGAGCAGACCCGGGTTGTCCACAGATTCCGGAACCCCTATCGCGCTGGAGGTCCGCGCGTCGGACGGTGAGCGGCATGCCGAGCCACTCCGCCTCCGCGTCCCCGTCCCCCCGACCCGCCGGTCCCTCGACTGGTCCGCTCCCACCCGCTACCCCGCCGGGAGGCGCGCTCCTGCGCCTCTCGAGCCCGGACGAGGTCCTCGCCGCCGTGCCCTATCTGCTCGGCTTCCATCCGCACCGCAGCCTCGTGGTGATGGGCCTGACCGGCTCTCGCTCCCGGGTCGGGGTCACGATGCGGATGGACCTGGACGGGATGCCGCCCGGGCAGATGGCGACTCGCGTGGTCCGCGCGCTCCAGCAGGACGGCGACACACAGGCCATCGTGCTGGTCTACGACCCGGAGCCGACGGACCCAGCCTCGACGCCGGACGGTCTGCAGCCGGGCGAGGACGTGGTCGCCGCGGTCCGGTCCGGATTGCGGACGGCCGGCATCGCGTTGAAGGACGCCCTGCGCATCTCAGCCGGGCGGTGGTGGTCGTACCTCTGCCGGGACGAGTTCTGCTGTCCGTCGGAGGGGTCACCGATCGCGGCGCCGGCCGATCCGGGGGGACCGTCTCTGGTCGCGGCGACCGCGGTGCACGCAGGGCTCTCCGCCCTCCCCGACCGGGACGCCCTGCGCCGCAGTCTGGAGCCGCCGGCACCCTGGGTCCGCGAGGCGACTCGTCAGGCGATGGACCGAGTGGGCGACGCCCTCGTCCGGCAGTGCGCGGACGACCAGCACCAGATCGTCGACCAGATCCTCGCCGAGGTCGATTCACTCATCTGCCGGTTCGAGGGCCGGAGCCCCTCCCTGGAGCCGGACGAAGCGGCCCGCGTGGCGCTCGGCCTCCACCTGCTCCAGGTCCGCGACGCCGTCATCACCTGGACCGTGCACGACGACGCCGAAGCATTGCAGCGGCTGCTCGTCGAGCTGGTGCGACGAGTCGGCGCTCCGGAACACGTGCCCGCGGCGACGGTGCTGGCCTGGTGTGCCTACCTCCGTGGTAACGGCGCCCTCGCCGGGGTCGCGCTCGAACTCGTCGAGGAGAGCGAGCCCGACTACTCGTTGGCCCAGCTGCTGTCGTCGATGCTCGAGAACGGCATCCATCCGGACCGGCTCCGGGAGAGCACGGAGGCGACGGCTGAGGAGATCGGCCGGCCCCGTCGCGCCGGGGAGAGCCGAGAGCCGTGACGAGCTCAGCCGCGGGTCGGGTCGTTCGGGGAGTGGCCGTTGCTACGACTGCGGAACCGCCCGTCCCCGTTCGCCCGCCGGTCCCCGTTCGGCTCGCCCAGCAGTACGTCCGCCGAGGTCACCCGACCAGGCTGCACCGCCACCCGCTGCTCGACCGGCTCGTATCCCGTGGCACTCACCACGTACTCGCCATGCGGCACGTCCGTGAACTCGTAGCCGCCGTCCTGGTCGCTCGCGGTGGCAGCGACGACGTGCCCGCTGCGATCGAGCAGCGAGACCCTCGCCTCCCGAAGGGGACGACCGTCCGTCTCGGCGCGGACCCGTCCGCTGACCCGAGAGGGTGCGGGGACGGTGAGCTCGAACTCCAGGTGGGCCGAATCCGTCATCCGTACCGCCACCGCACGCGGCTGACCGCCGCGGGCAGCCGCGGTGAGCACGTGCTCGCCGATGGGAACGGCCTCGATGGCGAAGCTGCCGTCCCGGGCGGAGATGCTGCGGGCGGTCACGGCTCCCCGTGTCGTCAGCACGACTGTGCCGCCGACGACCGCGTCGCCGGAGTTCTGAGCGACGAGCCGCCCGACCACCGTGCCCCGGATGGACACGACCTGCAGATCGGCCTCGAGCACCCCGCCGGAGATGTGGACCATCTGGGCCAGCGGACGCACCGATTGACCGGTCAGCACCAGCACATAGGTCCCGGAGTGAGGAGCGGCGAGTCCGAACCGGCCGTCCTCCCCGACCGCTGCGCGGGCGAGCTGCACGCCGTCCAGGTCGGTCAGCACGACCACGACATCGCCGATCACATCCCCCGCGGCGCGCACGACTCCAATGACCGCGAGCTCGACGGAGCGCGGTTCTTCCGCGGGCGCATCGTCCTCGATCCGGCTGGACCGGGAGGTGTCCTGTCTCGGCTGCGTGACCTGCTCCGGCGAAAACTCCATCGTGGTGGCGGTGCCGGACGAGCTCGCCGACCCTGAACTCACGGACCCTGAACTCACGGACCCTGAGCTTGCCGTCCCAGTGGTCGCGAGGGCCGCTCCGCCCTGCTCGGCACCCTCGACGTAGTGGTACTTGCCGCCCCGGAGGTAGGACGCGGTCGCGGCCACGAGACAGGCGACGATCGCGAAGAGGAAGGCGATCCGCAGCCCGTTGTGGAAGGGCTCCGCGATGAGGTTCGGGAAGAACGACCGACCCGTCACGTAGTGCAGCTGGTCGGGTGAGAGCGTGTTCGTCGCCGGCCCGAGCAGCTTCTCGATCGGGTTGTAGCCGAGCAGCGAGGCGAACAGCGTCGCTACCGGCGGAAGAGCGGCGGCCCGCTGGGCATCGCCGGTGGATACGCCGGCGCCGGTCAGCCCGTGCAGCAGTGCTCCGGAGAGCGTCGAGGCGAGCCCGAGGATGATCAGGCTGAAGAAGATGCCGATCGAGAGCACCATCGCCGAGTTCTGGAACGTGGCAGCCATGCCGGAGCCGACGCCGCGCATCCGGGCCGGTAACGCGTTCATGATCCCGGCTCGGTTCGGCGAGGAGAACAAACCCATCCCGATGCCGTTGAGCAGCAGGATCGCAGCGAAGGCCCAGTAGTTGAAGTTCACCGGGAGCAGCAGGAGCAGCAGGAACGACAGCGCCGCGATCAGCATCCCGCCGGTCGCGAACGGGCGGGCACCGAAGTGGTCCGACAGGTAGCCCGAGATCGGGGCCGAGGCCAGGAAGCCGACCGTCAGCGGGATCAGGTAGATGCCGGCCCAGAGCGGCGTGCTCTCGAAGCTGTAGCCGTGCAGCGGCAGCCAGATGCCCTGCAGCCAGATGATCAGGATGAACTGCAGGCCGCCTCGACCGAGAGCGGCGAGCAGGCTGGCCACGTTCCCGGCCGTGAAGGCGCGGATCCGGAACAGCTGGAGGTTGAACATCGGCGACACGGTCCGCGTCTCGATGACCACGAAGGCCACCAGCACCACCAGACCGCCGATGATCGCGGTGAGCACGTAGGGGCTCGTCCAACCCATCGTGTGGCTGCCGTAGGGCTGGATGCCGTAAGTGATGCCGGCGAGAACGGCGATCAACCCGACGGCGAACGTGACGTTGCCCCACCAGTCGATCTTCTCGCGGCGTCGCTCACCGGTGTCGACGAGCTTGAGGTAGGCCCACACCGTCCCGAACAGCCCGAACGGGACCGAGACGAGGAACACCATCCGCCAGTTGACCGGAGCCAGCAGCCCGCCGACCAGCAAGCCGAGGAACGAGCCGGCGATGGCCGCGACCCCGTTGATGCCGAGGGCCAGACCACGCTGGTGCTCGGGGAAGGCGTCGGTGAGGATGGCGCTCGAGTTGGCGAACAACAGCGCGCCGCCGATGCCCTGCAGCACTCGCATGATGATCAGCCACATCGCGCCGGCGGAACCGTGCATCCAGGTGACGGACAGCAGGATCGAGAAGATCGTGAAGACGGCGAAGCCCAGGTTGTACATGCGGACCCGGCCGTACATGTCGCCGACCCGGCCGAACGAGACGACGAGCACCGCCGTGACCACCAGGAACCCCATGATCAGCCAGAGCAGGTAGCTCGTGTTGCCCGGCTGCAGCGGGTCGAGGTTGATCCCGCGGAAGATGTCCGGCAAGGCGATGAGCAGGATGGACGCGTTGATCGTCACCATGAGGACGCCGAGCGTCGTGTTCGACAGCGCGATCCATTTATAGGACGAACCCCGGACGCGCTCCAGCTCCTCCGGCGTCGCGATGACGCCGTCGGCCGAGCGCTCGCCGGCAGACAGCGCCTGCGTGTCGCTGTGTCCCGGGTCGACGCCGTCGCCGGTGGTGCCGATCTTGGCGTCCGTCGTCACGAGCCCTCCGTGCCAGTAGTAGTTACGTTTGCTAACTAGTCTTCTTCCCGATCGGGGCGAGATGCAACCCCGTTGCCCGGGGATCCGGGTAGCCCACTGATACCCGTGCCACCCCGCACCATCGCCACCGGATGCAGACCCGCAGAGAAGGGCGACGGTGTGTCGCTCGAGCCAGGGGCTCCGTCTGATCCTGGGGCTCCGTCTGATTCTGGGGCGCCGTCTGATTCTGGGGCGCCGTCGGAGGCCGGCCCCGCGTCGCCGTCCGGGTCCAGGTCGTTCTCGGTCAGGTCGGCCGGCCCCAGCCCGAGGTCGTATTCGCGCGCGTCCCCCGGCAATACCTCGATCTGATGCGCGGCCGGCGCCGCCCCGGGGACCACGACGGCGGCCGTGTACAGGCCGCTCCGGAGCCCGACGAGCTCGTAGCTGCCGTCGTGCTCGATGTCGGATCGCGCCACTATCTCGCCCGCGCCGTCCAAGAGGGTGACGACGCCCGAGGCAGCTCCCCGCACCCGGCCGTAGACCAAGCCGTCGCCGTCGAGCACGAACTCGGACGCTTCGCCGACCGCTCCGGCCGGGACGCTGACGCGCCGGGCGTCGGGCTGGCAGCCCTCCGGGCTGGCGATGACGATGTAGCTGCCCGGCTGCACCGAAACCGCGTATCGACCTTCGGCATCGCTGTGCACCACGGCCACGGGCTCCCCGTCGCTGGTGGTGATCGTCAGCGGGACGCCTTCGAAGGGGCGGTCGTCGGTGTGCGTCACGACACCGTGCACCTGCGGGTCGTCCACGTGCTCCGACTCCTGGTAGTGGAGCGTTCCCCCGACAGGGTGGTCCTGAGGCTCGTCGGTCGAGAAGCCTGGTAGCACAAGCGGACCGGTGTCCGCATCGGATTCCGCGTCGGCCCCCTGCGGATCACCGGTGTCATGGCCGTGCGCGTCACCCGGCACGGTCTCGGCCTGAGGCGCTCCGCTCCCGGCTGTCGCCGCGTCGTCGGCGCTCGAAGCACCGCCAGCCGGAGCACCGTCACCGCCCGCAGCGGCTCCCTGTGCGGCTCCTGCGAAGTCCTTGCCCCGGATGAGAAGGAGACCCAGCACGCCGCCGACCAAGGCGACGACGGCGGCGATCAGCAGGATCTGCCGGAGGCCGTACACGAAGCTGCCCTTCGCGACCGCGGCAGCGTAGGAACGCATTTGCTCGGGGAAGGCGGCGATCGCCTGCGAGCCCGCACCGTTCTTCACGGCGCTGGACAGCCCTGCGGCCATCTGCGGTGGGGCGCCGGCCAGGGCCTTGGACACCTGGTCGGTGACGGAGGAGGCGAACAGTGAGCCGAAGGTTGCGATACCCGTCGCGATCCCGACCTGGCGGAACGTGGAGTTGATGCCGGACGCCATCCCCGAGCGGGCCGGTTCGACCACGCCGACGGCGGTCGAGGCCAGCGGCGGGTTCACCAGTCCGGTGCCGACGCCGGCGATGAAGAGGCCAGGGACGAGCGCGGTCCAGTCCGATGTGGGGTTGATGCGGCGCATGAGGACCAGCCCGAGACCGACCAGCAGCAGGCCGGGTCCGATGAGGAACCGCACCGGGACGTGTGAGGTCAGCCGGCCGGCCACCGTGCTGGTGAGGATGATGCCGCCGGACAGCACCAGGAGCCGGAGGCCGGTGCCGAACGCCGAGTAGCCGAGGACGTCCTGCAGGTAGAGCACCAGGTAGAGCTGCATGGCGAACAGTGACGCCGACAGCGAGAAGGCGGCCAGCGAGCCGCCGACGAAGGTCGGCAGCCGGAACAGGCTGAGGTCGAACATCGGGGCGCGACCGCGCAGCTCCAGCACGACGAACAGGAGGAGGAGGAGGGCGGAGGCCGCGAACGAGCCGAGCACCTGCGATGACGTCCACCCCTTCTCCCCGGAGCGGATGAGGCCGAAGACCAGGAGGCTGAGCGCGGCGGTGAAGCTGACAAAGCCGGCCCAGTCGGGGCGGCGCGCCCCGCGCTGCAGCGACTCGGACACCTTCGACTTGGTCAGCAGGACCGCGACCAGTCCGAGCGGGAGGTTGACGAAGAAGATCCAGCGCCAGGACAACCCGGAGGTCAGCGCGCCGCCGAGGAGCGGACCGATGGCCACGGCCAAGCCGGTGATCGCACCCCACACCCCGAAGGCGACGCCCCGCTCCCGGCCTGAAAAGGCACTGGCCAGCAGCGCGAGCGAGACGGAGAACATCACGGCGCCCCCGACGCCCTGGAAGCCGCGGGCAAGGATCAGCATCAGTGGTGAGGTCGACATCCCGCACAGCAGCGACGCAAACGTGAACACGCCGAGGCCCAGCATGTACAGCCGCCGGCGACCGTAGAGGTCGGCGAGCGACCCGGTGGTGAGCAGCAGCGACGCCAGCGTCAGGGCGTAGGCGTCGATGACCCACTGGAGATCGGAGAACGACGCACCGAGCTGCTTCTGGATGTCCGGCAGAGCGACGTTGATGATCGTGATGTCGACGAGCAGCATGAACGTGCCGAGGCTGACCGCGACCAGCGTCCACCAGCGGTTCGGGTTCGGCTGATACCCCTCCTGCGAGGGGTCGGTCGAAGCTGGGGCGGGCGGCGGCGAACTCACGACACCAGCCTGCCCGCATTTCGGCAAGCGCTGCAAAAAGTGACGCGTTGGACTGCAGAATCTGAGAGATCTGTCTGTTCGGTGGGCAGATATCTGCTTATGGGTCGTATCGAAACATGGCAGGCAGCTGCTGAGAGGTCCGGGCGAAGCCGCTCGCGCACGAAGACGCAGGTCGGGGCAGTGGTCGCCCTCGGCCTGGTCGCCGCGGTGGGCGTGCCGGCGGCCGTCGGCCTCGGGCTCGCCACGGCGAGCGCAGCTCCTTCGACGAGCGCCTCCCCCAGCACCGGTCCGTCGACGACCGCATCCCCGACGGCGTCACCGACCCAGTCGACGTCCCCGTCACCCACCAGCAGTCCGACCGCGAGCCCGACAAGCACCCCCACAGCCAGCCCGACAGCAAGTCCCACGTCAACAGCGACGCCGACCCCGACGCCGACGTCAAGCGGCCCTTCCTCGCCGCAGCCGAGCACCGTTCCGGTCCCACCGAGCAGCCCCGCGAACCCGACGACGCCGTCGGGACCGGTCGGCGGCGGCGCGGGCTCGGCGTCAAGTGGTTCCGGCTCCAGCAGCAGCACGGGACCCAACAGCCCGGGATCCAGCAGCCCGGGATCCAGCAGCCCGGGATCCAGCAGCAACGGTTCGAGCGACGGCAACGCCGCCACGACGGACGCCGGCGGCGGGACCGGCGCCGGATCGGCTACCCCCGGCGCGGGCCCCACCCCGAGGAGCACCGGCGGCGACAGCCCGAGAGCACTCTCCTCAGGAGCAGCCGGCATCACCCCGGCGGCGCCGACCGAAACCCCCACGCCGTCGCCTTCGCCCAGCCCGCTGATCCTGTCCCCCGTCGTCGCGATGACCGGCGCGTTCGGCGTGGTCGGCAGCTTGGCGGTGGCGGCCGTGGTCGCTGTCCTCCTCGTCCTCGGGGTCGCTCTCTACCGGGCGCGAACGACGTCGAACGGCTGACGGCGCCGGATCCCGCCGAGGGTTGCTCGGCGCGGCGAACGGTGCCACTCTTCCCTCCCCCGATCGCGACCTGACCCGGGCCGCCCGGGGGCGCACCTCGAGGAGGATGAGTCGCATGCGGAAGATCGCAGACTGCCGGGCGCTGCCGAGCGAGAACAACTGCAGCCTCACCATGACCGGCGAAGAGGACGAGGTGGTGCGCGCCGCTGTGGATCATGCCGTCAGCGTGCACGGGCACGTGGACAGCCCCGAGTTCCGGGAGCAGATCCGGTCCTTCCTGACCGACGAGACGGGGCGCTACGGCACGGTGATGATCGGCAAGATGCGGTCCGGCGGCGACGAGATGCGCGCCGCCCTGCAGCAATGGGTGCGGGACCGGAATGTCCCGGGTTTCCTTCGCGAGGACCTGCTCGCAGCCGAGGACGGCACCATCGTCGCCGGGGTCACCTTCGCCTCACGTGAGGACTACCAACGGCTGGGCGACGATCCCGCCCAGTCGGAATGGTGGTCGACCGTGCTCGCTCCAATGCTCGACGGGGAACCTCTGTGGTTCGACGGGCCCTGGCTGGAGCCGATCGAACGCTTGGCACCGGGCTCGTCGGCGCAGCTGCCGGCGCAGTCACGCCCCAGCAGCGCCGAGACGCGGAGCGGACAGCAGGTCTAGTTCGGCGCGGTCAGGCTGAGGTCGTCGAAGAACAGAGCCCGGCTCGTGTTCAGATTCGTCGAGATCAGGCTGAGCTTCACCTGGTTCCCGGTGCCCTTGGCGCTGTAGGTCAGCGCCGGCAGCTGGTGCCAGGCGGTGTCGTTGAGGGTGAGCGTGGCGGACTGTGCGGAGGCGACCGTGCTGGTGCCCGACACCTCCTTCACTGCGACCCGCACCGTGCTGCCGGCGGTGGTGGCCCGCACCCACCCTCCGGTGCTGTAGGGCGTCCCCGCGCTCGAACTGGTGACCCAGACCGGGTTGACGTTGTTGACGCCGACCGTCGTGAGGCCGCTGGATTTGCTGCCGAGCCGGGGCGACCAGCTCCCGGTGTGTGCGGCCGCCGAAGAGCGGGCCACCGTGGAGTTGCCGTTGTAGACACCGGTCCAGCCGTTCTGGTTCGTTTCCAGCCCTGGGTTCGTGACGAACTCAGCCGTGCCTCCTCCGCCACCGCTGCCGGTCCCCGCGCTGACCGTCGAACTGTGCATCACCGACCTCTGCGTGCACGGCTCCTTCGCCGGCTTCACCGGCCAGACCGGCCCGCACATGAAGTCGAGCTGGATGCTGGCACCGGTGACCGTGGCCCGCAGGTGCTCGAAGTGACCCGTCCGCCACTGGGACCCGGCCTTGACGGTGGAGTAGCTGAGACCCTCGGTCCCACCACCGCCGTCGACGATGTGGACGACGCCGTGCTGCGGAGCGAAGATCTCGCCGCCGTGCACGTGGTGACCGATGTTGAGCACGTACTTGCCGTCGGGGCGGGCCGTGGGGCTGTACTTGTCACCGAGAGCGTCGACGGCGGTCTGCAGACCGGAGGAACCGGTGCCGACGCT
>DATITC010000026.1:0-3651 GCA_035468175.1 Frankiaceae bacterium | reverse complement strand
CTGTTCTCCTTCCTGCTCGACGTCGACCACGAGATCGTCAACGCCCGGGCCACGGTCACCGGCCCCAAGCCGGATGTCGCACCCGTCTCGTTGGTCGAGGGGAACGGCGACCCGTCGGGCGCCCGGGTGTCCGAGCACGAGATCTACGTCGGTGGCGAGCACGTGCCGGCCGGTGTGTACGACAGGGCGAAGCTCCGCGCCGGCGACGTGGTGCGCGGGCCGGCGATCGTCACCGAGATGGACTCCACGACCCTCGTCCTGCCCGGTCACGCGGCCACCGTGCACCGGTCGGGCTCGCTTCTGATCAACCCGGAGAACTGACCATGGCGCAGATCATCGAGACGGCGACCGGCGCGATCGAGAAGGGTGAGGTCGACCCGGTCACTCTCGACCTCATCGAGAACGGGCTGCGCAACGCCCGTTACGAGATGGACGAGGTGCTCTTCCGGACCGCGCTGTCGCCCGGCATCCGCGAGCAGCACGACGAGTTCCCGCTGATCGCCGACCCCGACGGGAAGATGGTGGTCGGGCAGTTCGGCCTGTCCATTCCCGACTTCCTCGAGGGGTTCGACGACACCATCGAGGAGGGCGACGTCCTGCTGACGTCGGACCCCTACGCCTGCGGTGCCGCGATCAGCCACGCCAACGACTGGCTGGTCGTCGTCCCGATCTTCAAGGACGGTCGGATCGTCGGATGGGCGGCGATGTTCGGGCACATGTCCGACGTCGGTGGCAAGACGCCGTCGTCCATGCCCACGGACGCGCGGACGATCTTCGAGGAGGGCGTGATCATCCCGCCCTTCAAGCTGTACGCGAAGGGCAAGGTGAACGAGGACGCGCTGCGGATCGTCCTCAACCAGGTGCGCAAGCCCGACTGGAACCGCGCCGACCTCAACGGTCTGGTCGCTGCCTGCCGCACGGCGTCCCGCCGGGTGGTCGAGATCTGCGACAGGTTCGGCACCGGCACCTACCTCTCGGCGCTCGATGCGCTGCTGCAGCGCAACTACGACGCCATGAAGGTGCTCCTCGCGATGGTCTTCGAGGAGGGGCGCACGCTCAGCTTCACCGACTACATCTGCGACGACGGCATCGGCAACGGGCCCTACGAGCTCAAGCTGTCGCTGACCCGAACCGGCGACAAGGTGCACCTGGACTTCACCGGGTCCTCGCCGCAGGCGGCCGGGCCGATCAACTACTACATCAACGAGAACCTGACCCGGATGTTCTTCGGGATCTACATGATCACCGTGGCCGATCCGCAGATCCTCTGGAACGACGGCTTCTATCCGCTGGTCGACGTCACGATCCCCGACGGCTCGTACTGGAAGCCGAAGTTCCCGGCGGCGCTGTCGGGCCGTAACCACGGCATCGGCCGGGTGTTCGACCTGTTCGGCGGGCTGCTCGGGCAGACCAACCCGGCGCTGCTCAACGCCGCCGGGTTCTCCTCCTCGCCGCACTTCATGTACTCCGGCTTCTACTCCCACGGCGAGCGGAAGGGGGAGTGGTTCCAGCTGTACTCGATCGGCTTCGGCGGCATCCCCGGCCGGCCGCTAGGTGACGGGCCGGACGGCCACTCGCTGTGGCCGTCGTTCGTGAACATCCCCTGCGAGTACTTGGAGTCCTACTACCCGCTGCGGATCGAGAAGTGGGAGACCGTCGCCGACACCGGGGGTGCGGGGCTGCACCGCGGCGGCAACGGGGTCGACGTGGCGTACGTCTTCGAGGAGCCGGGCACGATCGCCATCCACGACGACCGCTGGCTCACCTATCCCTGGGGCGTCAACGGCGGTCACCCCGGCGCCCGCGGCACGAAGTGGGTCGAGCGTGCCGACGGCACCCGCCAGGTGCTGCCGAGCAAGTGCCACGACGTGCCGGTCTCGCCGGGCGACGTCCTGCACTTCGTCACCTGGGGCGGCGGCGGGTGGGGTGACCCGCTCGAGCGCGACCCGGAGCTGGTGGCGAAGGAGGTGCGCCGTGGGCTGGTCAGCGCCGAGGGCGCCAAGCGCTACGGCGTCCGCGTGGCCGACGACGGCACCGTCGAGGCCGAGGCCACTGAGAGGCTGCGCGACCAGATGCGCGCCGACCGGCCGGCGGAGCTGCCCGTCTTCGACATGGGCCCGCCGATCGAGGAGCTGCTGGCCAACTGCGAGGCCGAGACCGGCCTGCCCGCGCCGAAGCGCCCGGTCTGGGCCGGGTGAGCGGGCCGCACGGTTCGGCGTTCTCCGGCCGGGTCGGGTGGGGCGCGACGCCGGCGCTGCTGGTCATCGACCTCGTGCGCGCCTACACCGACCCGGCCGGGCCGTTCGGCCTCCCGGAGCCTGGCCCGGCCGTGGCGGCGACGCAGGCGCTGGTCGACGCTGCCCGAGGGCACGGGCACCTGGTGGTCTGGACTGTCGTCCGGTACGTGCCCGGCCTGGCCGACGGCGGCCTCTTCGTGCGCAAGGTGCCGGCGCTGGCCTGCTTCGCCGTGGACGCGCCCGGCGGCTGGGGCGAGCTGACGCTGCATCCCGACCCGGGGGAGCCGGTGCTGGTGAAGCAGTATGCGTCTGCCTTCTTCGGCACCGCTCTGGCCCCGATGCTGCTCGCGGCGGGTGTGGACACCGTCGTGGTCGCGGGCGTCTCGACCTCGGGCTGCGTGCGCGCGACCGCGATGGACGCGGTCAACTCCGGATTCCGGCCGCAGGTCGTCCGCCAGGCGTGCGCCGACCGGACGACCGCGCTGCACGAGAACAACCTGGCCGACCTCGACGCAAAGTACGCGGACGTGGTCGATCTGCAGGACGCACTCACCCACCTGTGATGCTCGGTCTCACCGGGCGTCCCTGGAGAGGTTGGGCTACCGGTTCTGGAACGCCGACCTCCTGCGGTGGGAGACCGCGACCGGGACGCCGAACGTGCTGTCGGGCTCGAACGTGATCTTCGCGGCACCGCTGCTGGCCGATCCGGGCAGCCGGTTCGAGTACGGCATCAACTCCGACTGGCTGGGCAAGGTCGTCGAGGCGACCAGTGGCACGACTCTCGACGTCGCGATCAAAGAAGGGATCACCGAGCCGCTGGGCATGCACGAGACGACGTTCTGGCCGAGCGAGGACCCACCGAAAGAAGCTCGTCCCCATCCCCGTCCGGGGCGAGGACGGCTCCTGGGTTCCGAGCGAGATCGAACTGCCCCCCGAACCGGAGTACTGCGCGGGCGGCGATGGCCTGTACTCCACGCCGCGGGACTACCTGCGCTTCCAGCGGGCGCTGCTGGGCCGCGGGGAGGCCGAGGGCACCCGCATCCTGGAGGAAGCGACGGTCAGCGCGACATTCACCAACCAGATCGGCGACCTCGACTTCCCGGTGAGCATTCCGACGGCCGATCCCGCCTCGACAGCGGACTTCACTGCCGGGTCGAATCACAAGTGGGGGTATGGCCTGCTGCTGAACACCGAGGACATGCCGGGCCGCCGGCGCGCCGGGAGCGGCGCGTGGGCGGGGTTGTGCAACACGCACTTCTGGGTCGACCATGCCGCCGGCATCACCGGCGCCATCTGCACCCAGACCCTCCCGTTCGTCACACCTGACGTGCACCCGGTGTACGTCGACTTCGAGACCGCGTACGCCTCGCTCTGACGCCGCGCGGACCCCCCGAGGACGCGTCGTTCGCACCGG
>DATITC010000025.1:0-3963 GCA_035468175.1 Frankiaceae bacterium | reverse complement strand
ACGTCACCGCGCGGCCATCCGTGGCGACGATCCCGAGGTCGACGTGGTGCTCGCCGCGCTCACCGTCTGCGTGCCGTGGCGCCCCAGTCGGGGAGTTGTGGCGTAAGCCGCAACGGTCCCCATCGGCTCGTCGCGGCGGGGCGAGCAGGCGCTCCCGTTCTGGCCGACGATCGGGTCCACCTATCGCTTCGACGCAGATCGGGCGAAGCGCGATAATGCGGGCGGTTTCCGATATTCCCGTTGCATTCCCCCCGCTTTGACCCGACGGAAAATTCACTTCCGGCAACTTCGAACGAAGGTTCTCAAACTGCGAGCGACTCGCACGATAAGTCGCCCAACGGCGTAGGCACTACGAGAGGCGGACGATCTTGTCGGACGGCGGATTTCCGGTGCATCGACCCATCGGTGACGGTGTTGCTGATGCAGATGACGTAGCAGGGCGGGGCGCTACCACTGCTGATCTGAGGATCGCTGAGCAGACTGCGTCGAGGACCATGGCTGAGCCAGAGGCAACGGTCCCGAGTCCGCGCCCCGAGATCGACCTCAACAAGGCTGCCCGCCAGGTCTTCCAGCTGTGGGTCGACCTAGCCGTCATTGACAGACGCGTCACCCAGCTGTCAGCCGCGATCGCCGACGCCGCCGAGCGCATCGCCGCGCACCAGGACTAGCAGCGGGCCGGACGGCTGCTCGCTTGCCCGACAAGCGACGATCGTTGCATTCCAATTCGCCACTTCGGCCAAGGTCCCTATCGCGACCTTCGCTCATGGGTCTGGAGCGGGCGCCAACCGACTAGCCGCATCGTCGCCGCCGACAAAGGATGGTGGCGGACGCCTCGCTGGGCGAGGTCCACACGGTGCAGCCGAACGAGACCATCGCGGAGCTGTACGTACGGATGCCCGAGCAGGGCGGGGCCCGTCGGCAGCGGCTGTTCCCTGTACTCAGCGACGGCGTGCTGCCGGTCGTCGACTCGGCGAACCCGGGTCGGCTACGCGGCCTGATCACGCAGTGCGATCTGCTTCGGGCGCACGAACGCGTGCTGGTCGAGGACCGACACCGGGAACGGCCCCTACGGCTGCTGACCCGAGCTGCTTCCCGTGAGTGAGCCGACGCCGGACGCGGAGCCGCGGCACGACGCGGTGTACACCCAGCTACTGCGATTCCGGCGTGAACTCCGGACGTTCCTGCGGTGGAGCGAGCAGACCGCTGGCAGCAGCGGCCTCACACCGGCGGTCCATCAGCTCATGCTCGCGGTCCGCGGGAACCGGCACCGTCGAGGCGTGCTCGGGGGTCTCGTCGGCGCGGCAGTAGTCGGGGTGGGCGTGACGTCGAGGGTCCCGTCGTGACCAGACGCATCCCGCGGGTCGCGCTGATCGGGCGTGCCGTCTACGGGCTGCTTCTGCTCTCCGATCCGCAGCTGTTGCTGCGGACCGGGGGCGAGGGCCGGACGCCGAGTTGGGCGTCCACCGTCGTGCGCCTGCTCGGTGCCCGGCACCTCAACCAAAGCCGTGTCCTGTGCGAGCACCCGGAGTTGGCGGGCGCCGGCGCGACAGCCGATCTGGCACACGCGTTGACCGACGTGCTGGAGGCCACCGTCAGCCGGCGCATGCGGGTGCCGGGGCTGATCGACTCGGCAATAGCGACGACACTGGCGGTGTCGTCGCTGCTACCCCCTGAATCGGAGGCCCTCGGATGACGCTCGAGAGCAAGGAGAGCGCGATGCAGGTGACGCGACGCCTGCTGGATCCGGCTCTGCACGATCTCAGCCCACGACACCTGGAGATCTACTGGCGCTACCAGGTGGTGCGCACCGGAGTCGACTTCGGTGCCGCGCTCTGCTTCGTCGTCGGCAGCGTGCTGTTCTTCTTCGAGAAGACCACGGTCACCGCCACGTGGTTCTTCCTGGTCGGTTCCATCCTCTTCGCGGTCAAGCCGACGATCGACATGGTCCGGTCGATGCACCTGCGCCGGTTGCCCGTCTCCGGCGACTCATCGAGCGGCAAGGATCAGGCGACCCATAGCCGGCCGGCGGCAGCCTGAGTCGGCTTTCCGGGCCGGTCATCGCCCGTCTCGCATCCCGAAATCGCCCCGTCGCCCCGGATCCGAGCTGTCGATCGACGCGCCGACAGGTCGTGATCGCGCACGAGACCGCACATGAGGACATGAGCGCTGGCAGGCTGTACATGTGCGATACGACCGGCGCGTCTCAGAAGAACTGCTCCAAGCCATCTCCGACGACGGACCACTGGCGGGGCTGATCGACCTTGTTCGGGCCGACCGCGGCCACCGCGACCTGCAGTTGCGACGGGTCAAGCAGCCGGAATGCTGGGCGACGTTGTACGTCGGGCTGACCAAGGTGCTCGACGTTCGGGAGCGGAACGGAAGCTTCCGGCTCGATGCGCACGAGGCCTACCGGGAGCTGAGTGGGTTCGACGAATCCTGGCGGCTGTCGCAGCCCCTGGAGGACCTGCAGAACTGCTGGCAGGAGGTCCTGGCCTACGTCGAGACGGCGATCAGCGCCGTACCTCCCGAGTACACGAGCGCCGAGGGAGCGGTGCAGTCGGCCATGTCCTCCGGAATCACAGACGAGTTCCGCGTCGTCGATCGAGAGGCCGTCCTCGGCCACACGAACTCGGGGGCTCGCAGCGGGACGCTGGACCCGGTGGAGAAGGCACTGACCGAGGCGCTCGTCGCGGCCGGCAACGGCGAGCCGTGGTGGCCTGGCGCGCGCGGCAAGGTCAGCTTTGGGGGTGAACTCGACCTCCTGGCGATCGACGAGGCGGGACGGCTGCTGGTGATCATGGTGAAGCCGGCGAACGCGGTTGCGGGCATCGCGAAGAGTCCGGCGCAGGTGGCGTTGTACGCGACCCTGTGGTCGATGTGGTTGGACGAGTCCGACGACGCCACCGAGGTACTGCAGGGGATGCTCGACCAGCGTGCCCGGCTCGGTCTCGGTCGTGCCGGCCCGATCGTCCCGCCCACGACGGTCGTGCCGGTGATCGCCATCGGGCCCGGGAAGCGCAGCAAGGAGGCGCTGCCCCGGTTGCAGCACGTCGCCAAGGCGGTCCAGCCAGTCCTCGACACCCAGCAGTCGCTACAACCGCTGGAGGTTTGGCTCGTCGATGAGCAGGGCCGGGTGGACAGCAAGGAAGTGCTGGGGCTGACCTCGTAGGTACCAGCGCGAGGACTGGCGCAACAGCGCGACGACAGCGGCGACGGCACCGTCACCTACGGCGCCGGCGGCTCGCCCTACAGCTGACGCCCTTTCGGGCGCCCATGCGGATGTGGGTGAGCGGCGTCAGGGGCGGTCGGCCGGTTTCAGGCACTCAGCCGGGAGCCACTGCTGCAGGAGGCGGACGCGCTCGCCGGTCACCTCGGGGAGGACGAAGGTCACCAAGCCCATCCACCGGCGCCCGTTCCGGCGCCACTCGAGCAGCAGCCCCGCGTGGCGGCCCGGATGGTCGGGGACGTCGACCACCCAGCAGTGCGGGGTCGACGCCACCCGGTCGGCCGCGGCGCTGGAATCAGCCGAACGGTCGGCGAGCGTCGGTCCGGACCACGGCCGTCCCATCCCACCTGCCACCCCTCGAGCATGCCACTTGTCGAACAAGAGTTCGAGAGGGAGGGCCCGAGCAGTCGCTGCGCCAGACGGACGCGGCTAGACGGTATGGAGGTGCCCGGTAGTCGGGCCGGGACCTCACTCGCAAGTTGACGTGGGTTGCCGGTCCGGGCGAAAACCTGGGCCGGTAGAGCCGACAATTGCGAGGAGGTCCCGGTGGAGCGTGAGCGTACGAGCGTTGGTCTGGATGTGCACGCCCGGTCGGTGGTGGCGTGCGGTATCGATGACGTGACGGGGGAGATGTTCCGGGCGCGGCTGGTTCCGCAGCCCGAGGCGATCTTCGGGTGGCTGGCCGAGCTGCCGGGGCCGGTGGCGGTGGTCTACGAGGCCGGCCCGACCGGCTACGG
>DATITC010000024.1:0-25520 GCA_035468175.1 Frankiaceae bacterium | reverse complement strand
GCCTCAGCCGCGACATCGGCGCCGGGGTCGGCCTGCGGGTCTGCCGGGAGCTCCGCGACAACCGGCTCCTCCTCCTCGAAGACGAGCACCGCGTCGCGCGCCGCTTCCGGGCCTTGCTGGAGCAGGACGGTGAACCCGGTCTCGTCCAGCAGCGGCACCTTCAGAGAGACGGCTTTGTCGTACTTCGAACGACCGGGGTCCTCCCCCACCACGACGAAGTCGGTCTTCTTGCTGACCGAGCCGGTGACCTTGCCTCCGCGCTCCTGCACCGCCTCGATGGCCGAATCGCGGCTGTAGCCCTCGAGGCTGCCGGTGACGACCACGCTTAGACCGTCGAGCGGGCGTGGACCCTCATCGGTCCCCTCGTCGGAGGTGTTGACCCCGCCCTCGCGGATCCGGCGGAGGATGTCCTGGTGGCGCTCGTCGGCGAACCAGCCGACGATCACCGCCGCGGTCTTGGGGCCGATCCCCTCCACCTGCTGCACCTGCTCGACGTCGGCGGCGGCGAGGGCGTCGAGATTGCGGAAGTCCCGCGCCAGCGCCTGCGCCGTCGGCGCCCCGACGTCCCGGATCGACAGCCCGACCAGCAACCGCCACAGCGGACGGGATCGGGCGTCCGCCAGGCCGGTCATGATCTGCTGCACCTTCTTGGCCCCGAAGCCACGGAGCCCCGCGAACGACTCCGGCGTGAGGTGCAGGATGTCGCCGACGTCCCGGACGATCCCCTCCTGCGTGAGCACGCCTGCCGTCTCGAAGCCGAGCCCGTCGATGTCGAGCGCGCTGCGTCCGGCGAAGTGAAACACCGACCACTGCAGTTGGGGCGGACAGGCGACCGCGTTCGGGCAACGGATGTCGACCTGCCCCTCCTCGCGTTGCAGCACGGTGCCGCACGCCGGGCACTCGGTCGGCATCACGAACTCGCGTTCGTTGCCTCGCCGTAGCGCCACGACCGGGCCGACGACCTCCGGAATCACGTCCCCGGCCCGACGCACCACCACGGTGTCGCCGATCAGCACGTTGCGCCGGCGGACCTCGTCGCTGTTGTGCAGCGTCGCCTGGCCGACGGTCACGCCGCCGACGCGCACCGGCTCGAGCACCGCGAACGGTGTCGCGCGGCCGGTGCGGCCGATGCTGACGACGATGTCGTTGAGCCGGGTGTTCGCCTCCTCCGGCGGGTACTTGTAGGCGATCGCCCAGCGGGGCGCCTTCGCGGTCGAGCCGAGGCGGCGCTGCAACCCGAAGTCGTCGACCTTGATGACGACCCCGTCGATCTCGTGCTCGACATCGTGGCGGTGCTCGCCCCAGTAGGCGACCACGTCGACCACCTCGGGCAACGACTCGACCAGCCGGTAGTGCCGGCTCACCGGCAGGCCCAGCTCAGCCAGGGCCTCGTAGGCAGCGGACTGGCTGGGCGGGGAGAAGCCGCGCCGCGCGCCGAGCCCGTGGAGAGTCAGCCGGAGCGGCCGGCTCGCGGTGACCCGCGGGTCCTTCTGCCGCAGCGAGCCGGCGGCGGCGTTACGGGGATTGGCGAACGGCGGCTTCTCCGCCTCGACCAGGGCGGCGTTCAGCCACTCGAACTCGGAGACCGGGAAGAACACCTCACCACGCACCTCGAGCAGCTCGGGCACGTTCGACCCGCTCAGGCGAGTGGGCACCTGGTCCAGCGTGCGGACGTTGGAGGTGATGTCCTCGCCGGTACGGCCGTCACCGCGGGTCGCAGCCCGGACCAGCCGTCCGTTCTCGTAGACCAGGTCGACGGCCAGGCCGTCGATCTTCAGCTCGCACAGCCAGCGGTTCACCGGCAGCTCCCGAGTGGCCCGGCCGGCCCAGGCAAGGAGCTCCTCGGAGGAGAAGACGTTGTCCAGCGACATCAGCCGCTCGAGATGCTCGACCGGGGTGAACAGGGTGGAGTAGCCACCCGCGACCTTCTGCGTCGGCGAGTCCGGCGTGCGCAGCTCCGGGTACTGCTCCTCCAGGGCCTGCAACTCGCGCATCCGGACGTCGTAGTCGTCATCCGACAACGTCGGCGCATCCAGGACGTAGTACCGGTAGGCGGCCTCCTCCAGATCCTGGGAGAGTTCGGCGTGCCGGGAGCGGGCCGCGCTGGAAACGCTGTCACTAGGAACGCTGCCAGCTGCCGCCTCGGTCATGACGGCTCGTCCACCAGCAGGCGTGACGCTTTCCGCAGCCCGCTCAGCGCCGCCCGCGCATATGCCGGGGACGCACCGGCCAAGCCACAGGTCGGGGACACCGCGACCACCTCTCCGAGTCGTTCCGGCACGAAGCCGAGTCGGCGCCACAGCCGCCGAGCCGGCTCGACCGTACGAGCAGGGTCCGACAGAATCCCCGTCTCCGGCCCGCCACCACCGCTACCGGCTCCCCCGCCGCCGGCTCCGCGTCCGCCCGCTCCGGGGACCACTCCCACGACGAGGAAGATTCCGGCCTCGACAGCCTCCCCGACGGCGTCGAGATCGACGTCCACCCGACCGTCGAAGGACAGGAAACCGGCGCCGGCCTGCCGCAGCAGACCCAGCGGTGCCCGGGTCGCGCAGCAGTGCACCCCGACGACCGCTCCGGTCGCCGCGACGGCATCGAACACGCCGCCGAGCCGCTCGGCGGCGGTCGACTCCTCCACCGCCGGAACCGTGCTGAAGCCGCTCGGCGTCGGGATGTGCCCGGCAAGGACGGCCGGCAGCGACGGCTCGTCGAGCTGAACGATCATCCGGGCCCCGGGCACCCGACGCTGGACCTCCGCGACGTGCCCGAGCAGACCCTCGGTCAACGCCTCGGCCACATCCCGGGTCGCACCGGCGTCGAGCAGGGCGGCACCGCCCCGCGGCAGCTCGACCCCGGCCGCGAGCGTCCACGGCCCGGTCATCTGCAGCTTGAGATGGCCCGCGTAGTCGAGGGCGCCGATCTCGAGGGCGTCCAGATCGCGCCGCAGCAGGTCGGCCGCCCGTCGCTCGTCGCCGCCCGCCCCCGCACCGGCGCCCAGCAGCCGCCAACCGGAGGGCTGGAGATCGACGTGCAGCTCGGCCAGCACGGAGGCGGCGCGGCCCAGCATGTCCGACCCCACCCCGCGCTCCGGGAGCTCGGGCAGGTACGGCAGGTCGGGGAGTTCGCCGAACACGAGCTGCACGGCATCGTCGATGTCGGTGCCAGGCATCGAGCCGACGCCGGTGGCGGCGCCGACGGGCCACGGTCCGGTCACGAGCGCCACGGTCCTGTCACGAGCGGCCCACCTGTCACGAGAGGCCCACGTGTCACGAGCGGCAGTCCTGTCACGAGACGCCACGTTATGGCAGCGTGCTCCCGTGCGACCCACCGCAGCGCCGGGCGATCGGGAACCGGACCAGCCGCTGCGCTTCGCCACCATCGCGGACTGGTCGATGTGGCTCGACGTCGGCCACGCGACATCTCCCGGCGTGTGGCTGCAGCTCGCGAAGAAGGGCTCCGGCATCCCCTCGGTCAGCTACGACGAGGCCCTCGAGGTCGCCCTGTGCTACGGCTGGATCGACGGGCAGAAGAAGCCGCTGGACGAGACGTGGTGGTTGCAGCGCTTCACCCCGCGCCGGCGTGCGAGCAGGTGGTCGCAGCGGAACCGGCGGCTCGCCGAAGCGCTGGTCGCCGCCGGCCGGATGACGCCGGCGGGGCAGGCCGAGATCGACCGGGCGCAGGCCGACGGGCGGTGGGACGCGGCGTACGCCGGGGCGCGCACCAGCACGGTGCCGCCGGACCTGGCCGCCGCTCTCGAGCAGGACCCAGCGGCCGCGGCGGCGTTCGAGGAGTTGGACGGCGCTAACCGCTACGCGATCCTGTACCGGTTGCAGGATGCGAAGAAGGCGGAGACCCGCGCTCGCCGGCTCGACCAGTTCGTCGGGATGCTCCGCGAGGGCCGGACGCTGCACGCGCGCCCCTCGGGCCGGAGGTCCGCCCGCGAGACCTAGCGCTTCCCGTAGTCCTCGGCGTCCATCCGGCGCGATTCCTCCACGGTCGGAGCGCCGCCGCCGAGCCGGTGCGGCTGCCACCAGTTGTCCGACTCGCTCTCCGGCCGGTCCGGGTATTCGTCCTGGGCGTGGGTGAGCATCTCGCGAAGACGATCATGCAGACGCTGGGTGACGAGGGGCAGTTCGTCGCCCGGCGCCACCGGAATCGGCTCGCCGACCACGATGGTGACCGGGATGCCCCGACGCCGGAGGTTGCGCGGGCGGCCCTTGGTCCAGATCCGCTGGGTCCCCCAGATCGCGACCGGGATGAGCGGTGTGCCGGTCTCGATGGCCATGCGCGCGGCGCCGGTCTTGAGTTCCTTGACGTCGAAGGCCCGGTTGATCGTCGCCTCTGGGAAGACGCCGATCAACTCGCCCTCCTTGAGGGCCCGAAGCGCATCGTCGTAGGCGGCTGCCCCAGCCTTCCGATCGACCGGGATGTGGTGCATCCCCCGCATCAGCGGCCCACCGAGCGGGTGGTCGAACACCTGCTTCTTCGCCATGAACCGCACCAGCCGCCGCTTCGGGTGCGCGCCGAGGCCGACGAAGATGAAGTCGATGTAGCTGACGTGCGTGCTCGCGAGGACGGCGCCACCCTCGTCGGGGATGTTCTCCGAGCCCTGGACGTCGAGCTCCAACCCGAGCAGCTTGAACACGCCGAGCGCGAAGCGGATGACGGGCGGGTAGACGAACTCAGCCACCCCGAGAAGCTACCCCGCCGGACGCACACGCGAAGGACCTGTTGTTCAGACCGCCGAAATAACCCGTCCGCCGCCGAGGACCCGTTCGCCGGCGCCGCCGTCGTCGGTGTAGAGCACCACCGCCTGACCGGGAGCCATCCCGCGGACCGGTTCGTGCAACCGGACCCGGAGGGCGTCACCACGGCCGTCGGCCACCGCCGGGACGGTGGCGCCGTGCGCCCGGATCTGGGCGCGGCACTCGATCGGCGGACCGGCGTACGTGGACTCGGACGCCTCCAGAAATGAGACCTCGAGGGCTTCGGCCGGGCCCACGGTGACGGTCCGGTCCACCGGCGAGATGCCGAGGACGTAGCGCGGACGGCCGTCCGCGGAGGGGCGGTCGAGGCGGAGGCCCTTGCGCTGGCCGACGGTGAAGGCGTAGGCGCCGTCGTGCTGCCCGACGACGGCTCCCGCGGTGTCGACGACGGGCCCGGGCTGCGCCCCGAGCCGGTCGTGCAGCCAGTCGGAGGTGTTGCCGGACGCGACGAAGCAGATGTCGGTGCTGTCGGCCTTGTCGGCGACGGCCAACCCGCGGGCGGCCGCCTCGGCCCGGACCTCGGTCTTCGTGCTCCACCCCAGCGGGAACATCGCCTTCTCCAGCTGCTCCGGCCGCAACGTGCCGAGCACGTAGGACTGGTCCTTTGCGGCGTCGACGCTGCGTCGCAGCACCGCCGGCGGCCCGGGATCGAGCCGGGCGTGGTGCCCCGTGACCACGGCGTCGAAGCCGAGGGCCAGCGCCCGGTCGAGCACCGCCGCGAACTTGATCCGCTCGTTGCACCGGAGGCACGGGTTCGGGGTCCGGCCGGCGGCGTACTCGGCCACGAAGTCGTCGATGACGTCCTCGGCGAACCGCTCGGCAAGGTCCCAGACGTAGAAGGGGATCCCCAGGACGTCCGCGGCCCGACGCGCGTCCCTGGCGTCGTCCAGCGTGCAGCAGCCGCGAGCGCCCTCACGAGCCGAGGCCGGCTTCGGCGACAACGCCAGATGGACGCCGACGACCTCGTGGCCGGCATCGACCACGCGCGCCGCCGCGACGGCCGAGTCCACGCCGCCGCTCATCGCCGCGAGGATCCGCATCGGACTCGTCATGCTCGCCGCGCTGCTCATGCTCGACGCGCCCTCAATGCTCGCGCTCTCATGCCCGTCGCGAGCCGGCCAGGGCACCCGCCCGGCGGGCCCGCTCGACCACCGGACCGATCGCGTCGACCACGGCCCGGACGTCGGCCTCGGTCGAGGTGTGGCCGAGTGAGAAGCGGAGCGACCCCCGGGCCCGATCGGCGTCGTCACCGAGTGCGAGGAGCACGTGCGACGGTCGGGCGACCCCGGCGGAACAGGCCGAGCCGGTGGAGCACTCGACGCCACGGGCGTCGAGCAGCATCAGCAGCGAGTCACCCGCACAGCCCGGGAAGGACAGGTGGGCGTTGCCCGGCAGCCGCGCCGGACCCGGGGCCGGACCGTTCAGCAGGGCGTCGGGGACCTCGGCAAGCACCCCGGCGAGCAGGGCGTCGCGGAGAGCCGACACGCGGGCGGCGCGCTCGGGCTGTTCGGCCACGGCAAGTTCGGCGGCGACGGCCAGACCGCGGATCTTGGGGACGTCGAGGGTCCCGGACCGGACCTCCCGCTCCTGCCCGCCACCGTGGGTCAGCGGCGTGACGTCGAGTCCGCGGCGGAGCAGCAGGGCACCCGCGCCGTAAGGGCCACCGAACTTATGGCCGGTGATCGTCAGCGCGTCGACCCCGCTGGCGGCGAACGAGACCGGAAGCGCGCCGACTGCCTGCACCGCATCGGTGTGGAACGGCACGTCGAACTCGTGCGCCACGGCGGCGAGGGCCGCGATGTCCTGCACCGTGCCGATCTCGTTGTTGGCCCACATGATGCTGACCAACGCAACGGAGTCGGGCTCCCGGGCGAGCTCGGCCCGCAACGTCTCCGGGTCGACCCGACCCGCGGGATCGACCGGCAACCAGACGACCTCGGCACCCTGCTCCGCGGCCAACCACTCGGCGGCATCGAGAATCGCGTGGTGCTCGATCGAGCTGACCAGCACCCGGCGCCGACGCGGGTCGGCCGCGCGCCGGGCCCAGTAGAGGCCCTTGACCGCGAGGTTGTCGCTCTCGGTCCCACCGCCGGTGAACAGCACCTCGGACGGCCGGGCGTCGAGTGCCGCTGCAACGGCCTCGCGGGACTCCTCGACGACCCGGCGGGCTCGGCGACCACTCGCATGCAGCGAGGAGGCGTTGCCGACCTCGGCGAGCGCGACGCTCACGGCCGCGATCGCCTCCGGATGCATCGGCGTGGTCGCCGCGTGATCCAGGTAGCTCACGATTCAACGATATGCGGAGCTCATCGATAGCGGAGCTCATCGATATCCGGAGCCCTGCGGGACGGGCGGGACGGCGGGGTCAGCTCTCCGGACCGGGTGCGCTGATCTCCATCCGACCGGAGGAGATCGCCAGGCCCGGATGCCGCCCGGACAGCAACCACTGCGGCAGCGTCGGGCCGGCGGTATCGATCTGGACCCGGGCGAGCTGGGCCTGGCCCCGCAGCCGCACTGTGCTCAGCCGGCGACCACCGTCGGGGTGTGGCTGCAGCAGCGGAAGCCGGCCGCGGACCGGGAAGCGTGTGCCGCGGGGGTTGACCATCGCCGCCACCGACCAGTCGTCGCCCTCGATCCGAGCCGCACCGTCCGGGGGCCAGAGCGCCCGGGCGAGGGTCTTCGGCAGCATCCATCCGGCGCGACCGCCGACCACGCTGGCCAGCGAGTCGACGGCGATGAACGGCACGGTGACCGCAGGCAAGCGGAGTCGCCGCGGCTTTCCGGGCCGCCGCAGCAGCACCGGCGAAGCGAACACCTCCGAGTAGGAGCCGACCGGGCTGTCGCGGTAGCGAACAAGGGCGCCGACCGTGATCGGCAGGTGCGGCAGCCCCCGCACCGCGTCCGGTAGCTGCTCCACGGCCTGCGGGGCGGCCCGGTGCCACCAGAGCACGGCCGAGACCTGGGTCGACCAGGGCGGCGGAGCTGGAGGTCCACCCTCGCCGGCGACCAGCCGGGCGCGAAGCGTGCCGCCGACCTGCGACTCCGGCACGGCGGGCAGGTCGATCCACTCGGGGGCCTCGGCCGGAATGGACGTCACGAAGTTCTCCCGCCGGTCGATCAACTGACCCTGTGGCGCCCGAACCCGCGGAACCGGCGCAGTTGATCAGGTTACGGCGAAGGACGGGCCCCCGGAATGGGAGCCCGTCCCTCGGACCGGTGTCTGCTCGGGCGCTGAGGCCCGAGCGTTAGCCCTTGCGCTTGGTGATCTCGTCGGTCAGCTGCGGAACGACGTTGAACAGGTCGCCAATCAGGCCGAAGTCGGCCAGCTCGAAGATCGGAGCCTCTTCGTCCTTGTTGATCGCGATGATCGTCTTGGACGTCTGCATGCCGGCCCGGTGCTGGATGGCGCCGGAGATGCCGACCGCGATGTACAGCTGCGGCGACACGGTCTTGCCGGTCTGACCGACCTGGTTCTGGTGCGGGTACCAGCCGGCGTCGGTGGCGGCACGCGAGGCGCCGACAGCAGCGCCGAGGGTGTCGGCCAGCTTCTCGACCAGCTCGAAGTTCTCCGCACCGGCCAGCCCACGTCCACCTGAGACGACGACCGCGGCCTCGGTGAGGTCGGGGCGGCCGCTCTTGGACTCGACGACGCGGTCGGCCACGCGAGCACCCTTGGCGCTGTCGCTGACGGACACGTCGACGCGCTCCTCGGTGGCCGCACCGGTCGACGGCTCGGCAGCCGTGGCGTTCGGCCGCACCGCGAAGATCGGGGTGCCCTTGGAGACCTCGGAGGTGACGATGGTCGTGCCACCGAAGATCTCCTGGGTCGCCTTGCCGCCCTCGGCGAGGTCGGTGACGTCCCAGAGGAAGCCGCTGTTGGTCTTCACGGCAGCGCGGGCGCCGGCCTCGCGGGCGTCCGGGGTGGCGGCGACGAGCACCGCGGCCGGGGACGCGCTGGAGATGACCTGCGCGAGGACCTCGGCCTTGGGAGCGACGAGGTAGTCCTCCAGGTCGTTGCTCTCGGCGACGTACACCTTCTGCGCGCCGTATTCAGCCAGGTAGTTCTTGGCCTTCTCGAAGGTGCCCTCGGCACCGAGGAAGACCGCAGACGGCTCACCGAGCCGCCGTGCGAGGGTCAGCAGTTCGCCGGTGACCTTCTTCGGGGCACCACCGTCGTGCTCGACGAGTACGAGAACCTCAGCCATGGCGATACCTCTCAGATCAGCTTCTGCGACACGAGGAACTCGGCGATCTTGGTGCCGCCGTCGCCCTCGTCCTTGACCTTCTGACCGGCCGACTTCGGCGGCCGCGGCTGCACCTCGTCGACCGCAGTGGTCGCGTTGGCGAGGCCGACGGACCCGGCATCGATCCCGGCGTCACCGAGACCCATCGTGGTCAGCGGCTTCTTCTTGGCGGCCATGATCCCCTTGAAGGAGGGGTAACGCGGCTCGTTGATCTTTTCGACGACACCGATCACGGCGGGCAGCGAGCCCTCGACGACGGCGTAACCATTGTCGCCCTGACGCTCGATCGTCACCGTGGAGGCAGCCGGGTCCACCGTCACCTTGCGCGCCAGCGTGAGCTGCGGCAGGCCGAGACGCTCGGCGAGCAGCGCACCCATCACGCCGCCGCGGGCGTCGGACGCCTCGGAGGAGGTGATGACCAGGTCGGGCGAGAGACCGGAGATGACCTTGGCGAGCGCTTCGGAGGTCCCGAGCGCGTCGGAGCCGTGCAGCGACTCGTCGGTGAGGTGAACGGCCTTGTCGGCGCCCATCGAGAGCGCCTTGCGGATCGTCTCGACGGCCTTCTCCGGGCCCATGCTCACGACGGTGACCTCGCCACCGTGGGCTTCCTTGATGCGCAGGGCCTCTTCGACCCCGTACTCGTCCATCTCGTTCATGACGTTCTCGACGTTCTTGCGATCCGTCGTCTTGTCCGAGGGGTCAAGCTTCTTTTCCGCCCAGGTGTCAGGCACCTGCTTGACGGTCACGACGATGTTCACGCGTCGGGCCTCCGTTGGCACTTCTGTGTTCGTGGCTGGGACGGCCGGGCCGACCCCTTGTCAGAGCCGTGTCCGCCGAAGAGCGTCCACTTCGCGCAGACGTCCATAAGTTACCCGGGGGTAAGCAGGACCCTTCAGGCGGGTCCCGCGAGGGCCGCCACAGCACCCGCAAGGTTACCTGCAGCTCCGTGCCGGCGCCGCCGCCGTGAGCTGCCGCGGGGCTACGTAAGATCGAGCGCGGCCACCCGCCCTGGCCCTTTCGACGTGCGGCGCGACCCCGGTCCGGGCAGCCGAGATCCGTGTCCGGTGGAGGCGTGCAGATGGCAGAGCTCACGAGTGCCGCACCTTCCGGTGGCGCGACCGCTCTGGCCCTCACCGGCGAGCGGACGCTGCCCGGCATCGAGCACGAGAACTACTGGTTCCGCCGGCACGAGGCGGCCTACCGGGCGCTGCTCCCATTCGTGCACGGCGCCAGACTCCTCGAGGCCGGCTGCGGCGAGGGTTACGGAGCCGCGGCGCTGCGGGAACGAGCCCGAAGCGTTCTTGCCGTCGACGCGGACGTCCAGGCCGCGGCCCACGCCGCCCGGACCTACCCGTCGATCGACGTGGTGCGCGGCGACCTGCAGCGGCTGCCGCTCGCCGACGGGGCCATGGAGGTCGTGACGAACCTCCAAGTGATCGAGCACCTGTGGGACCAGGAGTCGTTCCTCGCCGAGTGCGCGCGGGTGCTGCGACCGGCCGGAACGCTACTCATCACCACCCCGAACCGCATCACCTTCTCCCCCGGCCGGGACACGCCGTTGAATCCGTTCCACACCCGGGAGCTGTCCGCGGGCGAGCTCGCCGGGATGCTCGAACGCGAGTTCGTCGTCACGCGGATGATGGGCCTGGGTCACGGCCCCCGGCTGCGCCGCTGGGAGCGCCGGCACGGGTCGGTGACGGATCAGCAGCTCGCCGGCCCGCCGGAGACGTGGAGCCCGCTCCTGCGCGGTTTCGTCGCCTCGGTCACCGCCGACGACTTCGTGGTATCCGCCGTCGACGTCGACGTCAGCCTCGACCTCGTGGCCGTGGCCTACCGGCGACCGTGACCACCGCGGGAGGGACGGCAGCCGGCGCGGCGCCGCGGGTGCCGGCGACGGCGACGGCGACGGCGACGGCGACGGCGACGGCGACGGCGACGGCGACCGAGCCGCTCGGCACCTGCTGCATCGTCCTGCACAGCCATCTGCCCTGGCTGGCCCATGCCGGCAGCTGGCCGGTCGGTGAGGAGTGGCTGTACCAGGCGTGGGCGGCCTCCTACCTGCCCCTCGCGGACCTGCTGCTCCGGCTGGCCGACGAGGGCCGACGCTCGCAGCTCACCCTCGGGGTTACGCCGGTGCTCGCCGCGATGCTGGACGACCCGTACTGCCTCGAGCAGTTCGGGGCCTGGGTGGCGAATTGGCAGGTCCGGGCCGAGGGAGGGGTCGTCGACGGCGTCGGCGTCGCGGCAGCGGAAGGAGGTCGCGCAGCGGGCGCGGCCCGCGAGCTCGAGACGCGGTGGTCGGCCGGCGGTAGCCCGGTCGTGCGCGCCATCGCCGACAGCGGCGTCGCGGAGATCCTGGGCGGTCCGGCCGCGCATCCGTTCCTACCCCTGCTCGACGAGCGGGTGGCCCGGGCGGCGCTGGAGACCGGCCTCGAGGATGCGACCGTCCGGCTCGGCCGTCGGCCCCGCGGTATCTGGGCGCCGGAGTGCGCTTACCGCCCCGGCCTGGAACGGCTCTACGCCGAGGTCGGCGTGACGCACTTCGTGATCGACGGGCCGACGGTCGGCGGCGAGACCGGCGCGGCCTACGACGTCGCCGGCTCCGGCGTCGTCGCGTTCCCCCGGGATATGGAGGTCAGCTACCGGATCTGGTCCCCGACCGCCGGGTACCCCGGCGGCCCCTGGTACCGCGACTTCCACACCTTCGACCATCCGTCCGGGTTGAAGCCGTCCCGGGTGACCGGGCACGACGTCGCGCCGACAGCGAAGGCGCCCTACGACCCGGCCGCCGCCGCGGAGGCGCTCGCCGCCGACGTCGAGAACTTCGTCGGCGCTGTCGTGGACCGGCTTCGCCGTCGACGGGACGAGGCCGGCCGGCCGGGGCTGGTCGTGCTGGCCTACGACACCGAGCTGTTCGGACACTGGTGGCACGAGGGCCCGGCGTTCCTGGAAGCGGTGCTGCGCCGACTGCCCGCCGAGGGGGTCCGCCTGTCGACGCTCGCCGACGCCGGCGCGGACGTGCTCGCCGGTCCACGGGAGCTGCCAGCCGGTTCGTGGGGCGCCGGCAAGGACTGGCACGTCTGGACCGACCAGGCCGACCTGACCGAGCAGGGGCGCCGCGTGGCCGATCGGCTGCTGGGCCTCGTCGACAAGCGGTTCGCGGCAGGGCGCAGCGAACGCGATCCCCGCTACGACCAACTGGTCCGCGAGGCGTTCCTCACCCTGTCCAGCGACTGGGCCTTCCTGGTCTCGCACGGGAGCAGCCCCGACTACGCGCACCGGCGCGCGGGCGAGCACGCGGCCCGGTTCGACGAGCTCGCCGACCAGTTGGAGACGCAGCTCGGCATGGCTCGCTCCGACGCGCCGAACGGCCCGCACGCAGCGGGCGACCTCGACGCGCTGGTACGCCGGTTGCGACGGATCGACGGACCGTTCGGCACCCTGGACGCCAGGACGTTGCTCGACGGGCACCCGATGGGGAGGTGACAGCGATGCCGCGCGTTCGGGACACCCCCATGCTCCGCATCCTGATGCTTTCGTGGGAATACCCGCCCGTCGTGCACGGCGGGCTGGGACGGCACGTCGCCGCGCTCGCCGCCGCGCTCGTCGAGCTCGGGCACGAGGTGACGGTGGTGGCACCCGGCGCTACCGGCCTGAACGGGACCGGCCTGAACGGGACCGCCTTGAACGGGACCGGCCTGAACGGGACCGGCCTGAACGGGGGCCCGGACGCAGACGCGGACGCACGCGCGGACAGCGGCATGGCCCACGTGACCGTCCTGCACCCGGACCCCGTCGACCCGATCGTGCCGCTCGCCGTCGGCGACCTGCACGGTCATGTCGCGACCCTCGGCGCTGCTCTCGCCCGGACGGCGTTGCAGGCTGGGAACGACGCGGCCGCGGCCGGTCGCCCGTTCGACGTGCTGAGCGCGCACGACTGGGTGGTCGCGCAAGCGGCGGTCACCGTGAGCACCGGCCTGCGACTACCGCTGGTCGCGACGTTGCACGCCACCGAGGCCGGCCGGCACCAGGGGTGGCTACCGGGCGATCTCTCCCGGTCCATCCACGCCACCGAGGGTTGGCTCACCGCCGCCGCGACCCGCACCGTGGTCTGCTCCGAGTCGATGCGCCGGGATGTGCAGCGCCTGTTCGCCCTATCGCACGACCGGGTCGAGGTGGTCCCGAACGGGGTTGACCTGGCCCGCTGGCCGAGCGGACCGGCCGTGTCCGCTCGCGAGCCGCTGGTGGTGTTCGCGGGCCGCCTGGAGTACGAGAAGGGCGTGCAGGTGCTCCTGCGCACCGTGGCCCGGCTGCGGCGCCGGGTGCCGGGCGTCCGCGTCGTGATCGCCGGGACCGGGACCTATGAGGCGGAGCTGCGGACACTGGCGACCAAACTGCGGCTCGGTCGCGCCGTCCGGTTCGCGGGCCGGCTCGGTGACGACGGCCTCGCCGACCTCTACCGGTCCGCAGCCGCCGTCGCGGTGCCGTCGATCTACGAGCCCTTCGGGCTGGTCGCGCTGGAAGCCGCGGCCTGCGGCGCGCCGTTGGTGGTCACCGAGACCGGGGGGCTCGCCGAGTTCGCCGACGGAGGCCGCACCGCGCTGGCGGTCGCTCCGGACGACGTCGCCGCGCTGGCCGATGGGCTCACCTCGGTGCTGCTCGACCCCGACCTGGCCGACAAGCTGGCCACGTCGGCCCGCGAGGCGGTCGACGCGCACGGCTGGCGCTCGGTCGCGCACCGCACCGCCGAGATCTACGCGGAGGTCGTCGCTCACCCGCAGGCCACGCGCTTCTCCCCGCCGCTGCCGCCGAAGGACGCCAACCTGCTGCGTTGAGGCAGCGGACGTTCAGCGCTGCAGGGACGCTCAGCGCTGCAGGGACGCTCAGCCCTGCAGGGCGCGGACGGTACGACGACGCTGCGCCGCAGCCGCCCGCATCACCATCGGCGTGAGCACCGTAGCCAGCCGCGGCGATGCGGCGACGAGCCGGCTGACCGGTCCCATGAACCAGGGCATGCAGGCGACCGGCCGCGGACGGTCAATGAGGCGGACCGCCCGAGCCGCCACGTCCTCCGGTGCCAGCAACCGACCGCCGAAGGGCGCGGACGCCCAGAAGTCGTCGGTCTTGTCCTGCAACATCGGCGTCCAGATGCCGGCCGGGCAGAGGCAGGAGATGGAGATGTTCCGCTCTCCGACCGCCCGCAGTTCACCCAGCGTCGACAGGCTCCACGCCAGCGCGGCGTGCTTCGAGGCGCTGTAAGCCGCCATCCCAGGCACCGGCGCCAGACCGGCGAGCGAGACGACGTTGACGATCGCGCCGTGACCCACGGGCCGCATCTGCGCCAGCGCGGCGAGCGTCCCGTGCACGGTCCCCAGCGCGTTCACCTCGATGACCGCGCGCTGCGGCGCGGCCCCGATCTCCCAACTCGGTCCGGTCGGGAGTATCCCGGCGTTGTTGACCCAGACGTCGAGCGCGCCATGCTCCTGGGTCACCGCCTCGGCCAACTCGGCGCAGGCATCGGCGTCGCGGACGTCGAGCCGAGCAGGACGCACCCGGTCGTCGCCGTCGTGCGCCCCCCGCACCGCCCCGGCGTCGAGGTCGGCCGCCACCACCGTGTAGCCACGGCTGCTCAGCTGCCGCACGATCTCAAAGCCGAGACCCCGGGCGCCGCCCGTGACCACCGCGATCTGATGTCCGCCTTCGTTGCCGCTCCGCACCCCTTCAGTATCAGCGCCCGGCATCGCTCGCATCCGGTGCGACGCGCGCGGCCGGCGTAGCGGCCGTGGCGGTCTGGCCCCACAGCAACCGGCTGACGCCCTCGATCGTGGAAATGCCGTAAGTGAACGACGAGGTCGCCGTACCCGGGGTGCTGGTCAGGACCGCGATGACGTAGTCGTGCGTCGCGTCGCTGACGTGACCGATGCTGTTCACCCGGTACGCCCCGCTGTAGGGCAGCCATCCGTTCTTCAGCTCGACCGTGGCCCCGGCGGGCGCGCCTGCGCTGACGCCCCAGTGCTGCGACGGGATGACCGACCGCATCAGCGACCGGGCGTAAGCCTGGTCGTTGCGGCGCAGCAGCGGGTTCGGCCAGACCAACGCCTGCACGGCCCGCACCTGATCAGCAGCGGTGGTGGTCGCAAGCCCCCAGCGGTTCGCGGCGTCCTGGACCGTCGCGTTCATGCCGACGCTTCGCTGGTAGGCGAGGACCCCCGGCCCCCCGCCGACCTCGTTGAAGAGCCAGGTGGCGTCGTCGTTGCTGCTCGCCGTGATCATCGGGTAGGCGTGCGCGGTCTCCGCCGTCGTGAGCGGGCGGTTCGCCCTGGCGGCCGCCCTCAGCACGCTGCCGAGGATCGACACCTTCGCGATGCTGGCGCAGTAGTAGCGCTGGTTGGTGCCGTAATACGCGCTCCGGCCGGTGCGCGCGTCGTACACCGCGACCGAGGCGCTCCCGGTCCGGCCCGCGAGCCACCGCGAGACGGAGTCCGGCAGCTCGTACGTGGGCGGCGACCCCTGATAGGAGCTGTCGCTGACCGCCTGCTGCTGACCGGTGGCGTTGCGGCTGACGACGCGTTGCAGGTAGGTGACCCCACCCGTCGCGGGCACCGGCACCTGGTAGCTGCCGTTGGTGGCCACGGCCCCCGAGGCGAGATCGACCCAGGTGCCGTTGATGAGGCGTTGCACCACGACCCGCTCCCCCGCCACCACCGGGCTGACGCGGCCCGAGTAGGTCGCCCCGCTGTTCGGCACGGACGTCCGCTCGAGGAAGGCCGTGACGGTCGGCGTCGGGTCACAGCCGGTGAGCCCGACGAGGACCGGGAGCAGCAGGAGCAGCAGGACCGCCGGTGACCAGCGACGCCAGCCCACCCGGTGCGAGCTCGGCGGGACCCGTCCGGCCTGGTTCGAGCCGGTCTGGTTCGAGCTGGTCTGGTTCGAGCTGGTCTGGTTCGAGCTGGGACGCACGATGCCCCCTGAAAGGGTCAGGGGTGGCTCGAGGCCCTCCCCGGTACGGAGCCGGTCGGCTGGACGGCGCCATTGCCGTTCGGGTCAGTAGATGATTTCTCGTCGCGGTTATCGGCAGCAGCATGCCCGGCTGCAGTCGACGGTGTCGGTGCTTCCGCACGATCGGTCCGCGTTTCGGACGTCGCCGGTCCCGGTGCCATCGGCAGGTCGGACTGCTCCCCCGGGTCGACCGGGGCGGTGACGCCGGCGAGTCGCGCATCGGTCTCGGCCAGCGCGGCCACCTTTCGGTCGTCGTCGCTGATCGCCGCTGGTTCGGCTGGTACGGCTGGGGCGGACGGTTCGGCGGCCGCAGCCTTCCGGGCCGCCTTCTGCCGGACCTCTTCCGCCCAGATCGCATCCTGCCGAGCGCGGGCCCGCGCGTCGTCGACGCGGTTGCGGACCACGCGGACGGGGACGCCGACCGCGACCGAGAAGTCGGGCACGTCGGTGTTGACCAGGCAGTGCGCCGCCACCACGCAGCCGCGGCCGATCGTCGTCCCGCGCAGCACCGTGACCTTCGTGCCCAGCCAGCAATCCGGCCCGATGCGCACCGGGGACTTGGTGATGCCCTGGTCCTTGATCGGGAGGTTGATGTTGGTGAAGACGTGGTCGAAATCGCAGACGTACACCCAGTCCGCCACGATCGTGGCCGAGCCGAATTCGATGTCGAGATAGGTGTTGACCGTGTTGTCCTTGCCGAACACGCACTTGTCGCCGATCCGCAGGGTGCCCTCGTGCGCCCGCAGGGCGTTGCCGTTGCCGATGTGCACCCACTTGCCGAGGATCAGTCGGCCGTAACCCTTCCGCGCGTAGAGCTCCACGTTCTTGCCGAGGAAGACGAACCCCTCGGTGATGATGTGCGGGTTGCGCGCCTTCCAGCGGAAGAACCGCCAGTAACGGACCAGATAAAAGAGTGTGTACGCACGGTGCCGCAGCACCCAGCGCAACGATCCCATCGTGAAGAACTTCGCCTGCCGAGGATCGGAGCGGGCGTCGAGCGGGTCGCGGGTCAGCGTCGGCCGGCCCTCCGTCCGTCGACGCAACGCGGCCCGGACGCCGGACATCAGGTGCCCGCGCCGACGGACGGCGTGCTTAGAGCGGGCTTCCGCCCGCTGAACAGCGCGTTGTAGAACAGGCCCTTCGGGACGACGTGCCGCAGGACGTTCTGATCCAGCCAGGCCAGCCGCTTCCAGGCGTGGTACGCCGCGAAGAAGTAGCGGGTCGGGAGCTTGTCGGCCCGCACCGCGCACTCGAACGTGCGGGTCGGCCAGCCGAACCACGAGGCCGTCAGCTCTTCGGTCTCGACCCGGACGTCGACGGCGCCGGCCCGTCGCCCGAGCGCGACGAGGTCTGCCGGGGGGAACGTGTGCAGGTCGACGACGGCCTCGAGCGCTGCCGCCTCGGAGGACTCGTCGAGCTCCCCCTGCGGCCGGCGCCAGTCGTGCAGCCCGGGCAGGCGGGTCACGTTGGTGGTGGCCCACCACGTGAGCCGGGAGAGGCGCCGGGCGAGGTACTCGCCGTGCCGCGTCGGCTCCCCTGCGAAGACGAACCGGCCACCAGGCTTCAGCACCCGGAGGATCTCCTGCATCGTCTGGTCGAGGTCCGGGATGTGGTGCAGCACGGCGTGCCCGACCACGAGGTCAAACGAATTGTCGTCGAACGGCAGGCGCTCGGCGTCGGCGACGCGACCGTCGACCTCGAACCCGAGATTCTTCGCGTTGCGGACGGCGACCTTCACCATGCCGGGACTGATGTCGGTGACCGCGAGCCCATCGGGTGCGATGACCCCGCCGGACACGAGGTTCAGCGAGAAGAAGCCGGTGCCGCAGCCGAGCTCGAGGGCCGTCGCGTAGGGCCAGCCGTCCCGGCCGCCGACCAGCTCGAAGCGGTCCCGGGCGTAGTCGATGCACCGCTCGTCGTACGAGATCGACCACTTCTCGTCGTAGGTGCTGGCCTCCCAGTCGTGGTACAGGATGTTGGCCTGCTTGGGGTCGGAGCGCGCCGCCTCGACCTCCTGGCGGGTGGCCGGCGCGGGGGGCGGCACGCTCGGCACCTCATCGCCCCGGACGCTTCGGTCCGGGGCGTCGGGCAGCGTGCGCTCGGTGGTCATGGAGTCTCCTTCACCAACAACTGTTGCAACGTTCGGTCGACGGCTCAGCGGCCGACGAACCCGGCCTTGCCGGGGCCGTTCTCGAGGAAGCTGGCCATCCCGATCGACTGGTCCTCGGTCCCGAAGAGGCCGGCGAACAGCGCCGACTCGAGACGCAGCCCGTCGGCGAGACTCATGTTGAGCCCGTCGTCAACCGCCTGCTTCGCCGCCCGCAGCGCGACGGCCGGACCGTCGACGAACCTGCGGGCCAGCGCGACCGACTCGGCGTAGACGTCGTCGGGGGCAACGACCTTGTCGATGAGCCCGATCTCGAGCGCTTCGGCCGCGCGCACGTGCCGGCCGGTGAAGATGAGGTCCTTCGCCTTGGCGGGGCCGACCAGGCGGGTGAGCCGCTGCGTACCGCCCGCGCCCGGGATGATGCCGAGCAGGATCTCCGGCTGACCGACGCGAACGTTGTCGCCGGCCACGCGGAAGTCGGCCGTCATCGCGAGTTCGAGGCCGCCGCCGAGCGCATAGCCCGTGATCGCGGCGACGACCGGCTTCGGGATACGGGCCAGCTCGGTGAAGGCGTCCTGCAGGCGCGTGCCGTTCGCGGCCATGTCGCCCGCGGTGAGCGTCGACATCTCCTTGATGTCCGCGCCGGCGGCGAACACCTTCTCGCCGCCGTAGACAACGACGGCGCGGACGTCCTCGCGACTGCCGACCTCGAGTGCGGCCTCGCGCAACTCGTCCTGCAGGGCCCGGCTCAACGCGTTCATGGGAGGGCGGTCGAGCCGGACGGTCGCGACCCGGTCCTCCACCTCGATCCGGACGTACTCCACTCGGCGCTCCCATCGGTCGATCACAGATGCTCAAACTTACTGGCCGCGTGCCGTGACACCCTGGTGGGCGTGACCGACGCCGCGACCGGAGGTGCCGACGACGGCCGACGTGACGGCGTCGAGCCGCTCGATGAGGGCGACGAACCCCAGCGCGCCAAGATCCCGCACCAGAGCGAGTTCGACGACGACGAGTACGAGGAGTTCGTCCGGGACTCCGGCCGCAAGGTCGAGGAGACGAAGCGCGCCTGGGGTTCCTGGACCCAGGACCGCGAACAGAACCGCCGCAAGGTGCTGCGCGCCCTGGTCGGACTGGTGGTCGTCACCGTGCTGACCGGACTGCTCGCCTACGGCTGCGACGTGCTCCGCGGCCCGCCGCAGGTGCGCCTCAACGACCAGGTCGCGGGCTACGTCCTGCAGCCGCCGACGAGCGAGACCGAGCAACTCGCCGGACGGTTCGAAGCGGCGGGGGCGACCGGCCCCTCGGCGCGCTACTACCGCGGCCCGAACCTCGTGCTGTTCGTGGCGGGCTTCAGCACCGAGTTGCCGGTGGACGTCGTGGCCCAGCTCCTCCCGCCGTCGGTATCCGGCGACATCGACTACGAGGGACGCGGCGGATCGCTGACCTGCGGCGCAACGGCGGACGGAAGTCGCTGCCTGTGGAAGTCGAGCTCCATCGTCGGCGGGACGTCGGCCAAGGGGGTGCCGCCGGACGCCCTCGAGAAGGTGACACGCGAGCTACGCGCCGGAGCCCTGAGGTCCTGATCGGCGCCGGGCCGCGCCGGGCCGCGCCGGGCGGCCCAACGCTGCCCGGAACGTGCGCACACCGCGGAATCCGGGCTCCCCGATCTCTCCGGGCAGCGTTTCCCCGACCTCGGCGCGCACCGTCGATCACCCGCACCAACGATCGACCGTGGGCACGTAACGGTCCACTAGGCTTCCCGCATGTTGCCGAGCACCGCGCAGCCGCTGTGACGCTGCCCACCCCGCGGTGGCGCCGGCTCGAGGTGGACGGCGCCCCGATGGAGCTCATGGAAGCGGGCGAGGGCGACCCGCTGTTGTTCCTCCACGGCTGGGGGCTCACTCCACGCACCTACGCGGATGCGGTGCTGCGACTGTGCGCCGCCGGCGTCCGGGTGATCGCGCCGAGCCTGCCCGGCTTCGGCGGGAGCGCGGCCCTGGGGCTCCGCGCCGGGCTCCACGACTACGCCCTCCGGATCGCCGCCCTGCTCGACCAGCTCGATCCCGACCGGCCGGTCTTCGTCGTCGGCCACAGCCTCGGCGGGGGCATCGCCCTGCGGCTGGCGCTCGACCGCCCCGACCTGGTGCGTGCCGTGACCGTGGTCAACCCGGTCGGCGGCGCTCCCGACCGCAGCGGGCTCCGCCGGGCCAGCTGGCTGTTCTGGGCCGCGGGCGCGTTGACCGAGCTCGACCCCCGGGAGTGGTGGCCGAGCCGCGCGACCGGCCGGCTGCTCGGCCAGGTGCTGCGGGACTTCGTCCCCAACCTCTCCCGGCACCCGTTCCAGCTCGCCAGCGCCGGCATCCTCGCGCTGACCGCCGACCTCGCCGACGAGGTGGCGGAGTTGGTCGACTCCGGGCTCCCCGTGCTCTTCGTGTGGGGGGACCAGGACCGGCTGATCATGCCCGGGCGGCTCGCGAGAGTGACCGGCCCGCTAGGCCCGGATGTCGTGAGCGGCCGGCACGGCTGGATGATCAACCACCCGGAGGAGTTCGCAGCGACCCTTCGGGACGCGCTGGTCGTCCACGCCCTCCTCGAGCGCGTCCGGCGCGGGGAACCGCGGCCGGCCGCCGTCCGGATCGGACCGGGTCAGTCGCTGGCGGACGTGTTCCCGCCGGAGCGGCGACGCCGGGCCAGGCACGTCCCGACGGCACTCAAGACCTCCGAATAGCCGTCGGGCCCATGACCAGCGCCGAGAACGCCCGACGCCCCAGCCGGCGACTCACCCCCACGCAGACGTGGCCAGGTCTGCCGGAACCGCTCGGCGTCAGCTGGGACGGGTCCGGCGTCAACGTGGCCGTGTGGAGCCACTCGGCGACGGCGATGGAGTTGTGCCTGTTCGACGAGAACTGTCGGGAGACGCGGGTCCCGTTGCAGGAACGCACCGGGCCGGTCTGGCACGGCTACGTGCCCGGCATCGCGCCCGGCCAGCGCTACGGGCTCCGGGCCGATGGTCCGTACCGGCCGTCCGACGGCACGCGGCACAACCCGGCGAAGCTCCTCGTCGACCCCTACGCGCGCTGGGTCGAGGGCGAACTGACGCTGGACCCGGCCGTCTTCGCCTACGCCGGGGATCCGCTCGGCAGCCGGCGGGACGACCGAGACTCGGCGCCGTTCGTCCCCCGCTGCGTCGTGACCGGGGACGCCTTCCCCTGGGGAGACGACCGGCTGCCGCGGGTGCCCTGGTCCCAGACCGTGCTCTACGAGATGCACGTGAAGGGCTTTACGGCGCAGCATCCCGGCGTCCCGCCCGAGCTCCGCGGGACCTACGCCGGCCTGGCCCACCCGGCGGCGGTGGAGCACCTGACCCGGCTGGGCGTCTCGACGGTCGAACTGCTGCCGATCCACGCGTTCGTCAGCGAGACCCATCTGCTGTCCCGCGGGCTCCGCAACTACTGGGGCTACAACAGCCTCGGTTTCTTCGCCCCGCACGCCGAGTACTCGGCCAGCGGCTACCCGGTCGCCGAGTTCAAGGCCATGGTCCGGGCCCTGCACGAGGCGGGTATCGAGGTCGTGCTCGACGTCGTCTACAACCACACCGCGGAGGGCGACGAAGGGGGGCCGACGTTGTCGCTGCGCGGACTCGACAACGCCGCCTACTACCGCCTGTCCCCGGCGGATCGGCGCTACTACCGGGACAGCACCGGCTGCGGCAACACCCTCGACCTCGCCTCCGCCCCGACGCTCCAGCTGGTACTGGACTCGTTGCGGTACTGGGCGGGCGAGATGCACGTCGACGGCTTCCGCTTCGACCTGGCGAGTTCGCTGACCCGGGACAGCGCGTTCCTGGAGGCCGTCGGTCAGGATCCGGTGCTCCGCGGCCTCAAGCTCATCGCCGAGCCGTGGGACCTGGAGAGCTACCAGGTCGGCGGGTTCCCGTGGCCGTGGGCGGAGTGGAACGGCCGCTACCGCGACGCCGTCCGGGACGCCTGGCACGGTCGTGCCCCCGACCTTGCCGAACTCGCGACGCGGCTGTCCGGCTCGTCCGACCTGTATGCCAGCCGCTCCCCGCAGGCATCGATCAACCTCGTCACCGTGCACGACGGATTCCCGCTGGCCGACCTGGTGGCCTACGAGCGCAAGCACAACGAGGCTAACGGCGAGCAGAACCGCGACGGCACCGACGACAACCGCTCGTTCAACGGCGGCACCGAGGGGTCGAGCGACGACGCGCGGCTCACCGAGGCCCGGCGCCGGCTCCGCCGCGCGCACATCGCGACGCTGCTGCTCTCCGCCGGAGTGCCGTTGCTGCTGGCCGGCGACGAGCTGGGACGCACCCAGCACGGCAACAACAACGCCTACTGCCAGGACAACGAGGTCTCCTGGCTGTCCTGGCCCTACGACCGGCGTGACCCGGCGGGGTCGGACCCGATGCTGCCGACGCTGGTCCGCGGGCTGATCGACCTGCGCCGGCGGTCGCCGGTGCTGTGCCGGACGACGTTCTTCCGCGGGGGGCCGTCCGCTCCCGGGAACCTTGCCGACATCAGCTGGTTCCGCCCCGACGGCAAGGAGATGACGTCGGCGGACTGGACCGGGGCCCAGACGCTGCTCGCCCACCTGTCCGGCCGCGACCTGCTGGCCCGCAGTGCGCGGGGCGACCGGCTGGTCGACGACAGCTACCTATTGGTGCTGCACATCGGCGGTGAGGACGTGGACGTCACGCTGCCCGGGCGCCCGTGGGCCTTTCTCTACCTCCCGCTGCTCGACACCGCGGCCGAGGACCTCGGCGGGTTCCCCTCCGACACCGGGATGGCTACCCGCGCCGGGACGCGGTTGCGCACCCAGGCGCGCGCGGTGCAGCTGTTGCGCGTGGTCGGCTGACCGCGCGGTCGCGGGCGTGCTGCGAGCCATGCGTCGCGCAGCCCGGGGGGCACCACGGTTTCTCCTCGGGTCCACATCGGATCGGCTTTCGTCCTTACAGCCGAGCTGATGTCGGTCACGGACGAAACCCTGGCGCCCTCAGGTCACGGCCTTCGTCGCGCGTCGCTCCCGCTGCATCGAGCGAACTAGCTCGGCAGACCAGCCCGTCAGGCGGCCATCGGCAGCGGGTCCGGCTCGACCTCGCCGATGTCGGCCGCGGTGCGCTCGGCGGTCCCGCGGGCCCACCCCGACGAGGTGACCAGGCCGACGATCAAGATGATCAGACCGCAGCCGGCGGTGAGGATCCAGCCGATGCGGCTGTCTGCGATGTTGGCGTGCGAGCTCGCCACCCCGGCCGCGGCCAGGGCGCCGACGACGGCGACGCCGAGCGACTGGCCGAGCTGTCGGCTGGTGGAAGCCACCGCCGCGGCGACGCCGGCCTGGGAGCGTGGCATGCCGGAGACCGCCGCGTTGGTGATCGGCGCGTTGACCATCCCGAACCCGAGCCCGAAGACCACGTACGACGCCGCCAGGTACAGCGTCGACGTCGCCGGACCCAAACGCATGAGCATCAGGCTGCTCGCCGTAACCGCCACCCCCGCCACGAACAGGGGCAGGCGCGGACCGCTGCGGCCGACCAAACGGCCGGAGATCGGCGCGAACACGGCGGTCATCGCAGCGAGCGGCAGCGTGAGCAAGCCGGCGTGCAACGCACTGAACCCGCGCGCCTGCTGCAGGTAGAGCGTGTTCAGGAAGAGGAACCCGCCGAGCGCGGCGAACGCCGAGACGGCGATGACGGTGGCGCCGGAGAACGGGGCGCTGCGGAAGAACTGCAACTGGATCAGCGGCTCGGCCCGCCGCGGCTCGTAGAAGAGCAGCCCCAGCAGTGCGGCCAGCGCGACGCCGAACACCGCCAAGGTCGCCACCGAGGTCCAGCCCTGGTTCGGACCTTCGATGATGGCGTAGGTAAGGCTGGCGAACAGCGTCAGGACCAGAAGCTGCCCGACCGGGTCGACGCGGCGCGCGTGTGCTGCGCGCGACTCCGGAACGTAGCGGGTGGTCAGCACGATCGCCGCCAGCGCGACCGGCACATTGATCCAGAAGATCGACCGCCAGCCGATCGTCTCGACGAGCAAGCCACCGAGGATCGGGCCGAGGGCGAGGCTGATGCCGATCGTGCCGCCCCAGACGCCGATGGCCTGTGCGCGTTCGCGGGAGTCGGTGAAGACGTTGGTGATGATGCTCATCGCCACCGGGTTGAGCATCGAACCGCCGACCGCCTGCAGCATGCGGAACGCGACCAGCCAGCCGAGTCCCGGCGCGACGCTGCAGAGCAGGGAACCGAGGGCGAACAGCGTCAGCCCAACGAGGAAGATGCGGCGGCGACCCAGCCGGTCCGCCGTCGACCCGGACAGCATGAGCAGGCTGGCCAGGACAAGCGTGTACGCGTCGACGGTCCACTGGAGCCCCGACGTCGAGGCCGACAGTTCGCGGCCGATCGACGGCAGCGCCACGTTGATGATGGTGTTGTCGAGCCCGACCATCAGCAGGCTCATACAGCAGATGGCGAGCACCAGCACCCGCCGCTGCCGGGTCAGCTCGGCCACGTGCACCCCCCGGCTACCACGGCAGCGGCTCAGTCCGGGCGCTTCTCCAGGCTCGGGCCGTGCTGCTGCGGGTGGGGATCGTCGGGCAGCGCGCGGGTCGGCTGCTGCGGAGGTTGGCGGGCGCCGGTCCACCGGTAGCCGTCCCAATAGGCGAACCACCCGGTGCCGGGTTCGGGATACCAACCGGCCGGGGTCGTCGGCGGCTGGGCATAGCCAGGACCGCCCGGATAGCCCGAACCGCCCGAGTAGCCGATGCCGACCGGCCCGGGACCGTAACCGAAGCCGCCGGGCCCGGGACCCCCCGGCCCGGCACCGAGCAGCCCGCGGGCGCGCAGCACGTCCTCCCGTTTGGCGAACTGCCAGATGAGGGCGCCGACCCAGCCGACGAGCACCACGACGAGGACCCACACCGTCTTGTCGGTCCCGGCCGCCCGGTACTGCGGTTCCGGGATCTGCGCGACTTCGACGATCTTCATGATCCAGAAGACGAGCCCGCCGATCATCGCGGCGAAGAACACGAGGAAGAACAAGCCGACGGCGAGACCAGCCATCTCGACCTCCTCGGGCGTAGGTGGACCGGGACGGCTCAGTCTCTCAGGTCGGAGAGCCTGCGGTGCGGATCGCGTCCGACCTCACCTGACGGCGACAGGGACCATCGAGTGGATGACGTCGAGGTTGCGGAAGGTCGGCGGACCGTCGCACAGCGCCGCCATCCGCGCGGCGAACTCGCTCACCTCGGGACTGTTCGAGGTCTCCATCGCCACCTCGTAGGAGGGGAACTCGATGACCGTGCGGTAGAGGTTCGGGTCCTCCCGGTCCTGGGTGACGACCCCGTGGACCATCCCTCCGCGCGACCGGCGCTCGGCGAATTCGTCGGCCA
>DATITC010000023.1:0-10333 GCA_035468175.1 Frankiaceae bacterium | reverse complement strand
TTTCGGACCCGGTCGGCACTGGTGAAGTTGTCCGGAAACTCAGCCCGAAGAATCTCGCTGGAGCGCTCGGCCCGGTCAGGCAGCGCTGCCGCGATCGTGGTGCGCTCAGTGCACGGTCGGACGGCGTGTCGCGGACACCAGCCGCACCACGATCACCCAGGACGCACCGGCGGGCAGCTGATTTGCACAATCGCTGCCCACGAGCGCGATCGAGGCCCGGCTCGCCTCCTTCGAGCGGCGCCACAACGCCACCGCGACCACCTTCGACTTGAGGTTCCCGCCGACCGTCGACCGCTGCTCTGTGGTGTGGTGCCGTTACGCGCCGTCGCGCGGCTGCCCGGTGGCTGACCGAGCGCCCGGGAGCGTGAGCACGAACGCGGCGCCGCCGCCCGGTCCCGACGACTCGGCGCACAGGTCACCGCCGTGCGCCCGCGCCAGTCCGCGGGCGATGGTGAGGCCGACGCCTGACCCGGACGAGCGCCGCGGCGGGTTCGGGGCGCGGTAGAACCGCTCGAAGATGCGCTCCAGGTCCTGTGCTCTCAGCCCGACACCGGTGTCGGTAACCGTCGCGACGGCTTGGTCGCCGGCCGCCTCCGCCGTCACCGTCACCGTCCCGCCGGAGGGAGTGGCGAGCAGGGCGTTGCCGAGCAGGTTGGTGACCACCTGAGTGATCCGGTCGACGTCGATGTGCACCGGCACGGCGGCGTCGGCCGGCAGCGTGAGGGTCACGCCGGCGTCCTCGAACTGCGGCCGCAGCCGCTCGCACGCGTGCCGGGCGAGCGCGACGAGATCGGCGTCGACGGGTCGCAGGTCGAGCCGCCCCTCCTGCGTCCGCGACAGCGTCGACAGGTCGTCGGCGAGCCGATGCAGCCGGCGTAGTTCCTCGGCCATCGCCTGCAGGCTGTCCGGGGTGGGAGCGAACACTCCGTCGACGAGGCCCTCGACGTAGCCATCGAGCGCGGTCAGCGGGGTGCGCATCTCGTGCGCGACGTCGCCGAGCAGCCGAGTGCGCCGGGTCTCAGTGTCCGCGAGAGTGCCGGCGAGCGTGTTCACGTCGCTGGCGAGCGCGGCCAGCTCAGGCTCCCGCGGTGGTGGCACTGTCGCGTCGTACTCGCCGGCGGCGATCCGCCGGGTCACGGCGCGCACCGCATCGAGCGGACGCAGTATCCGGCGGGTGACGAAGGCGGCGACCAGGCCGCCAGCGGCGGCGCTGACGAGCACGGCGACGAGCAGTGCGGTGTTCAACGCAGAGATGAGTGCCGCGTGTGGAGTCGCGTTCCCACCGTCGTACCGCGATCCCATCCCGCCCCTGCCCGACCCGCTCATCATGCTGATCCGGTGGTCGAACAGCGGCGGGACGAGCAGTAGCACGGTGAGGTACGCGGTGGCGGCACCAACGACGACGACGACGACGTACGACGCGAACAGCCGGACCGGAAGGCGGATGCTCACCTCGGCCGTCCGATGAACTTGTACCCGACCCCGCGCACCGTCGCGATCAGCCGCGGATCGTTCGCGTCGTCGCCCAACCGAGCGCGCAGGCTGCGGATATGGACGTCGACGACGCGCTCGTCGCCGTAGAAGTCGTAGCCCCACACTCGCTCGAGCAGCTGACGGCGGGAGAACACCCGCCCGGGTGCGTCGGCGAGCGCCGCGAGCAGGTCGAACTCGAGCGTCGACAGCGGCACGGGCGTGCCGTCACTGTCGACTTCGCGGCCGTCCCGGTCGATGGTCAGCCCGTCGAAGCGCAGCACGTTCTGATCTCGGGCCGGTTGGCCGCGGTCGCGACGCAGCACCGCCTTGACTCGGGCGGCGACCTCGCGCGGGCTGAACGGCTTGGTGACGTAGTCGTCCGCGCCGACGCCGAGGCCGACGAGCTTGTCGACCTCCTCGGTCCGCGCGGTGAGCAGGACGACGTACACCTCGCTGAACGCGCGCAGCCGCCGCAGCACCTCCAACCCGTCGATGCCGGGCAGCATCACGTCGAGCAGAACTAGATCCGGCTGCCCGGCATGCACGGCTTGCAGTGCGGTCTCGCCGTCTGCGGCCTCGACGACCGCGAAGCCATCCGCCTCGAGGTAGCCGCGCAGCACCGTGCGGATATGCGGTTCGTCATCGACGACGAGTACCCGGCGCATGATCACCTCATCGCCAGGTTACGGCCGGAGGCCGCTCACGACGATGTGGTCGCCCCGGCCGGCTGCGCCGACATCTGCTCGCGGTGCTGCTGCATCAGCTGCTGCCGCTGAGCTGGAGACAGGTTCTGCCGCTCGGCCCGCTGGTCGCGCCACTGCTGCATCTGCGGCGAGTTGTAGTTGGGGCAGTCCTCGGGATCACCGTGGCCGCCCATCATCTGTCCGGGTCCCTGGCCCGGGCCGGGGGCGTTCGGCTGCGTCGCCGTCGGGCCACTCGGACCAGGTGACGGCGTCGCCGTCGCGGCCACCGCCACCCCGGCCGGAACGGCCAGCGCGGCAACCAGACCGCCCACTAGCAGCGCCCTCTTCACCATCATCACGATCACCTCTCGCGGTGTCACCGGCCGGTCTGACCGGATGCCTCGAGCGTGCTCCGCAGCGATGATGCGTCGACCGCTGCAACCGTGAAGGTCTCGTGAAGCCGCGCACCGGCAAGGGCCCATGACGAAGGGTCCGCGACGAAGGGCCCATGACGCACTTGCGGCCGGCAGTCAGTCACCCCCCACGGACTTTCGGCGGCGACGGGCTAAGCGGGGCTAGCCGACGGGCTAAGCGCCCGTTGTCGCCAGGCGCCCGTCGGCCAGCGCGGCGCGGTCTACGTCGTCGAGCGTGGTGACCACGATGTCGGCGCCGGCGGCGGCCAGCAGGTCCGCGTCGTCGGCCCGCGCGATGCCAATGGCGGCCATGTGACCGGCCTTGGCTGCCTCGATCCCGGCGGCGGCGTCCTCGATGACCATCGCCCGCTCCGGCTCGACCGCCAGTAGGCCGGCCGCCGTGAGGAACATCTCGGGATGCGGCTTCCCGTGAGCGAAGTCCCGACCGGAGACGTCGGCGTCGAAGTAGTCCAGCAGGGTGAGACCGGGCCGCAGCGAGGGCGAGGAGATGCCGTGCTCCGCGGCGAACGTGTCGAGCCGGATCTTGCTCAGGAACAGCTGCGCGTTCTTCGACGACGACGCGGCCGCCACCCGGATGCCGTCGTCCTTGACGGCAACGATGTATCGCAGCGCATCGGCGTAGGCGGTGAAGTCACCGGCCTCGATCAGCCGGATGACCATTTCCTGCTTATGCGCGGCGTACTCGACGACGCGTACGTCGCGATCGGGCACGTGAAAGTAGTCCAGAGCGGCCCGGGCGCCGTTCATGCGCGGCTTGCCCGAAATCTCCTGCTGGTAGACCGAGGCGGTAAAGGCCTCCGGTGACCAGGTCGTGGAGTCGCGGATATCGCTCCATTCCGACTCCATCAACTCGCGCAGCGACTCCCGCCACGCCTTCTCGTGGGGCGAGTCGACGAGTACGCCGTCGACATCGAAGATCGCACCCTGGAACCCGGTGGACATTCGTTCCTCCCTCAAGCCTGGATGTCCTGCTGCCCGACCCGCTGGGCCGCGGGGAGGGTGAACGAGGTGCGCTCTCCGGCGGAGAGCTCGCGAATGTCGTCGCCGACAGCGACTGTGATCGGGCGGCTGCCGCCCTCCGCGTGGGCGGCCAGCGTGAGTTCGCCGCGGGTCAGGGTGATCTCTAGCGGGGTCCGACGGAACTGCATCGAGAACGACAACTCATCCAGCTGGTCGGGCAACCGGGGGTCGAAAGCCAGTACTCCGTCGCGGATCCGCATCCCGGCGTGACACCACTGAACCAGGTCGAGGGTTCCCGCCATGACGCCCATGTGGATCCCCTCCTTGGTGGTGCCGCCCTGGATGTCGCCGACGTCGCTCTCCAGGGCGAACAGAAACCGCTGCCACGAGGCGTCCGGGTCCAGGGTTGCCAGCACCCCACCATGGGTGACGAAGCTCAGCGTCGAGCCGTGCGACGTTCGCCGGTCGTAGTAGGCGATGTTCTTGCGCGCCATGTCGGGGGAGTGGTCATACCCCAGCCGCTCGAAAAGCCGCCGCAGCTCGTCGCCAGCGAACAGGAAGAAGAGCATCACCGTGTCGGCCTGCTTGGCCAGCTTGTAGCGATCCGGGTCGTCGCCCTCGGCGCGCAGGATCCGGTCGAGCCGCTGGATGTTGCCGTACTTGGCGCGGTAGGCCTCCCAGTCCAGCTCCGCCAGCTCTTCGTATCCCTCGAACTGACTGATGATGCCGTCGCCATGGAAGGGGACGAACATCCGCCGGCTCATCTCCTGCCATTTGCGCAGTTCGTCGTCGCGCAAGCCGAGTCGGGCGCGCAGCGCGTCGGCCCGGCTCTCCGGCAGCAGCGAGAGCACCTGTCCAGCAACATCGCACAACCAGGCCACCATCACATTGGTGTAGGCGTTGTTGCGCAGTCCGCCCTGCTCGGCGTCCGGGTACTTCTCGTGGAACTCGTCCGGCCCCATGACGCCGTGGATCTCGTAGCGCCCTCGGGTGGGGTTGAAGTGCGCGATGGACGCCCAGAAGCGCGCGATTTCCAGCAACAATTCCGCACCGTAGTCACGCAGGAAAGCCAAGTCCTGCGTCGCCTGGAAGTAGTGCCAGACGTTGTAGAAGATCGCCGCGTTGACGTGCCGCTGGTTGTGGCTGAGGTCGGGCTCCCAGCGGCCCGACAACGGGTTGAGGTGGATGCGCTGCGTCTCCTCCGTTCCCTCGCTCCCGCTCTGCCACGGGAACATCGCCCCGGCGTACCCCAACTCCCGGGCGGCCGCACGCGCCTCGCCGAGGCGCCGGTAGCGATACATGAGCAGTCCGCGAGTGACCTCCGGCAGCCGATAAGTCAGGAAGGGAAAGACGTACAGCTCATCCCAGAACACGTGCCCCCGGTAGGCCTCGCCGTTCAGACCGCGGGCGGGCACACCCGCGTCCCGGTCGGCGGTGTGGCGGGAGCACACCTGCAGAATGTGGCAGATGTGCAGCCGCAGCAGACGCTGCACCCGCTCGTCGCCGCGGACGCGGAGGTCGCAAACGCGCCACAGCTCGTTCCAGGCCGACACGTGGGGACCGAGCGCCTCGGTGAAGGTCAGATAGCGTGCCGCCGACTTGCCCGCGTGGCCCAGCGTCTCCCCGGTCGCGCGGTCCCGGGAGGTGAAGATGGCGACCATCTTCTCGACCCGCACCGGGCTGCCCTGCTCCACGTCGAAGGCCAAGACCTGCTGGATGTACTCCTCCATCTGGAACAGCCGGCGCGCTACGGCGAGCTGCTCGGATCCGCGGTAGACATGGGTGCGCGCCGCTTGGCTGATGTAGACGTTCGACTGCCGCGTCTCCACCTTCAGGGCGATCACTTCTGGGTCGAACGTGCGCGGGGAAACCGGATCCAGGTGTCGGCCCTCGAGCTGGCGGTACCGGGCGACGTTGGAGTTCAGGACGCGCCCGTCGAGTGCAGACACCACCTCGACCCGGCCGGACCAGTTCTCCGCAGTGACCGTCCACTCGATGCCGGCGTGGTGGGTGTGCGCCATGCTGACGAACCGCCGGCTGCGCAGCGAGGTCTCCCGGCCGCCGCGATCGCGGAAGCGAAGATCGCGGACGACGATGGCGTTGCGGATGTCCAGCTCATGCCGGTAAGAGAGCACCTCCACGTTGTCGAGTCGAACCGGGTCGTCGCCTTCTATGCGCAACTTGAGCACTAACCAGTTCGGGAGGTTGACCAAATCCTCGTTGATCACCGGATGGCCGCCGAGGATCGTCGTCTCCCGATTGTATACGCCGTGGATGTACGTGCCCGGGTAGTGGAGATCGTCGTCGTCCTCCCACTCGGCGGCGCCTCGGGTGCACACGTAGCCGTTGCCGGTCGAGGTCAACGCCTCGCGCAGCCCCTCTTCGGCCGGGTCGAAGCCCTCGTAGGTGAGCGAGAAACCGTTCATCAAGCCTCTCGTTCCATCCGCGCGGCGACTGCCTGGGCGGGAGACTAGCGGGCGAGGGACCGCGGCCGGACGAGGTGCGGCATTGGTCACTGTGACCTCCTGTGTGTCGCTGCTTCGTCATCCTTTCAGGTCGGGTGGCGGGGGCAGCCGTCGTCGGCGTGCGAAGGTGGGCATCGTGAGCACGCCCCTCATCCCGGCCGAGGTTCTGGCGTCACCGATGACGGTCGCCCACATCGAGCTCGCGGAGGCGGTCACCGCACACAACTACCGTCCGCTGCCGGTCGTGATCGCCACGGCCGAGGGCGCATGGGTGACCGACGTCGACGGTCGCCGCTACCTGGACTGTCTCGCCGGGTACTCGGCGCTCAACTTCGGCCACCGGCACCCGCGTCTGGTCGCCGCCGCGGGTGACCAGCTCGCGCGGGTGACGCTGACGAGCCGCGCCTTCTACAACGACCAGCTCGGCCCCTTCGCCCGAGATCTGGCCGCCCTGGCCGACATGGACCTCGTGCTGCCGATGAACACCGGGTCGGAAGCGGTCGAGACCGCCATCAAGGTCGCCCGCAAGTGGGGCTACGAGGTGAAGGGCATCCCCGCTGACCAGGCCAACATCGTTGTCGCGGCGGACAACTTCCACGGGCGCACCAGCACGATCATCAGCTTCTCCACGGAGCCGGTGGCCAGGGCCGGGTTCGGGCCGTACATGCCGGGCTTTCGGGTGGTGCCGTTTGGAGACGTCGCCGCACTGGCCGCCGCCGTCGACGTACACACCGCCGCGATACTGCTCGAACCCATCCAGGGCGAGGCCGGGGTGCACATCCCACCCGCCGGCTTCCTGGGCCAGGTACGGCGGCTGTGCACCGAACAGCAGGTGCTGTTCCTCGCCGACGAGATCCAGTCCGGCCTCGGCCGAACCGGGACGACCTTCGCCTGCGAGCACGAAGCGGTTGTCCCTGACATGTACATCCTGGGTAAGGCCCTTGGCGGCGGCATCGTGCCGGTGTCGGCCGTGGTGGCTCGCGCCGATGTGCTGGGGGTCATCCGGCCGGGGAGCCACGGCTCCACCTTCGGGGGCAATCCGCTGGCCGCAGCCGTCGGCCGAGCCGTCGTCGAGCTGCTTGGCTCCGGGGAGCTCCAGGAGCGGGCGCGGCGCTTGGGCCAACGGCTGCGCGAACGCCTGGAGCCACTGGTGGGCAACGGCGTGCTGGCGATCCGGAGCCGCGGACTCTGGGCCGGTGTCGACGTGGACCCGGCCCTGATGAGCGGTCGTCAGCTGTGCGAACGGCTGATGGGCAAGGGGGTCCTGACCAAGGACACCCACGGTTCGACCGTCCGGGTGGCCCCACCGATCATCATCGAGGAGACCGACCTGGACTGGATGACCGACCAGTTCGCCGCGGTCCTGGCCGAGGCTAGGCTGCCTGCTGACCGTGTGCGTCTGAGATTCGACCCGCGCTCCTCGTGACCTATTCCTCTGCCCTGATGCCAGCGCGGTGCCGCATCGTGGGACCCGCGCTCGGGCGTCCGGCGGGTAGTTTTGACGCTGTTGCCCAGCCCGGTCACGACCGAAGTGAGGAAAGGACGCCGATATGACGAAGACCATGACCGACGCCACGTTCGGACTCGACGAGGCCAAGATCGCCGAGCTGGACGCCGTCGTTGACCGGGCTCAGGTGGCGGCGGCCGCGTTCCGCAAGCTCGACCAGAAGGCCGTCGACGACATCGTCTGGGCCATGGTGGTCGCCGGGCTGGACGCCGCCATCGATCTCGCCGGGGTGGCGATCGAAGAGACCAGCTTCGGGGTCTTCGAGGACAAGGTCATCAAGAACTACCTGGCCACCGAGTTCCTCTACGACTACCTCAAGGACAAAAAGTCCGTCGGCGTCGTCGACCACGACGAAGAGGCCAACATCGACTACGTCGCCGAGCCGATCGGTGTCGTGATGGGCATCACACCGATCACCAACCCGACCTCGACAGTGCTGTTCAAGGCCATCGTCGCGGCCAAGACCCGCAACGCGATCATCTTCCGGCCGTCCCCGCACGCCGTGCGTTCGGCGGAGCGCTCGGCGGCGGTGATTCGCGAGGCGGGCGAGAAGGTGGGGCTGCCGCCCGGCGCCATTCAGGTGGTGCCCGATCGCGAGCACGAGCCGACCCACTACCTGTTCAAGCACCCGGGGATCAACTTCATCTGGACCACCGGCGGACCGACGATCGTCGAGCTGGCCAACTCCGCTGGCAAGCCAGCGATCAGCGTCGGCCCCGGCAACGCCCCCCTCTACATCCACCGCACCGCCGACATCAAGGGGGTGGTGGTCGACGTCCTGATCTCCAAGACCTTTGACGCCTCGATGATTTGCCCCGCCGAGCAGACGGCGGTCATCGATGATGCCGTCTACGACGAGGTCATCGCCGAGTTCCAGCGGATGGGCGCGCACCTGCTCAGCACCGAGGAGGCCGACCGGCTGGCCGAGTTCGCCTTCGGCTGCAGCACCAAGGTGAACCTGATGGCCCTGGGTCAGCAGGCGCCCGAGCTGGCGCGCCGGGCCGACATCACGGTGGAGCCGGATACCAAGATCCTGCTCGCGCCACTGCCGCCGGATCTTGACGAGCTGGCCAAGCACCCGCTGGTGCAGGAGAAGCTCATGCCGGTGCTCGGGGTGGTCCGGGCACCGACCGAGCAGCACGCGATCGACGCCTGTGTGCTGGTCACCGAGCACGGCGGCCTGGGGCACACCTCGGCGATCTACGCCAACGACGACGCCATCGTGCAGCGCTACGCTCACGCCGTCCGCACCGGTCGGATCCTCGTCAACGCCCCGACGGCGGTCGGGGCGCTGGGCGGCGTCTACAACTCATTGACACCGACGTTCTCGCTTGGTTGCGGGACCTGGGGGGGGTCGAGCACCACGGACAACGTCAATTACAAGAACCTGCTGAACCTCAAGCAGGTCAGCCGGCGCAAGACGCCGTCGCAGTGGTTCCGGGTGCCGTCCGAGACCTACTTCAACGCTGGCGCGATCGAGAACCTGCGCGAGATGGAGGCCAACCAGGTTGTGGTCGTCACCGACCCGATCATGGAAGCCAGTGGCATTGTCGACGAGATCCGCCACCACCTACGCACTGACAACGTCCGGGTCTTCGCCACTGTGACGCCGGAACCCGATGAGGCGCTGTGCCGACTGGGTGCGGAGATGCTCGAGCGGGTCCGTCCGGACACGATCATCGCCGTCGGCGGCGGATCGGTGCTCGACGCCGCCAAGGCCATGCGGCTGTTCTGGGAGCACCCCGAAGTCACCCTGCGCGAGTTGGCGCTGCCGTTCCTCGACCCACGCAAGCGGGTCGCCGAGTACCCGCAAACCCTGCACAAGGCTCGGCTGATCGCCATGCCGACCACGTCGGGCACCGGCTCCGAGGTTTCCCCGGGCGCCGTCATCACCGTCGGCGACCGCAAGATGTCGCTGATCGACTACACGCTGACGCCGGACACGGCGATCGTCGACCCGATGCTGACCCGCTCGCTGCCACCGGGCAGCACGGCCGACACCGGTATCGACGCCCTGACCCACGCCGTCGAGGCGGCCGTGTCGATCTTCGCCTCACCGTTCAGCGACGCGTTCTGCGTGCAGGCGGCGCGGCTGATCTTCGAAGCGCTGCCACGGGCGTACGCCAACGGCAACGACATCGAGGCGCGCACCTCCATGGCGAACGCCGCCACCCTGGCCGGCCTGGCGTTCTCCAACGCCTTCCTCGGCGTGAACCACGCCCTGGCGCACTCGGTGGGCGCGCACTTCCACATCCCGCACGGCCGGACCAACGCCATCTTCCTGCCGCACGTGATGCGCTACAACGCCTCGCTGCCGACCAAGTTCATGCCGGCGCCGGGATACTCCTCCTACGTCGCGCCGGAGAAGTACGCCCAGCTGGGCAACGTGATCTTCGGTGGTCACACCGACGAGGAGCGCCGTCTGCGGCTGTTCAAAGCGGTGGAGGATCTCGTCATCTCCCTCGACATGCCGCTGACACTCAAGGACGCGGGCGTGCACGAGGACGAGTTCGAGGCAGCAATCCCGGACCTGGCCCGGGCGGCTTTTGACGACCCGAGCCTGCGCACCAACCCGCGGATGCCGATGCTGGGCGAGATCATCGACCTGCTGCGCAAGGGCTACTACGGGGCCTGACCTCTCTTCGCCTGCGCCCAGGCGTACCGCCGTCCGATCCGCAGCCTGCGCCGCCCGCTCACTACGGTGGGGGGCGGCGCCGTGTTCTCCGACGGCGGTACGCCGCGGTTTGAGCCTGGACAACTCAGCCGGCGGAGATGAGAGGACCACGGATGCCGACGACGCTGGAGCAGGCC
>DATITC010000022.1:0-7285 GCA_035468175.1 Frankiaceae bacterium | reverse complement strand
AGACCACCTGCTTGGCAACATCGGCGACCGGCACCTGCTCGAGCTCGTGGCGCTCCCCCAGCAACGAGCCTTCGGCCAGAACAAGCGCGACACCCTCACGGAGTACTGCCGCGACTGCGACCTCCTCACAGCCTGCAACGGCGGATGCCCCAAAGACCGGTTCGCCACGTCCCCGTACGGCGAAGCCGGGCAGCACTACCTCTGCGCCGGCTACCAGGCGTTCTTCCGCCACGTCCGACAGCCCATGGAGGCGATGACGGAGCTCCTGCACGCCGACCGGGCCCCCGCCGACCTGATGCAGGTCTACGCCGCCGAGGACGGCCGCCGGCCGCGCAACGACCCGTGCCCCTGCGGCAGTGGACGCAAGTGGAAGCGCTGCCACGGCGCACCCGACAACGCGCGCGCAGCGACGTGCTCGGCGCCGGTGAGAGTCGATGCCGTTCATGAGGTGGCGTCGCATCTCGGTGATGACTTCCCAGCCGACGTGGCCGATGAACACGGTCGCGACGAGGCGACGATCGGATCGCCCCAGCGGTAACCAGCGCGACCAGGACGAGGCCGAGGAGAGCGCGTCGAGCCAGGAGTGCTTCGCATCGGCGACGAGCGTGTCGCTGATGATTCCGCGTGCCGACCTTGAGCCCGTAGCGGGGCGACGAGCTGTTCCCGACGATCCCCAGTACTGCCCCAGCCCTCCCGACGGTAGACGTGCCCGGTGTGGGCGTGACCGACGAGGCCGCGCAGTGCCGTCGTCGTCCCGGTGCGTTGGCGGGTTCAGCGCTTGGCTGAGCGGGTCTTCGGGGTGTGTCAGGGTGACGGTGGGAGTGTCACGGTCTCGGGTGCGCGTAGCCGGTACAGCCAGAGTTCATACACCGCGAGCAGCGCGGCGATGACCAGGACGCCCCAGAAGCTGACGTTGAGCAGCAGCAGTAGCAGCACCGCGACGGCGATGCCCCCGATGCGGAGCGCCTCGAAGCGCTGGCGCACCCACGCGACGGTCTCGGCGTCGCGGGCGCCGGTGACGGTGCCGCTGACCGCGGCCGTGACGAGGGCGCCGGTCTTGCGTGTCACGCTCGCGGTCTGACCGCGCAAGGCAACCGCCCAGCGGTACGGGCCGGTGAGCAGCGCGATCACCACGATCACCAGGCCGGCGAGCAGGAACCACAGGCTGACGTCGAAGAACCCGGTCAGCACGCCGTCGACGATCGCGGTGCGAGCCGCCCGGTTCGCCGACCGGCCGGTGTCGATGAGCTGGTTCTGCTCCCACATCAGGGCGCGCCGCATGATGACCAGGCCGAGCATGGCGCCGAGCGTGAGCTGCAGCAGCGTGCGCCGGCGACGGCGGGACACCAGCATCGCCACCAGGAAGGTCAGCGGGGTGACGATGAGCAGCGCGAGCACTGCTCGGTCGAACCACTGAACGGCGCGCTGGGCGCTGGTCAGCCGGTTCGCCGGGAACAGCGCGATCTGCCCGCAGGTCGGCGGCAGCGGCCGACCCAGCGCTGCGGAGATCTTCTCGCAGGCCACCGACGGGAGCTCGTCGCTGGTCACCGCGGGCAGCGTGACGGGCTTGCCGACCACACCGGAGACGAAGCCGGAGGAGTTCTTCAACGCCTCGTTGACCAGCGGCACCAGGTTGATCACGACCTGGTTGTCGGTGGTCTGCAGCACCTTGCTGTCGCCCCGCAGCACCGTGACGAGCCGTGCGTGCGCGGACCTGTTGGCCTGCACCCACAGCTGCTGGAACTGGTCACTGTTGAGGACCTTGTCGACCGCCGCCTGGACCTGGCCGCGGGCGGCGTTGGCGATCGGCCCGGCCAGGAACGCAGCCTTGGGGGGCAGCGCGTCGGCGATGACCGCCTGCGGGTCCAGCGCCAGATACAGCTGGTCGGTGATCTGCCGGCTGACCGCCGCCGTGACCGCGGGGTCGGCGGCCACCGGCGTGACGGTCTGCACGTAGGTGTTGGTGTCCAGCACGGTGCGATGCGCCCAGGTCGCCGTGACCGTCACCGGCAGAAGCAGCGCGAACACCACGACGAACAACCCGACGACCACCCGCCGCACCCCGTGCTGGCGCTGCGAGCCCCGCCGCTCACGCTCGAGCGCGGCCCGGGCCTCGTCCCGCTCGGCCCGCAGGCGGGTGAGCTCGTCGGAATCGCCTGCGGCTGCGGCTGCGGTGACCGTGTCACCGGAACCCTGGTCAGCCGTCGTGTCGCCAGGCTGCATGACCTCGACCCTTCCTGCTTCGCCGAACGCGGGCTAGAGCGCGGGATGGAGAGTGCCGTCAGCTGATGAGCGCCTTCTGCTTCAAGGTCTGGAACTCCGCGTCGTTGATGGCTCCGCTGTCCAGCAGCTGCTTGGCCCGCTCGATCTCCGCGGCCGCCTGACCCTCCGGCGACGCCGCCACCGACCTGACATAGCTGTCGAAGCTGGCCTGCTGCGCCTGCGCCTGCGCCTGCCGACGCTCCACCATGTCCCCGCTCTGCGAGATCAGGTAGGACAGCACACCGACGAACGGCACCACGATCATGAACAGCGTCCAGGTCGCCTTCGCCCAGCCGGAGATGTCGGAGCGGCTGAACACATCAGCCAGGATCGTGATGAGCAGCCAGAACCAGATCACCCAGGCGAAGAAGATCACCATCGTCCAGAACAGGTTCAGCAACGGGTAGCTGCTCGCTGCCTCGATCATGACAACCGCCTCCTGTGCATCGCGAATCGGACTGTGCGTCGCGATTCTGACGTCAGCGTCCACCCACCCAACCCTGGTGGCGTCACCCTGAGTGGATGATCCGGCCGGGGCCGCGCGCTCACGCCGAGCACGCCGGCTCCCGACGCGCCGGCTCGAGCGAGTGCGCCACCCGGCCGCGGGAGACGACGGCCGGCCGGGTCGGCAGGACCTCCAGCGACCCGCCGGCCTCCACCGACTCGCGGGCCTCCAGCGACTGGCCGGTCCGCGCAGTGGTCCGCGCAGTGGTCCGCGCGGCGAGCCGGTCCCACACATCCTCGCGCTGCAGGTTCTCGATGCAGACACCGCGCACGCTCGCCCCGTACGTTCGGGCCAGATCCTGCACGTAGCGCCGCTCGCGGTCGAGCTGGTTCGGGCGCACCAGCTCCACCCGCCCCAAACGCACCACCCAGCCGGAGGTGTCCACGAACAGCGCGACCTGCCAGCCGTCAGCGGCGACCCGTGCGCGCACGGCGTAGGCGCCTTCGCGGTCCGACCGCAGCTCGAGCAGGTAGCCGACGAAGGCGTTGCGGCGCAGGTCGAAGGCTCCGCTGCGCAGGCCGGTCAGCAGGACCTCGACCTCCACCCGGGATCGGGTAGCCGACCACCGCTGCGCGGTGTCGCGGGTCACTGTCACCGCGCCATGCTCACCGCCGGAGGTGGGGCGGCACAGGGTCCTTCGTCCCCGGTTACCGACCGGCGCAGCCCCCCGATCAGACCATGCCCAGGGCCCGTGCCCGCTCCACCGCGTCGCTGCGCGATCCCACTCCCAGCTTGCGGTAGACGGCGATCGCCTGCGTCTTGACCGTGTTACGTGAGAGCAGCAGGCGCCGGCCGATCTGCTCGGAGGACAGGTGCGTCGGTAGCAGCTGCAGCACGCGCATCTCGGCGGAGGTGAGCGCTGAGGGCCCGACACCGGTCGCGAGCGGGAACTTCTCCACCGCAGCCCAGGCATCCTGCAGGGCTTCGCGCAGCCAGGACGCGTCGGGGATGCCACGCAGATGCGTCTGCGCCTCGGAGAACAGCACCCGGGCAGCCCCGGAGTCACCGGTCAGCAGGTACGCCCGGCCGAGCAGATACCGCGTCTGCGTCGCGAGCCACGCCGTCGGCTCGCTGATCATCGCCAGGGTCCGCACGCACCGCCGGGCCAGCTGCCGGGCCTGGTCGGTGCGACCCGCCTTCGCCAGCACCATCGCCTGGACGCAGTGCACCGGGCTCACCAAAGGACCGTCCCCGACACCGCCGTCGGCCAGCAGCAGCACAGCACCGTCGGTCAGCTCAGCCGCGTCCTCCCAACGACCCTCCACCACCGCCAGCGCGGCCAGCTGCGCCCAGCACAGCGCCTGGTGCATCGGCATCGTCAGCGCCTCCGCGAGCCGGCCCGCGGCCTCGAGCATCGGACGCGCCTGCGCCGGAGCCCCGCTCAGCAGCACAGCCACCGCCGTCAGGTAGTCGGTGTGCGCACGCCACGGATCTCCGGCCGGCTGAAGCCTGGCGGCCTGTTGGGCATCCTGGCGCATGCGCTGCACGCCGTCGACGCAACGTTCCGCGCGCAGCAGAGCGATCCCCGCGGCGACCGACTGCACCTGCCCCGGCACGCTCACGTCCTGCACACCCTGCTCAGCCGCCACGACCCAATGACTGGCCGGGCGGCCGGCCTCCAGAGCGCACCACGCCGCCGTCAACGCCAACTCGGCGTGCTTGACCACCTGCCCGTTCGGGAAGCCATCCAGCCACCGACGCAGCGTCGCGGCCCGGCCCGAAGCCAGATACGCACCGGCCTGCGCCCACACCATCCGGGCCGCCCGGCCGGTCGCCCCCGCGGCCTGCGCATGCGCAACAGCCTCCTGCAGGAAGCCGGCCTCCTCCAACCAGCGGCTCGCACCGGCGTGCAACCGCCTCACCCGCGCCGGATCCACCCCGACCAGCTCACCCAGCAACATCTCGCGGAACAACCGGTGAAAGCGATACCAAGGCTCGGAGCCGCCCAGCGGCACCACGAACAGGTTCGCCCGATCCAACTCATCCAACACCTGCGCCGAACCGGTCCGCTCCAGCACCGCGTCGCACAACGGAGCGCACATCCGCTCCAGAATCGAGGTGTCGACCAGGAACCGCTGCTGCCCCAGCGGCAGCCCAGCCAACAACTCCTCGCGCAGATAACCCCCGATCGCGCTCTCACGCCCACCGACCGACCGCACGCCGCTGCGCTGCGCCTGCGCCTGGCGAAGCGACAAAGCCGCCAGGTAGACCCCAGCCGGCCAGCCCTCCGTCCGTTCCAGCAGCGCCCCAAGCTCCCCCTCCGACACCTCCACCCCGACCGCCGCCAGCACCGTCTGGGCCTCAGCCGGACGCAACCGCAGCTCGTTCTGACCGATGGTCAGAACACCTCGTTCCGCCCGCAACCGGCTCCACGGCAAGCGCGGCGGCGCCCGGCCCACCAGCGCGACCTGAGCCCCCGGGCTCAGATGCTGCGCCAGCATCGTGACGACCTCCAAGCCCTCCGCCGAAGTCAGCAGCTCCGCGTCGTCCAGAACCACCACGAACGGCAACTGCTCCCGACGAAGCATCCGGCCCAACCTGGGCAGCAGCACAGTGCTCACCTGCGACTGATCGGCCAGCGACGACAGCACGCCCGCATCCGGCTCGGCAAGTCGCTGCAAAGCCAGCAGAAGATAGGTGACCAGCACCGCCGGGTCGTTGCAGTCCGGCTCGACAGTCAGCCACAGAAACGGGCGCTCGTCCTCCTCCTCCCACTGCCTCACCAACGTCGTCTTGCCATAGCCAGGTGGACCCGTGATCGAAACAACCGGCACAGAAGGCTGCTCACGCAACAGGTCGACCAGCTCACCGCGCAGCACCACACCCTCACGCCGAGCCGGCCGCTGCAGAACCCGCTCCAACGGCACGAACCCCTCGCGCAGGACCTGCACCACCCGCAACCCGCCGACGTCGCGCACCCGCTGAGTCACGACCGCTCCCCGACCTCTCCCGCCCGCCGACCTCTCCCACTCACCCGGCCGCCGTCCGCACAGCCCTCCCCTGGGCTCACACCTCGTTGCAGTCTCCAAGCCGAGCAACCGCCGTTGGTCACCCACCAAGGGTGAAACGCGCTGCGTCGCCAGGCAGTCACGCAACGACGACCACGGTCAGACCACCTGGGCCGTTCGCGTTTCACCCTCCGCGGATGAGTCGCCCCGCACGCCGCCCTGCTGCCATAAGACCAGGCCCGGCCGAACCCGGCCAACCGGTTGCTCGAGGAGGACTCATGGCCGAACTCATCGCCATCGGCTACCCAGACGAGACCACGGCAGCGAAGGCCGCCGCAGAAGCAGACCGGCTCTCCGACGACCTGATCCTGCAAGCCGACGCCATCGCCAGCATCGTCTGCGACAAAGAAGGCAAATACCACGTCACAACCAGCCACCACCCGATCGGCGCCGGCGCCAGCTGGGGAATGTTCTGGGGAATGCTGTTCGGCCTGCTGTTCTTCGTGCCCGTCTTCGGAATGGCCGTCGGCGCCGGACTCGGCGCCCTCATGGGCAAAGTCGAGAAGACCGGCATCGACAAAGAGTTCCAACGGCAAGTCCGCGACATGCTCCAACCAGGCACATCAGCGCTGTTCCTGATCATCGAGAAGGTGACACCGGACAAAGCCACCGAAGCGCTCAGCCAATACGGCGGCACCGTACTCAAGTCCTCGCTATCCAAAGACGCCGAAGCCGAAATCCAGAAAGAACTGCACGGCGCCAGCCCGAAATAGCCAACCGCACCACGACACCAAAGCCACCACCAAAAGATGCCGCCAGGCCCGACGACGAGGTCCGGCGGGGCGCTCCAACGCCGCGGCGTGCACCAGCACGCATCGCTCTGTCAGCCCCCGAATCCGCCGTGGCAACCGACCAGCTCCCCGAAGGCGGCAACCTCGGCAGTGGCGGATCGATCCGGCTGTTGACCACGATGTCGCCCACGTGAGCCCGTCGCCCGTGTCGGCGTACGTCCTCCGCGGCATTCGGGCCGAACGGCTGGAGCGGGTCGCGCCCCTCCACCCGTCCCTCGTCCACGTAGCTGGCCCCGTCCCGGCCGACGGCCACCGTGCCGTGCAGTGCCGAACGCACCACGACGAAGCCGACGCCGTCGTGGGCGACGAGGGCGTCAAGCAGCCCAGGGTGCTGCTGGTCGAGCTCCTCCCGGGTCAGGCGCGTCGGGCAGCGGGGGAAGTAGATGAAGGCGAGGTTGCCGGAGCCGGTGACGATCAGGTCGGCCACCTCCGGCGCGGGAGCAGCGGGCGTGTCGGCCTCGTGCCGGTGGATCACCCGTCGCCCGAGCCGGGCCAGCGGCCCACGGCCCGCCGCGACCTGACGCAGGAACGTCGCGACCGGACCCCACTCCTCCGCGCGGTCAGTGCTGGCAAGCGTCGTGACCTTCTCGGTTGCCTGGGTCATGTGACGGCGTACAACGGCCTCCAACGGCTCGCCGTAGCGCTGCAGGAACGTCGCGCCCTGGCTCTGCCCGTGGTCTGAGAGGACGACGAACTCGTACGGCCGAGGCGCGACGCGG
>DATITC010000021.1:0-7772 GCA_035468175.1 Frankiaceae bacterium | reverse complement strand
CGGCGGTCTTCCAGTACCGCTACGTGCTGCCCGTCCTCCCCCTGCTGCCCCCCGCCGGCGCGCTCGGCGCCGAGCTGATGCTGCGCCGACGCGAGCTCGCGCGCGAGGGCGATCACCAACGCCAGCCGGAGCGGAGCCGCGGCAACGCCGAGGCCGCGCTACTCCAGCCCTGGCGCGCGAGAGGGAGGACCAGCGGGCCCGCGAGCCGACCGAAAACCACGGCGACGAAGCCGGCGAAGGCGAGCTGAACGCTATCCAGTGGCGGATGAGCCACGAAGGGGTGCCAGAGAGCACTGAACTCCGGCACGGAATCGCAGAGGTAGGGCATCGTGTCTCGACCGACGTCGCAGCGCTGGAGCCCGCTCATCCCGAAGACGGCGCCGGCGACGGCGACCCACGAGGACAGCAGGAGCACCGCGAGCAGCCCGACCCGGCCGAGGACGGAGGTCGGGGGGCGCCACAGCCACGCCGCGAGAGCCAGCGATGCCGGGATGCTGGCGATGAGCAGGAATCGCGGTCCGAAGAAGAACCCGCCGTCCCAACCCCACCAGGCCGCGTAGACGACGGTGGCCACCGCGACGACCACGAGCAGGACGGCGTGGCCGGACCAGAGTTCCCGACCGGCCCGGCGCAACGCTGCACGGGCCGGCAAGAACAAGCCCGGCGCGAAGAAGATCAGCCCCCTTCCCGGACTGAACAGCAGGTTCAGCAGGCCGAACAGCACCGGGTAGCTGAAGCCGGGCTTCCCGGAGTAGGGCAGCACCGTGCGGTAACCGAGGTCGGTCGTCGCGTACAGCAGTGCGACGCGGCCGCTGCGGAACCACACGTCGCCGATCAGCAACAGCGCCGACAACACCGGGAACGCGAGGAGCCGGATGCGCCGCTGCCGGACCGCCACCAGTCCGATGCCCACGGCGAAGGCGGGCAGCAGGGCCGGGATCATCGCGGTCCCGAGAGCTGCGGCGGTCCAGCCGGTCTTGGGCGCTCTGGTGCAGGCCACGAGCACTCCGCAGCCGAGCAGCAGCGCGGGCAGTGGCTCGATGGGGAAGTAGGCGGCGAGGTGAGCCGGGAACATCGAGGCCGCGATGAGCAGCAGGAAGAAGGTCCGCAGGACCGTCGGCTCCACCCGGTCCCGCAGGCACCGCCAGACGACGAGCATCGCGACACCGAGCGCCAGCAGGTTGAAGCGGGCCAGCCACCAGGAGGGGGTCAGGACGACACGGCCGAGCAGCCAGACCGGCATCGCCGGCAACGAGGCGAGCCACGGCCAACGCAGCAACCACGTCGCGTTGTGGTCAGCACGGAGCGAACGGACGTCGCCGTGGTCCCACCGGTCGAGGAGCACGTAACGCTCGAAGCCGTCGTGCCAGAAGAGCATTCGTGGGCGCCAGTGCGGCACGGCCGGTGCGTTGGGGAGCAGGACCAGCAGCGCGAATCCGAGAAGCAGAAGAGCGACGTCGAGCCAGGCGAGGGTGACGCGGGGCATCGGCACCCGGAGCCGACTGCGCCCGCCGGCCGTGCGTGCCGCCGGCGCGGTGCGGGCGCCCGTCGTCGTCACGGGTAGGCCTCCTGCACTGGTCGCTCGGACGGATGACGAGAAGCCAAGTATGGCCAGAGCCACAGCCCACGTCCGCGAGACGTGCGTGGGCAGGCAACGTTCCGTCGACGGCTGCCGAGTGCGACGACGCCGTTCCATAGACTCCCTCTCGTGCAGAAGGTCCTCATCGCCAACCGGGGCGAAATCGCCGTTCGTGTCGCCCGCGCCTGCCGTGACCACGGCCTCGAGTCCGTGGCGGTGTACGCCGATCCGGACCGCGATGCCCTGCACGTGAAGGTCGCCGACGAGGCCTACGCGCTTGGCGGGACCACCGCCGCCGAGTCCTACCTGGTCATCGACAAGCTGATCGACGTCGCCAAGCGCTCCGGCGCCGACGCGGTGCACCCCGGCTACGGCTTCCTGTCGGAAAACGCCGACTTCGCCGAGGCCGTCGAGGGTGCCGGGCTCACCTGGATCGGTCCACCGGCTGACGCCATCCGCAAGCTGGGCGACAAGACCCGGGCCCGGCACATCGCGCTGGCCGTCGGGGCTCCCATGACCCCCGGTACCGCTGACCCGGTCAGCGGCGCCGACGAGGTGCTGGCCTTCGCCGACGAGTACGGCCTGCCGATTGCCATCAAGGCCGCGTTCGGTGGCGGAGGCCGCGGCCTCAAGGTCGCCTACGAGCGCGAAGAGGTCTCCGACCTTTACGACAGCGCGGTCCGCGAGGCCGTTGCCGCCTTCGGCCGCGGCGAATGCTTCGTCGAGCGCTACCTCGACCGTCCCCGCCACGTCGAGACGCAGGTGCTCGCCGACGGGCAGGGCAAGGTCGTCGTCGTCGGCACGCGCGACTGCTCGCTCCAGCGGCGCTACCAGAAGCTGGTCGAGGAGGCCCCCGCTCCGTTCCTGTCCGAGGAGCAGCGGCAGAGCCTGTACGAGGCCAGCAAGAAGATCTGCCTCGAGGCCGGCTACGTCGGCGCCGGGACCGTCGAGTTCCTCGTCGCCGAGGACGGGCTGATCTCGTTCCTCGAGGTCAACACCCGGCTTCAGGTCGAACACCCGGTGACCGAGGAGGTCACCGGAGTCGACCTGGTGCGCTGGCAGTTCCGCATCGCCGACGGCGAGCCGCTGACGCTCGACGATCCGGTGCAGCGCGGTCACGCATTCGAGTTCCGCATCAACGGCGAGGACCCGGGCCGCAACTTCCTGCCGGCGCCCGGCACCGTCACCACCTTCGACGTCCCGCTCGGCCCCGGCGTCCGCGTCGACACCGGCGTGCAGGCCGGGGACGTCATCGGCGGTCAGTTCGACTCACTGCTCGCGAAGCTCATCGTGTTCGGGTCCTCGCGGCAAGAGGCGCTGGAGCGCTCCCGACGAGCGTTGGACGAGCTCACCGTCGAGGGCATGGCGACGGCTCTGCCGTTCCACCGCGCCGTCGTCCGCGACCCCGCCTTCGCCCCCGAAGACGTCAATGCGCCGTTCACCGTCCACAACAAGTGGATCGAGAACGAGTTCGACAACCAGATCCCCGCCTTCACCGGCGGGGGCAACGCCGACACCGAGGAGGCGCCGCGCGAGCGCATCGTCGTCGAGGTCGGCGGCAAGCGGCTCGAGGTCGTGCTGCCCGAGAGCCTCGGCGTAGCCGCGTCCGGCGCGCCGGCGGGAGGCGGGGGCAAGAAGCGCAAGCGCAACCCGTCCGGGGCGGGCAGCACCGCAGCCGGCGGTGACGCTCTGACCAGCCCGATGCAGGGGACCATCGTCAAGGTGGCGGTCAGCGACGGCGACACCGTCGAGTCGGGCGACCTCATCGTGGTCCTCGAAGCGATGAAGATGGAGCAGCCGATCAACGCGCACAAGGCCGGCACCGTCTCCGGCTTGACCGCGACGGTCGGCGGCACGGTGAGTTCGGGCGCCGCGCTCTGCGAGATCAAGGACTGAGCACGAACGCCGCACCCGACGAGCCGGACCCGGGCGACGCCGGGGGACGGACCCCGGGCCGACCTCCGAGCCAGCCGCCACGCCGACCTCCGCTGAATGGCCGGCTGCACTACCTGATCGGCGGAACGCTCCCGACCGAGTTCCGGCTGTGGGTCGAGCGTGACCTGACCGGCCCCGGGTGGCGGAACCGGCAGGCGTTCCGGCTCGTGGTCCAGACGCTGCCGTTCGCGCTGGTGTTCCTGCTGCTGCCGGGGCGCGTCGAGGTGCGGATCTCGATCGCGGTCTTCCTGCTCCTGGTGAGCATCGGCATGGGCTACGGCACGAGCACCAGCTTCCGCAACCGCCGGCTGGTGCAGCACGGTCTGCCCGTGCCCGTAGCGCGCGAGGAAGACGAGGACCTCTGACTCAGCCGGTGCTCACTGCTTCCTCGTGCGGCATCAGCTGGCGGGCGGCTTCGGTGAGCGAGCCCGACAGCGACGGGTAGATCGCAAAGGTGTGCGCCACCTGATCGGCAGTCAGACTGTGCTGCACCGCCATGGTGACCGACAGGATCAGCTCGCCCGCCCGCGGCGCCACCACGACGCCGCCGAGCACCGTCCCGACGCCCGGCCGCACGAACAGCTTCACGAAGCCGTCGCGCAACCCCTCCATCTTCGCTCGGGCATTGGTCGCGAGCGGCAGGTGCACGACCTCGGCGGGGACGGCACCGGACTCGACCTGCTGCTGCGACACTCCGACCGTGGCGATCTCGGGGTCGGTGAACACGTTCGCCGACACCGCACCCAGCCGAAGCGGCAGCACCGCCTCACCGAGGGCGTGCCACATCGCGATGCGGCCCTGCATGGCGGCCACCGACGCGAGCGGCAGCACGCCGGTGCAGTCGCCGGCGGCGTAGACGCCCGGAACGCTGGTGCGGGAGACCCGGTCCACCTCGATGTGGCCGCTCTTGGCCAGGCGGATCCCGGCTTCCTCCAAGCCGAGGCCCGCTGTCTGCGGGATGGAACCGACCGCGATCAGGACGTGCGAGCCCCGGACGACGTCGCCACTGGTCAGCGTGACCTCCACGCCGTCGTCGGTCCGCTTGGCGGCCTCGGCCCGCGACTGGTTCAGCACGGTGATCCCGCGCCGGCTGAACACCTCCTCCAGCACCGCGGCGGCGTCCGCGTCCTCACCCGGGAGTACCCGGTCCCGCGACGACACCAGCGTCACCTCGCACCCCAGCGCGCGGTAAGCGGACGCAAACTCCGCGCCGGTCACCCCGGAACCGACGACGATCAAGTGCTCCGGCAGCTCGGGCAGCTCATAGAGCTGACGCCAGGAGAGGATGCGGTCCCCGTCCGGCTCCGAACCGGGGATCTCCCGCGGGGTCGCGCCGACGGCGAGCAGGATCACGTCGGCATCGAGCAGCCGGGATCCGGCACCGGCCTCCTCGATCTCGACGGTGTGCGGCCCGGTCAGCAGGCCGCGCCCCGACAGGACCTCGACACCCTCGCTGATCACCCGCGCCCGGATGTCGTCGGACTGCGCCGAGGCGAGCTCGCGGACCCGGCTGTTCAGCCGAGCCGCCTCGACCTGGGCCGTGCCGTAGGCGACCCCGAGCTCGCTGGACCCGGAGACCGAACTCAGCAGCTCGGCGGTGGCGATGAGCGTCTTCGACGGGACGCAGTCGGTGAGCACGCAGGAGCCACCCATCCCGTCCCGCTCGACGAGGGTGACGTGAGCACCCAGTTCGACCGCCACGAGAGCTGCCTCGTAGCCGGCCGGCCCCCCGCCGAGAATGACAATCCGGTAGCCGCTCGGGCCGTCCGTGATCTCCGCCGCTCCCGCAGTTCCGGCTTCCTGGTCTGTCACTCCTCTATCTTGCACAGGTGGCTCTCTACGCCGCTTACGGCACCAACCTCGATCCCGAGCAGATGCGGCGACGCTGCCCGCACTCCCCCGTGCGCGGGGTGGGCTGGCTGGAAAGCTGGCGACTCACCTTCGGCGGCGAGGACGTGGGCTGGGAGGGTGCGCTCACGACCCTCGTCGAGGAGCCGCTCAGCTCGGTCTACGTGATGCTCTACGACGTTCCGGACCTCGACGAGAAGGCCCTCGACGAGTGGGAGAGCTATCCGCTGATCCGCGAGAAGATCCGGCTGCGGGTCACCACGCTCGACGGCTCCCCGCTGGCCTGGGTCTACGTCGTCCGCGCCTACGAGGGCGGCCTGCCCTCCTGCCGCTACCTGGGGATGCTCGCCGAGGCGGCGGAGGCCGCTGGAGCCCCGCAGGACTATCTCGACGAGCTCCGCAGCCGCCCCTGCAAAGGCGTGGAGAGCAGCGACGACCCCGTCGCCTAAGGGGCGCGAGCGAGCCGCACGAGGCGTACGTCACAGGGACCCGTCGTTCACACGTCGTTGGCGATGAATTCAGTTTCGGGCGAACGTCAACACGACTAAGTTCCACCTACCGACGCCTGCCCGTCACCGTGCCGAGGAGCTCTGTCGTGCGATCACTGGCCACCTTCGTCCTCCGCCATCGCAAGCTGATCCTGCTGGGCTGGCTGGTGTTGTTCATCGCCGGCATGGCCACCGCCTCGACGACGACCAGTCGGCTGACCTTCGACTTCTCGCTCCCCGGGCAGCCCGGGCACGAGACGCACCTGCAGATCAACAAGATCTACGGCAACGGTGGCGAGAACCAGCCGAGCCTGCTGGTCCTCACCAGCCCCGACCCGATCCCGCAGGGGGCGGCCGACTCGGCCTTCGCTGCCGTGCAGAAGGGCGTGCCGGAGTCCCGCGTCGTTGGCCGGGCGGAGACGAACGACCCAACGTTCGTCCGGGACGGGGGCCGCGTGCAGTACGCACTTGCGTTCTGGCCGACCCCGACCAGCTTCACGGTGCCAACCGTCGACAAGTTGCAGAGCACCCTCCAGCAGGCGGCCCCGGCAGGCTCCACCGGCCAGACGACCGGCCTTCAGGAGCTGTCAACCGCCGGTAACGCGGACAACGGCCCCGGCGTGCTGATCGAGACCCTGCTCGGTGCGCTCGGCGCCCTCGTGGTCCTGGCGTTCGTGTTCGCCTCCTTCATGGCCCTGGTCCCCCTCGCGGTCGCCGCGGTGGCCATCCTCACGACGTTCCTGGTCCTGCTCGGGATCACCTACATCACCGACGTGTCGTTCATCGTGCAGTTCCTGGTGTCGCTGATCGGCCTCGGCGTCGCGATCGACTACTCCCTGCTGGTCGTCACCCGGTGGCGCGAGGAACGTGCCCACGGCAAGGACAACGACGAGGCCGTGAAGATCTCGCTCGAAACGGCCGGGCACGCCGTCGTCTTCTCCGGCGTCACGGTGGCGATCGGCCTGGCTGCGCTGATCGTGTTGCCGGTGCCGTTCCTCCGGTCCATCGGCTTCGGCGGCATGTTGATCCCGCTGGTTAGCACCCTCGTCTCGCTGACCCTGCTGCCGGCCATCCTCGGCGGCATCGGGCCGCGCGTGGACTGGCCGCGGATCCGCAACGAGGGCGTGGCGAGCCGAGGCTGGACGGCGTGGGCGCGGCTCATCGTGCGGCGTCGGTACATCGCCGCGTTCGGCGCCACCGCGTTGCTCGTCGTGCTGATCATCCCGTTCTTCGGCATCAGCATCGGGCTGGCGAAGTCGGATTCGCTCGCCAAGAGCGGACCCGCGTACGAGGCCCTGCAGCGGCTGGAGAAGTCAGGAGTCCCGACGGGCGCTCTGACCCCGATCGAGGTGCTGGTCGACCAGAACGCCGCTCCCGCGGTGGTCGACCGATTGCGGACGGTCCCCGGGGTCGTCGACGCGTACGCCCCCACCGGTGACGCGTCGATGCGCCAGGGCTCGGCTGTGGTGCTCGCCATCCCACAGGAGGAGACGTCCAACGCGGCCTCGATCAAGCCGGTCAAACGAACGATCGCCGCGCTCGACGGCATGCCCGGGGTCCGCGGCGTCTCCGGGGTCGGCGCGCTGCAGATCGACTACCTGAAGGCGGTCTACGGCAACTTCCCGCTCATGCTGGCGCTGATCGTGCTCATCACCTACGTGCTGCTGGTGCGGGCCTTCCGCTCGCTGTTGCTGCCGCTCAAGGCCGTCATCCTGAACCTGATGTCGGTCACGGCGGTGTTCGGTGTGATGGTGCTGTTCTGGCAAGACGGTCACGGAAGCGAGGCGGTGTTCGGGATCGCCCCGACCGGTGCGATCACGTTCTGGCTGCCGATCATGGTGTTCGCGTTCTTGTTCGGCCTGTCCATGGACTACGAGGTCTTCATCCTCGCCCGCATGCGGGAGGAGTACGACGGGACCGGC
>DATITC010000020.1:0-5175 GCA_035468175.1 Frankiaceae bacterium | reverse complement strand
GCGCGAGGAAGGTGAGACCGAGGGTGTTGACCGTGGCCGGCGCGTGCGCCCGGTTCATCTCCTCGTCATAGATCGCCTTCTGCGTCGGGGTCCCGCTCCGGCCGCCGTACTCCTTCGGCCACGCGATGCCGGCCCAACCGTCCTGGGCCTTCTTCGCCTCCCACTCGCGACGGAGGTCGAACGACTCGCCTTCGGTCTTGGTGCTCCAGAATGCGTGGGTGCGCCACTCCTGCGGCAGGTTGGCATCGAGCCAACTCCGGAACTCGGCGCGGAACGCCTCGTCCGTCTCGCTGTACGTCAGGTCCATATCAGAATCGTATGCATCACCATTCGGAGCCGTTGCGGCACGGTCGGTGGCGAGGCCGACGTTCAGGTGGAGGTGTCGAGCTCGCCCACCGCGGAGCGGAACAACTCGAGCTCCGCGAGCACGCGGGTGAAGCCGTCCCGAGCCCGGCTGAGCGCGCCAGGAGTGGCGTCGCCGTCGGTGCAGACGACCTCGAGTGCGGCTGCGGCCGCGGCGATCCGGCGGGCGCCGATCACGCTCCCGCTGCCCTTGAGCGAGTGCGCGACCCGGGCGAGCTCGCCCACGTCACCGCGGGCCAGCAGCGCACGAGCGGCGTTGACCTGGCCGTCGGCGGTGGTCAGGAACAGGCTGGTCAGCTCGGCCAGGACGTTGCGGCCGGAGCGCTGGCCGAGTCCGCGCAGCGAGTCGATGACGTCCGGATCGATCGGAGTTTCCGGCGCCCGTGCGGCCGAAGTCGGCGACGACGATTCGTTCACCGGCACCGGCCGAGATCCCGAGACACGTGCCGCACTGTAACTCCACTCTCGACAACGAGTAAGGAACCCGGACCCGGAAACTTCTCGGACGCCCCTGGGGTCATGTGACGTGGTCGACGTCCGAGATGGCAAGATCCCGCTGCCGGCCGTTTCTGCACGAGGGGTCGGTCCGAACGCAGGAGATTGAGGGGACAACGTGGACGGCTACCTGTTCTTCGACGACGTCACGCCGGCGATCCGGGACGCGCTGTTCGAGTTGGTCGAGGAAGAACTGCTCGCGGTGGCGGCGGTTTCCGTCTCCGGCAGCGCCGGCGCCTTCGTCGGCTACCAGGCCAACGACGTCCGCACGGCCTACGCGACGGTCGAGGCGGTGGTGGACGCGGTCGGCCCGCCGAGGCAGCGGCTGCTCGCGGTCAGTCCCCGCACGGACCTGCGGGCGCCACGACCCGGGCACCGCCCGATCAAGGACGAGGCTGCCGTGGCCCTCGCGCTGCTGCCCGTCCCGCTGTCGCGGGCCGAAGAGGTCGCCCACGTGGCGGTCCGGGTAGCGGGGGGGGAGGACCGTGTGGGCGTCGCCGTGGTGCTCGGCGGGAAGGGGACGGTGCTGGTTGAGGTGGACGGGTCCAGCCTCGAGGAGTTGGAGTCCCGTCTCGCCGACGTGCTGGCCGTCGCGGGCGTGTCCTCCGCCGATGTCATGATCACTGGTGGTGCGCTCGGCCGCGGCTGGGGTGGCGGCTCCGACAACGGGTCAGGTCTCACCCAGCAGACCTGACGGGCTACCGCCCGGCTTCGAGCGGTCCCGCCGGCCGGCCCGAACCGGCGGCCTTCTTCGCCGTGCGACTCGTCGACTTCTTCGCCGCGGTCCGCGCAGCGGACTTCTTGGCGGGTGACCGCTTGGCCGGCTCCGCGTCCGCCGGCGGTCGGGCGGCCGCCAGCAGTTCCTGCAGCGAACGGCGGATGTAGTCCGCCAGCGAGCCGAGGTCGTGCTCCGCGTCGGCGTCGCCGAGTAGGCCGACGTTCACCGAACCGTCGTAGCTCAGGATCGCGATGGCCAAGGTGTGCTCCGGCGCGAGGAACGCGATGGGGAACACCTCGGACATCCGCCGGCCGAGCAGATACACCGGGAACTGCGGGCCGGGGACGTTGGTGACGAGCAGGTTGTAGAGCCGGCTGCTGAATCCGATGCGGCTGGCCTGGGCCAGCACGTTCGGCGGCATCCACTGCTCCATCTGCACCATCGTCTGGGCGGCGACCGCCTGCCGGGAGGACTTCAGCCCGTCCATGTGCCGCGAGACCTCCCGCAGCCGGGCCACCGGGTCGGCAATGTCGATCGGCAGCTCCGCCACCATGATCACAATGCGGTTGCCCAATCCGCCCGCCTGGTCGGACGTGCGGACCGACATCGGGACGCAGGCCCGCAGGCGCATCGTGTCGACCGGGCAGCCGTAGTCGTCCAGGAACCGCCGGAGGGCACCGCTGACCACGGCGAGCACGACATCGTTCAGCGTGCCGCCGAGGGCATCCTTCACCGCCTTGAAGTCGGCCACCTCCGCCCGCACGACCGCGAAGTCGCGGTGCGGGCCCGGGCTGTGGTTGAGCGGCGTCGGGGGAGCGGGGGAGATCGTCAGCCGCGCCAGCTCGGCGAGTCCGAGCGCACGTTCGAGCACCTCTTCGGCGGTCCGGCGTGGGTTCAGGGCGCGACCGAGCATCTGCCCGCTGACTTCGCGGGCGTTGCGGACGGCGCCGCTGATGCCTCGTTCGAGCAGGTCGACGAACGACGGCTCCCGGCTGGCGTGCCAGTCATCGGGGCCGACCCGCCGGCTCACCGGTGACAGGTCCAGCAGGGCGGTCATGATGTCGATGCCACCGACCCCGTCGACGAGCGCGTGGTGGGTCTTGGTCAGCACCGCCCACCGGTCGTCGGTCAGCCCTTCGATGATCCACATCTCCCACAGCGGCTTGGTCCGGTCCAGCCGCTGCGAGTGCACCCGGGAGATGAGGCGCATCAGCTGTTGCTCGGTGCCGGGCTTGGGCAGGGCGGTGCGGCGCACGTGGTAGCCGAGGGAGAAGCGCGGGTCGTCGGTCCACAGCGGACGTCCGCTGCGGAGCGGCGCCGCCACCAGCTTCTGCCGGAACCGCGGTACCAGCTTCAGGCGGCCACCGATGTGGGCGAGCAGGTCGTCTTCGCTCGGGGGCGGGCCCTCGAAGATCCCGATGCCGCCGATGTGCATGTGGCTGTCCCGGCCGTCCTCCTGGTGGAGGAAGCTCGCGTCCACGCTGCTGAGCCTGTCGAGGTGTTGCGAACTCATGGATCTCCCCTGGCCGTCCGGACGTCCCCTGCGTCGGAGCCCGCCGGGATTCTTCTCCCAACGGACGCCTCGGCATACCTGCCATCTCAGCTGAGCGGCGGCCAGGGCACGGTGGCCTGCAGCACCGCCTCGGTGAGGGCTTCGGTGCGCAGGTGCGTGATGGTCGAATACTCAGGGTCCCGCACCATGTCGGAGAAGGCCTGTCGGGAGGGGTAGCGCACGACCAGCACGGCGTCCCAAGCCTGGCCGTCCTCGGCGACCAGGGCGGTGGAGCCGTCGCCGACGTACAGCACCTCGGCCCCGAACCGTTCGCTCTCCGCCGAGAACCTGCGGGCGTACTCGAGATAGCCCTCCCGGCCTCCGTCCGGACGGAAGCGCAGGAGGTTCAGCATCACGACCGGCCCGCCCGGGTCGTCGGCGAGGAAGCGCTTGAGGTCGGTGCCGGTGGGGTCTATCGCCATCGTGGTCGCGTCCTCACGGGATGTGTCCTTTCGGGCTCAGTCGAGCACACGCGATTGCCGAAGCCCTGCACGTGTACCCGACGGATACCACGGAAGCCCGGTGGGGCGCTGCTGGAACCGCTCATCAACCTGCCGGGCAAGCCGAGTCGCCGGTTCAACGAGGACGTCCGACGGGCCGTCGACGGTCGTTGGACAGCGGGAAGCGCTTGGCGCTCGCTTGCCGGCGCGGGGGTCTGTTCGGTCACAGCAGCGCCAATCCGAAGCCGGCCGCGGCGGCGGCGAGGCCGAGCGCCAGGCTGACGACGACGTTGGTCGACGCCGCCAACAGGTCGCCGCCCTCGGCGAGCGCGAGGGACTCGTAGCCGAAGGTGGACCAGGTGGTGTAGCCGCCGCAGAACCCCGCGGACCAGACCTCGGTCGTGCCGTTGCCGAGGCCGTGGTGGATCGACAGCCCGGTGATGAGACCCAGCAGCAGTGAGCCAGTGACGTTGACGACGAGGGTTCCGTAGGGGAAGTCCGAGTCGTGCTGGTGTTCGACGACTTGGTCGAGGACGTAGCGGCACAGCGCCCCGAGCCCGGCGGCAAGTCCGACCAGGAGGGTCACGATCACTGCGAGTCCCGGTCCTTGTTTGGACGCCCGACGTAGCGCACGACCGAGACGTCGTCGATGATGACCAGGCCCTCGGAGATGAGTTCGTCGAGCTGCGGGAGGAAGGCGTCGATGCGCTCGGCGTCGTCGACGATGATGATGGCGACGGGCAGGTCGTCGGACAGGCTGAGGATCCGGCTGGTGTGGATCTGGCTCGAGGCGCCGAATCCGCCGACGCCACGCAGCACCGTGGCCCCGGCGAGGCCTGCGTCATGGGCGCGATGGACGATCTCGCCGGACAGCGAGTGGTGGTGCCAGTGGTCCATCTCCCCGATGAAGATCGTGAGACGTCGGGCCGGGCCTGCGAGGCGCATGAGGGTCTCCGTCATCGCTGGTCTTGGTTCCGGTTGTGGCTGACGGCAACGGCTCGGCCGAGCGAGAGCCCGAACGACACGGCGAGGAGGGCAGCAAGCGTGCTGCCGCCGAGGTAAACCCATCCGGTCTGGGCGTGTCCGTGCGCCATGAGGTGATCGCTGGTCGTCACCACCGACGAGAACGTGGTGAAGGCGCCGAAGAACCCCGTTCCGACGGCCGGGCGTAGCAGGCGCCGCGGGGCGAGCACGTCGGCGATGAGCGCGACCAGGAGGGCGAGTCCGAAGGCTCCCAGGGTGTTGACGACGAAGGTCGCCCAGGGGAAGCCGGCATCCGGAGCTGGCCATGCCTTGGTCATCCCGTAGCGGGCGAGTCCGCCGACGATGCCGCCGGCGAAGACGACCACCAGGATGTCCCGGTGCAGCCGCGGCAGGCGCCGCCGGCGCAGCTCGGCGAAGGGACTGCCAGCCTCCGTGCGATGGCGACGGTCTTCCTCGGTGTCGATGTCGGGATCGAGCGGCAGGTCGTGGTCTTCCTTCGCTTCGGGGCGCTCAGCCATCAACGGCTCCCACTAACGGGCGCATCGAGGGCGCTCAACGGAGCGGCGGGCGTCACGGGACCTCCTCGCTATGAGGACGGGTAGGGACCGTTGGCCGAGGTTCGG
>DATITC010000019.1:0-1752 GCA_035468175.1 Frankiaceae bacterium | reverse complement strand
TGGTACGCGGTCACGCTGCTGGCGATCGTGATCTACGCCTATGCCAACGAGGTGGAGCGTGGGCGCTGGGATGTGGTCAGCGCCGGTCTCGCGGTGTGGCTCGCGGACTGGTTCAACGAGATCGTCAATGCGCTCGTGCTGCACGCCAGTGACCGTGCGGCGCTGTGGACGACGACCGGGCCGACGGCCTACCAGCTCCTGGTCGGGCTGAACGTCGAGATCATGTTCATGTTCGCGCTGGCCGGCGTCATCTACGCGAAGCTGCTGCCCGCCAACCGGGCGACCCGGATCCTCGGCATACCGAACCGTCTCGCGGTCGGGCTCGGGCTTTCCATCGTCAGCGTAGCCGTCGAGCTGTTTCTCCACGCGACCGGAACCTTCCATTGGGAGTACTGGTGGTGGAACACCCCGTTCGTGCTGCTCATCATCGTCTTTGGGTACCTGTGGTTCTTTCTCTACGCCGTACGCCCAGGGCGAGATCTTCCTGCTCAGCAACGCGGACGATCACCTCGACGCGACTGTCTATAACAGCACCGGGTTTGGCCCCTGCCCGGCCGACGAGTTCGAAGCGATCGACGTCGAGCGCCTCGCCGAAGAGACGGGATCAGACCGCGTCTGGAAGAACCCCAGGCGCTGCTGGATGATGGACGTGCTGACGATCAACGTCGTCGGAGAGCCGCGCGAGCTCCAGGGCGTGACGTTCAACCTCGTGGCGAGGATGCAGATGCCGGCCGCCTTCGATCCGGGCATGGACCAGTCAGCAATGGCCTATCACCCGGCGCAGATCCGTCGAGTCAGCAAGTACGAGTTCCTCAGCGGACGCCCGGTGTTCCTGCTGCGTTCCCCCGAAGGCGTGACGTGGGTCATGCAGACCTACACCAATCACGTCGATCACGAGCTGACCGAGGCAGAGCTCCCGAGCCTCGCCGCCCGCCTCACACTCCCCGCCGGTTGGGAATATGAAGCGAAGACGCTGGACAAGGACTTGACCATCACGACCGACGGCGTGGCGAACATCGTCCCCGACAACCTCGCGAACATGTACCAAGGCTGCATCGACGGCGTCAACAACTACGACCCGTGGGGATAGCTCTTCCGCGACCACGTCCGACCACAAACAGAAGAGCACGCGGGCACACTCGCGCAACCCACACCACGGGCGAACCCTCCCCCAAGCTAGCCTCTGGACGAAACGGACAGGGCGGCAGCTACCGTCGGATCGAAGCCTACTTCCGGCACTCTGCATAGCTACGAGAGGGCCAGCCGGCAGTCGCCCGGCCGCCATCACCGGCACCTGCTTGCACCGCGCGTCGGGCATCTACGCGCTGGCGAGCACCTCCCTGACGCGGGCAGCAGGACGCTCGGCTCCTGGTTCGGCGACGGCGACCCCCGCTGGTCGCGCTCGTGGCGAAGGGCCAGGACCGTGACCCAGCGACGGTCTGGACCTGCTTCGGTGTCAGCGCGGTACCTCGCCCGGGCCGGACGGACCAGCCGCGGCTAATCGGGCGCCGGGACGGGTGATCGGTGGTCTGCGGTTGCAAATGGCCCGAGTAGAGCGTCCTTGTTCTCGGCGCGAGCCGCGAGTTCGATCGCTCCTCCTTCGCCCAGCGCTAGCGTCGCGATCACCGGCTCGCCGCCGATGCGGTGGAGCTTCTTTCGTTCGTTTTCGGTGGCCGTGCGCACGGAGACGTCGGTCCCCCATACCAGCTCTTCCTTCCATGCTGCGGGGACTCCGCGAAAGGCGAACACGTC
>DATITC010000018.1:0-12336 GCA_035468175.1 Frankiaceae bacterium | reverse complement strand
GTCATCCTGCAGGCCATCCTGATGTGTCTTCGAGGACATGGAAGGCAGGCCCCAGACGACGGCGGACATGACACGTCCCGCGGAGCGGCAAGGACACCCTGGTCGCGCGGGGTGATCAGGGTGACAACTTTGGGGGAGTGCATCGCGCTGGTCGCGATCGGTGACTCGCGCTCCCGGCACTCTCGCACGGTTGTCCGAGTGCCCTTGGGGTGACCCCAACCGATCTTGTTCTCGAGACAAACCTGCAGGGCAAAACCCATGATCGACGGGGTGAGTGACGGGACTTGAACCCGCGACACCCGGGATCACAACCCGGTGCTCTGCCAGCTGAGCTACACCCACCGTGCGCCGGCCGGAGCCGACTGCTTGATTCTAGCCAGCTGCCGGGCGCTCCGCGTCTGAGTTGGCAGTCGGAGGCTCCGCGGCCTCGGTCGGCTCGCCCCGGATGGCGGTCGCGATGGCGCGGGCATCCTCCGAACTCGGACCCGGTTCGGGCACGAAGATGGCCTGCCGGTAGTAGCGCAGCTCCTCGACGCTCTCGATGATGTCGGCGAGCGCGCGGTGGCCACCCTTCTTCTCCGGCGAGGCGTAGTACGCGCGGGGGTACCAGCGCTTCGCCAGCTCCTTGATCGAGGAGACGTCGACCATCCGGTAGTGCAAGAAGTCGTCGAGTTCCTTCATGTCCCGGGCCAGGAAGGCCCGGTCGGTGGCGATGGAGTTGCCGCACAGCGGTGCCTTGCGACGCTCGGGCACGAACTGCTTGATGTAGTCGAGGACCTGCTGCTCCGCGTCGCCGACGGTCAACGTCGAGGCGCGGACGGCGTCGGTCAACCCGGAGTCCGCGTGCATCTTCGCGACGACCGGCACCATGCCGTCGAGCAGGTCGTCCGGCGCCTTGATCACGAGGTCCAGGCCCTCGTCGACGAGGTTCAGCTCGCCGTCGGTGATCAGCACGGCGACCTCGATGAGGCGGTCGTTCTCGAGGTCGAGCCCCGTCATCTCGCAGTCGATCCACACCAGCTGGTCCACGGCGTGAGGCTAACCGACTTCCTCCGCAACACCAGTGACGCGGCGGACAGGGCGAGTCCGTTTCGTCCGGGGCCCACAGGGCGGAGAGCCGCAGGCGGACGGCGGTGTCGATCGCGCATACTGAGAGTCCGTCACCGAACATGATCGGTACTACGTCGCAGGAGGAACCCCGGGTGACCTACACCATCGCTGAGCCCTGTGTGGACCTGAAGGACAAGGCCTGCATCGAGGAATGCCCGGTCGACTGCATCTACGAGGGCGAGCGGATGCTCTACATCCAGCCCGACGAGTGCGTCGACTGTGGTGCTTGCGAGCCGGTCTGCCCGGTGGAAGCCATCTACTACGAGGACGACGTCCCTGAGCAGTGGAAGCCCTACACCGAGGCGAACGCTGTCTTCTTCGCCGAGATCGGCTCCCCGGGCGGCGCCTCGAAGGTCGGCCTCGTGAATTCCGATGCGCCGCTGGTCGCCGCGCTGCCGCCGCAGCAGCACGACGTCTGAGCCGGCAGTAGTCCGTCCGGCGAGGGTGAGGGCATGACCGGTTCGACTCCGGCGCGGTTGTTGCCCGACTTCCCGTGGGACAAGCTCGTCCCGTTCTCGGCGAAGGCTCGCGAGCATCCCGGTGGGATCGTCGACCTTTCCGTCGGCACCCCGGTCGACCCGACGCCGGATCTCGCACAGCGGGCGCTGGCGGAGGCCGCGAACGCCCCTGGCTATCCCTTCACGGCCGGTACCGAGGCGGTTCGCACCGCGGCGGCGGGGTGGCTGACGCGCCGGCTCGGCGTCGCTCCCGGGGCGGCGGTGCTGCCGACGATCGGCAGTAAGGAACTGGTCGCGCTCCTGCCGTCGCTGCTCGGGCTGCGGGAGGGTGACGCGGTCGCGCTGCCGGCGTTGGCGTACCCGACCTACGCGGTCGGGGCCCTGCTCGCTGGCGCCGAGCCGTTGGCGGCGGACAGCCTGACCGCACTCGGCCCGGCCCCGGTGCGGATGATCTGGATCAACTCACCGTCCAACCCGACGGGCGCGGTGCTGCCTCCGGCGCATCTGCGCAAGGTGGTCGACTGGGCGCGCGAGCGTGGGGTGCTCGTCGTCAGCGACGAGTGCTACTTCGAGTTCGGCTGGGACGCCGAGCCGGTGAGCGTGCTGCATCCGGACGTCTGCGGCGGCTCGCACGAGGGGCTGCTCGCGGTCCACTCGCTGTCCAAGCGGTCGAACCTCGCCGGATACCGAGCCGGCTTCGTCGCCGGTGACCCGACTGTCGTGGCTCGGCTGCTCGAGGTCCGCAAGCATGCCGGTCTGATCGTTCCGGCGCCGGTGCAGGCGGCGATGGTGGCCTGTCTGGGCGACGACGACCACGTCGAGCAGCAGCGCACCCGGTACGCCGCGCGTCGCCAGGTGCTGCGTTCGGCGCTCGAGGCGGCCAGCTTCCGCATCGAGCACAGCGAGGCCGGCCTCTACGTCTGGTGCACGCGCGACGAGAACTGCTGGGACACCGTCTCCGCGCTGGCCGACGTCGGCATCGTGGTCGCGCCCGGCGAGTTCTACGGCGCGGCCGGCATCCGGCACATCCGGGTGGCGCTCACCGCCACCGACGAGCGCATCGGACAGGTCCCGGGGCGGCTCGCCGCCCTGCGCTGACCCTCCGCTGACCCTGCGCGCTGAACCCTCCGCTGACTCGGCCGGGACGTTTGGCCGTTGGCCGCGTCGCCCCGGACGGCACACGCTGCCCCGGAAGGCTTTGGGTTCGTAGGTGCAGGGGTGATCGACATGGTCGCGACTCAATCGGTGGCAGACGTAGAGGTGCCGGTCCAGGTGACGGGGCCCTATCCGCGGGGTGGGTGGCTGCGGAGCATCGACGCGTTCACGTGGCGGATGGAAGCCGATCCGCTGCTGCGGTCCACCGTCGTGACCGTGCTCCACCTGAGCCGGAACCCGGACTGGGAGCGCCTGCACGCCCGCATCGGACATATGGCCGACCGCCTCCCGATCATGCGGGAACGACTGGTCGAACCACCGGTGCGGCTGCTGCCGCCCAGGTTCGAGTTGGATCCCGACTTCGACCTCGACTACCACCTGCACCGGGTGCGGGCCGCTTCCCCCGGGTCGCTCGACGTCGTGCTCGACATGGCGCGGGCGATGGGTATGGCGCGCTTCGACCCGGCCCGACCGATGTGGGAGGCCGTGGTCGTCGAGGACCTGGCCGACGGGACGGCGGCAACGGTCATCAAGCTGCACCACGCGTTGGCGGACGGGATCGGCGGTCTTCAACTCGCGCTGCTGATGCACGACTTCACGGCGGATGCGCCGGTCGAGCCACCCGACCTCAGCACCCTCGGCTTCGCCGGCGTCGACGCGGACACGCATCCGGCTTCGCCTGGCTTGCTGCCGGCCCTGACCGGTGCCGTGCGGGAGATGGCGCGCGAGGTCGGAACGGCCGGTGCGGATGTCGCCCGCGCCGCCCTCAGCGGGTTACTGCACCCGCTGCAGGCCACGGAGACCGCGGCGTCGGTGGCTCGGGCGGTCGCCCCGATATCCAAGACCTTGTCGCCGGTGCTCACCCGTCGCCGGCTGGGCTGGCACTACGGCGTCCTGGAAGTGCCGCTGGAGGACCTGCGCGCCGCTGCACATGCCAGCGGTGCGACGGTCAACGACGCCTTCCTTGCTGCGGTCACCGGTGCGCTGGCCGAGTACCACCGACGGCACGGCCGTACCGTCCCCGAGCTCCGGGTGACCCTGCCGATCAACGTCCGCTCCAGCGGGGACGACGTCGGCGGCAACCGCATCATGCTGCTGCGGTTCCCGCTGCCGGTGGACCTGCCGGACCCCGCGGAGCGCATGCGGCAGATCGGCTTGCGGGTCGACCGGTGGCGCCACGAGCGGGCTGTGCAGCTCAGTGACCCCATCGCGGGCGTGCTGAACCTGGTGCCCCGGATGGTGATCGGCGAGATGCTCAAGCACGTCGACTTCCTGGCCAGCAACGTCCCCGGCTCACCTGTGCCCCTCTACCTGGCCGGCGCCGAGGTGCTCCGGCAGTACCCCTTCGGTCCGACGATCGGGGCGGCCCTCAACGTCACGCTGCTGTCCTACCGCGGGACCTGCTGCATCGGGGTGACGACGGACACCGGCGCGGTGCCGGACCCGGATGCACTCTTGTCCTGCCTCCGCCACGGCTTCACCGAGATCCAGAACCTGGGCAAGTGAACCGCCTCGGCCTCGATTGAGTGCTCAGGCAGGTTCGACGACCGCTTCCTCAGCCGCCACGCGCCGGCGCTCGGTGAGGCTGCCGACGGTGAACACGGCCAGCGCCAGCCAGACCAGCACGAAGCCGACGAGCCGCTCGGCCGGCAGCGGCTCGTGGCGCAGCAGCACCCCGATCAGGAACTGCACCGTCGGTGTCAGGTACTGCAGCAACCCGAGTGTCGTGAGCGGTATGCGTGTCGCGGCTGCCCCGAAGAACAGCAGCGGGATCGCGGTGACGATGCCCCCGCCGGCCATGAGCAGGGCGTGCCCCGGGCTGTCGGTGAAGGTGGACTTCGAACCGAGCGTGGCGACGTAGAGCAGCGCCGGTACGACGAGCACGGTCGTCTCCACGCCCAGGCTCTCCAGTGCTCCGACGCCGACCTGCTTCTTCATCAACCCGTAGGTGCTGAACGACGCGGCGAGGATCAGCGCGATCCAGGGCGGATGCCCGTAACCGACGGTCAGCAACCCGACGGACGCCACCGCGAGCCCGACCGCGACCGCCTGGGTGCGGCTCAGCCGCTCACCGAGGACCAGGACTCCGAGGGCGACGCTCAGCAGCGGGGTGATGAAGTAGCCGAGCGCCGTCTCGACCACCTGGCCGGTGTTGACGCCGTAGATGTAGGTGCCCCAGTTGATGGCGATGACCACGGCGGCGACAGTCAGCATCAGCCCGCTGCGGCGGTCGGTGAGGATCGTCCGGATGCTGCTGAGCCGACGCAGGTAGGCGAGCACGCCCAGCACCACGAGCAGCGACCAGAGGCAGCGGTGCGCGAGGATCTCCCCGGCTCCGGCGGGCTCCAGCAGCGGCCAGTAGAGCGGGAACAGCCCCCAGAGGGAGTAGGCCGCCAGTCCGTAGCCCACTCCGCCAGGACGTCTGATCATGGAGTACCTCTTTTCCCCCTGCACACGGCCATGATCACATTTCTCAACGCCGGCAAGATCAACACAAACCCGATCTTGTACCAAGCAGGTACCCCAGCCGCGTCTAGTCACAGCAGCCCCCCGTGACTGCGACGAAGGGCAAGCCATTCGGAAGACCGAGTGCTCTGAGCCTGTACCGGCCAGTTCCCGACTTCTTGACGCGTCGGAGCGTGCTTCCCGATCACCTGGATGTTGGAATGGCAGGCATGACTCAGAAGACCGTCATCCTGCTCACCGACGACCTCGACGGGTCCGAGGCCGTCGAGACCGTGACCTTCGGCTTGGACGGCCAGAGCTACGAGATCGATCTGTCCGAGGAAAACGCCGCCGATCTCCGGGAGCGCGTGTCCGAGTGGTCGCAGCACGCTCGGAAAGGCGGCGGTCGGGCCGGTGCCCGTGGTGCCCCTCGACCTCGCTCATCGACTCCTCCGGCGTCTGCGCTGAAGGAGGACGTGGCTGCGATTCGGGAGTGGGCGCGGAACGCTGGGCATGAGGTGTCTCCCCGAGGGCGTATTGCCCAGAAGATCCGCGAGGCGTACCACGCTGCTATGGGCTAATGGGTTCACACCAGCTCGGCCGGCAGGCAGGGTCGGTGTCCGAGCCACTGGGCGGGAGCACTGGGTTGGGCAGGCCGCTGTTGAGGTCTAGTTCTAGATCGTGCCCCGTCTGGTCGGTGAGGAGTGGTGATGGCTGGTGGGATGTCGTGCTTCGAGCACTGATCCATTAGCGCGCCGCAGCATCTCCTCGTGGCTCACCTGACCGAACCGGAGGAGAGGAGCAAGGGGTTGCTGTTCGTCGGTGATGACTGGGCTGAGGCCCATCACGACATCGAGATTCAGGACGGGACCGGCCGGCGGCTGGCTGCTCGGCGGCTGCCGGAGGGGCTGGCCGGGATCGCGGCGCTGCACGCGCTGATCGCCGAGCATCTCCCGGAGCAGGCGACGGCCGAGCAGGTGGTGATCGGGATCGAAACGGACCGGGGGATGTGGGTGGCGGCGTTGGTCGTGGCCGGCTACCAGGTGTTTGCGATCAACCCGTTCGCGGCGAGCCGCTACCGGGACCGGTACGCCGTGTCCGGGGCCAAAAGCGATCCGGGGGATGCGAAGGTGCTGGCCGATCTGGTCCGCACCGACCGGCACAACCATCGCCCGGTCGCCGGGGACAGCACCCTGGCTGAGGCGGTGAAGATCCTGGCCCGGTCGCATCAGAACCTGATCTGGACCCGGCAGCGGCAGACCAACGCGTTGCGTTCGACGTTGCGGGAGTTCTACCCTGCCGCGCTGTCCGCCTTCGACGACCTGGCCGGCCGGGACGCGTTGGCGGTACTGGCCAAGGCACCGACCCCGGAGAAGGGCCGGGCGCTGCGCCCGACCCAGGTGACAGCGGTGCTGCGGGCCGCCGGCCGGCAGCGCAGCCTCACCGTCCGGGCCGAACAGATCACGACAGCGCTGCGCAGCGAGCAGCTCACGACGCCGCCTGTGATCACCGACGCCTTCGGGCACAGCGTGGCCGCGTCGGTGGCGATCATCACCGAGCTGGTCCGCCAGATCAGCCGGATCGAAACCGAGCTGGCCGCGTCTTTTGAGCAGCACCCGGACGCCGAGATCCTGCGCAGTCTTCCCGGACTCGGCCTGGTCCTCGCCGCCCGGGTGCTTGCGGAGTTCGGGGACGACCCGCACCGCTACGCCGATCCTAAAGCCCGCAAGAACTATGCCGGCACCGCCCCGATCACCCGGGCGTCCGGCACCCGCCGGGTGGTGCTCGCCCGGCACGCCCGCAACCGCCGGCTGGCCGACGCCTGCTACCAGTGGGCCTTCAGCAGCCTGAGCTGCTCACCCGGAGCCCGCGCCCTCTACGACAGACACCGAGCCAGCGGCGACACCCACCACCAGGCGCTGCGTGCCCTGGGGAACCGGCTCGTCGGCATCCTGCACGGCTGCCTGCACCACCACACCAGCTACGACGAAAAGACCGCCTGGCCGGCGCTGAACGCCGGGCAGCCCGACCAGCGGCCGGCGCAGGCGGCATGACCACGGCGACTCGCTGTCAACGTCTCGTTGACGCGCCACGCGCCCTGCGCTGCTACTACGCCGCCGACCCGGCCGGTCGACCCGACTGCCAGCTCACCCCCACGTTGCGCTACGGCGCAACGCTGCTGTGTTCGACCTGCAACACCCGCCGATCCAGCGTCGGCAAAGGCCAGAGCGCACGACCGGTTCACGCACCCGAACTCGAGGTCCTGGACTGGATCGACACCGCCGCACACGACCTGCACGACGCCGAACGAACACTGCATGCTGCCGTTCGCCGTGCCCGGCAACGCCAGCACACCTGGCAATCCATCGGCGACCGCCTCGGCATCACCCGCCAAGCCGCACAACAACGCTTCAACACCCACCAAGATCGACTTGACACCTTACGACCGTGGGATGTCTAGAACGCCCTGAGATCGACGCTGAGGGACGAACGGACCCGCTGAGAGAAGTCCCCCCTCCCCATCGCACTCGCGACTCCTTGGTGATGCCCCCTCCTGCTCCCGGACAGCCCAACTGTCCCTTGCGAGGGGATGCCACGAGCTCAACGAGTGTCGCCGCGGGCACGCCCCATGAGGTCTGCGGCTTCTCAAGCTTCTCGAACATGCCGACCGACAGGGCTAACCCGGCCCCCGGCACGTCTACGACCAGCCCGACACCGCCTCCGTGCAGGCCCGGTACGACCGGATCCTCGACGCCCTGACCGGCAAGTTGCCCGCCGTCGCCGGACACCTCGAGGTCGCCCCGCGCCGACGTGCTCGCGTTCACCGCCTTCCCCCGCGAGATCTGGCGGACTCGACCGCACGCCTCTCGGCGTCCCGCAGACTTTGTCGCCTGGGTGCGCTTGCGTGCACTTCACCCGGGTTGGATGACGAGATCGAAGGCTGGCGGGCGGATCCTGGAGATTCACCGTCGACGGGAGTCGGCCTGTCTATGACTGCGCGGAGGTCAACGATGACCACACTGGATGTCGAACTGGAACTCGACCGACTTGGACCGGTCGACTGGATCGTGGTGGAGTTCCCGGGCACCGACTTCGGCAAGGGCCAAGTCGCTCCGGTTCTCACCGACTTCATCGACCGCGGCCTCGTCCGCGTCCTGGACATGCTGTTTCTGCGCAAGGACGACGACGGCACCGTTGAACCCTTCGAGATTGCGGATCTCGACGACGGCGAGATCGGCGGCCTGCGGTCCTTCGAGGCAGGACTGGCGATGGTGCTGTCCGAGCAGGACGTGCTCGACCTCGCAGAAGCCATGGACCCCGGGACCTCGGCCGTCCTGCTGGTGTGGGAGAACGTTTGGGCGGCGCCGTTCGGGTCCGCCGTCCGGCACGCCGGCGGCCAATTGGTGGCCAGCGGGCGCATCCCCACCCAGGCACTGCTTGCCGCCCTCGAAGCTGACGAGAAGGAAGGGAACTGAGATGCCACTAGCAGCTCGCCGCCGCCGCCGTACCGCCACCGCTGTGGGAGGCGCCATCGTGGTCGCACATGGGATCAACCGGCGAAGCGATCGACGTGACGATCGACGTGATGACCGCCGGGACGACAGGGGCGACCGTCGCGACGACCGGGGGTTCGGCCGCCGGTAGGGCATCAGCCACCTGATCTTGCTTGTCCGACCATCCGACCATCGGCATGGTCAGACGTTTCGCACCGCGCATCGCCCCCGGTACGGCACGTTTACCCTGCTCGGTGGAGCTGCCGCCCGGGCAGCTCTGACCTGGTCGGCTCGCGCAGCAACGTGTCGTCGAGGAGCGTGGAATGGCGGACATCAGCTCACGCGCAACTGGGGTGATGCGACGGGCGGTCCGGCTGGTGGCCGGCAGCGACGTCGCGCTGATCTACGGTGCGATCGTCGTGGTGGTGGCTGTGGCTCTGCAGCTGCTGCCGGATTCGGTGCACGACGACGTGGTGCTCAACAGCAGCACCAACCTCGTCAACCTCCGCGAGCACCCGATCTACGTGCTGCTGGTCAGCGCGTTCGTCGTCTCCAATCTGGCCGGGTTGTGGATGGTGCCGTGGCTGATGCTGACCTACGCCGCGACGCAGCGGTGGCTCGGCCGGCTGGCGACCGTGTTCGCAGCTCTGCTGGGGCACGTCGGGGCCACGCTTTTCGTGGCGGTGCTGCTGAGCGCCGGAATCTGGCACCAGTGGATTCCCCCGGCAGTCGCCCACGAACCGGACGTTGGGGTGAGCTACGGGCTGGCGTGCCTCGCCGGACTGCTCGTGATGCAGGTGCCGCGGCGGTGGCGCGGCGGCTACGTCGGGCTGGTCGTGCTGTTCTTCGCCGGCCCGCTGATCCTGCGGCCGACCTTTACCGACGTCGGGCACACGACCGCCCTCGTCATGGGCTTCGGGTTGGCTCTGCTCGCCGCGCGGGCCGCGGCAGCGTCCGGGCCGGGACATTCGGACGGGCCGTCCGTCCCCAGACGGGAAGATGCCGCCGGCGGGGAGCCGATCAAGATCACCGTGCGACCCCCCCGCTGAGAACGAGCCTCTGCGCACGCGGCGCTGGTCGCAGGATCGCCTCGCACAGATCTGCCGCTCGCGGACGCATCGGCCCGAGTGGGAGAGCCCGCCATGATCGCGCCGAGTACAGGATGATCCCCTCGGTGCAGAAACATGAACGAGGGTGAGGCCGAGCGCCAAAGGGGTATCCGGTTCTTCCTTTTCTTCTTCGTGTCCGTCACCGTTGGCAATGTGGCTGCCATGCGGCGCGAGCACGGATTGACGCCAGAGAGCACACGCGGTGACGCCAGAGAGCACATGGGAGGGGAGCACGCGACCAGGTACGGGCAGTCCGTGCCTCGTGAACCCGTATGGGTTTGTGCAGGTTTCCTACTGCTTCTGCCCCACGGGACGAGGGCAGCGTCGCGGTCGCCGACGCCGGTCGCGTGTCCGGATCATCGACGCACTCATTTGCCGCATTCCGCGCGGTTCGCGACGGCGGGTGCTCAGGCTGGGACCGCGACTGGTGCGCCCGCACTCCTGGACCCTCATCTGTGAAGCGCCCGATGAGGCCGCGTTTCGGCGTGCGCCACGGCTAACTTCGACCTCGAGCCCGACATGGACCACGTAGACCTCGCACGTAACTGATGCGACGCCGTTCTCGGCCAACAGCACCGCGCGGCTGGCCCGCTGGGGCTCGGCCTCGCCCGCCGCCCTGCCTACCAAGCACGCGCTGCGCGATGTTCGGGCAGCCTGTTCAGGGCTTGTAGTTGCTGAACGGGCCGCCCACCCGGTCGTAGGTGTTGCCGAGCTCGTCCTGCATTATCCTTGCGGTCCCCTGATCCGGCGTCAGGACCAAGTCCTGTCCTAGCGTCACGGCCCGGAACGTCCAGCCCGCGGGCGGGTTCAGCCGGGAGCCGAGATCCTTCATGCCTTCGTAGGTCTGAGCGGGGTCCAAGATCAGGCTGACCGACTTCATGACCCACGCGTTGCCGTCCGGATCGTCCAGTATGAAGGCCGGTGAACCCTTGTTGATGCCGAGCTGGGTATCGCGCTTACCCGTCATGGGCTTGTAGGCGAGGCTCTCCTGGTGGCCCATCTCCTTGGGGACGTCCAGCCACATCACCCAACGCGCCTTCAAGCCGTTGAAGTTACGCTCGCGACCGACGATCGCCTCGATCCAGTCCAGGCACCACAGCCGCGGTCCGTTCTTGAACACGCTGGCGACCTCGTACTGCTCCGCCAGCGCCTGCAGGTCCAGACCGTCGAGGGTCGCCTGCGGGCAGGTGTCGCCGCTCCCGGTCGGACTGTTGAGTCCGATCGTGTTGTAGATCCCGGCGACCAGTTCACCCGTCCCGGCCGGGGCGATCAGGAAGATCTCGGTGTAGCGGTCGCCCCGAACACCCTCGAAACGCATGAGCTTCGCGCCGCCGTCGTCCTGCGGCAGCCTCGCTGACAGCTTCATCGCCTTGCTCCTGTCCCTGGGGGTTTCCCGAATGTTCGATCACTCAGGCCAGTCCGACCGAACGGCCCAATCTGGCCGCTTGTCGTCATGTTCACCCAAGGGCCAACTGGACGCGTCATCCTCCGCGGGTGACGTGGTGCGGGGCACACGACATCAACGCGCCCGCTTTGACCGACTTGTCGGGAAAGCCCCGGTCCGTCACCACGGTCCGCTTACTCGTCGGGTGCAGGGCTGGTCACCGGTGCGCCAAGTTGGTCACCTTGTCGTCCTATTGAGACCCGTTCACAGACGAGGTGCGCATTGATCATCGGAGTGGCCAAGCTCGCGGCCCGGGCGCGGCTCTTCGACACCGGCCACACCGCAAGAACGACCGTGCTCGAGCCTGCCGTTGATGGCCTCGGTCGGGCCGTTGCTGGTGCGGGGCCGGGTGAAGGAGGCCAGGACGTCGGCGGCTCTGCGCTTGAGGGTCCGGCCGAGCTCGGTCGGTGTCGCGGTAGGCCGTGATCATGCGCCGGTAGATCCGCCAGGTCGCCTCGGCCTGGACGTGCGCGTCACGTCCGAACAGCCCGTCGAGGCAAGTCTTCTGCTTGTCGGTGAGCAGGTCGGCGCCGGTGTGCAGGGTGCGGCGGGCCGAGTAGAGCGGGTCCCGGACCGGCCGCGGTGGCCGCGGGTCAGCTGGTCCATGACCGCGACTGCGTCGGGGAGTTCCTCGCTGGTGGCGGTCTTGAAGCCGGTGCCATCGACACCACCTCAACGGTGTCGCGCCAGGCCTGCGGGCGCCCACCTAGCCAGGTCTTGAACGCCGTCTTGGAGCGGCCCTCGGACCATGTCCAGCAGCCGCGCAGGGGCTGTTTCATCGCGATCCCGGTGAGATCGATGATCACGTGACGTACTTGTCGCCCTTGCGGGTGTGCCGCCAGACGTGGTCATCGACCCCGATCACCTTCACATCGTCGAAGCGTGCGGTGTCGCTGATCAGGACTCCCCGGGGCAGGACCGGCAGCACGGCCCCGTCACGAAGTCCGGCTGCGGTGGTGTTTAGGGAAGTGGTTCGACGGGGGGAAAGACCCACGTGCCGTCCAGGACGGCAGGCTTGGGGCGGTACAGGCGCACGGTGTAGTTCCAGCCGTCCATCACCCGAAGGCAGTTGGGGCGGGAGTCGGTGCAGCCTCCCAGGTGCACCACGACCGACCCGTCGC
>DATITC010000017.1:0-2493 GCA_035468175.1 Frankiaceae bacterium | reverse complement strand
CCCAGCGGTCCCGGGTGACCGACGACGGCGACACGATCTCGACGGCCACCAGGACGTCGCTTGGGGCGTAGTACGGCGAGCTCACTCCGTTCCGGACGACGAGTACGTCCGGAACGAGAAAGCGTTCGCGATAGCGGCCGGCCGGTACGCTGACGCCCGACGCATGCGTCAGCACGCCCGTGGCGGGCTGCCACCGACGAATCATCTCGGTGGCCACGCGCTGGTGGAAGCTCGTCGGCGGCGGACTCACGACCAGCTCCCCGTCGATGATCTCATAGCGGTACTCGTCCTCGGGAAAGCGCGCGAGGTCAACCAGCGTCCAGTCATCCCGACGGAGATCCACGGCCATGCCCACACGCAGAGCGTACGTCGAAATCCACCCACTCCATACGGACCAGGCCTAGCCGGCAAGCTCCGATTACCTGTCCGGCAAGTCCTTCAGGTAGGTGACGACGACGCTGCCTGCCATCATTCCCCACAGCACGGTGGCGCCGTCGTACGCCGATGTACGTCGGCCGCCGATCTGTGAAGCCGGCGAATCAGGCTGGTACCGCGAACACGTCCAGGTCCAAGTCGAGGTAGCGGCCGGCGAAGCCCTTGACCTTGGTGACACCGAAGGCGTAGCGGTCGAGGTGCTCGACATAGGCGTGCACGCGGACGCCGTCGCCCTCATTCGTGGCGCGGTCGATCACGACCTGCACTGGCACAGTCTGGCCGTGCGCCGTCAGGGCTCCGTCGAGCAACCAACCGGCACCCTGCTCCCGCAGGCCGTCGGAAGTGAAGGTGATGTTGGGGTAGTTGGCGGCGTCCAGCAACGATGCGGACCGCACTTGGTCGTCCCGCCTCGACTTGTCCGAGCGGAAGCTGCCGGCGTCCACGGACACAACGACAGTCGAGGCGGCAACCGGATCCGCGACCAGCAGTTCGCCGGAGGCGATTGTGAACGTCGCCTTCACCGCGCCCAGACCGAACATATGGCGGCCGGAGTACGTCACCGTCGAGCGTTGGGGATCCACCCGGTACCTCCCGGCCGTGGGCACTGCTAGCGACGGGACGTCGCCGACGGTCATGACCGCCTCCCTCCGATTGGTGCTTCCAGCGAAGCTGTTGGACGGCCCCCCGCGGCTCATCGAACGTGCGGGGCAATCGTCCCTCGTTCAGCGGCGCCCGGCGATGTCGTCGGGTGCAAGCGCACCGTACTCGCCGGCGCTGGTTTGACATCTCCGGCCCCGGCTGTGTCCGGGTCGGCAGCCCGCTCAGATATCGGTCGGCCGTCGGACGATGATTCGTACGCCGGGTACGCCGGGCGCGAGCGCAGCGATGTCGTCTGGGTCGGAGGACACCACCACGGCGGCATCGCTCGCCGCGCAGACCGCGACAACATGAGCATCGGCGAGCGCCTCACTGCCGCGCCCCGCTGCGTGCAGCACCGCGCCGACGAGCTTGGCCAACCGCTCGTCGGTCGGCACGATCCGAATGCGCTGGCCATCTCGGTCCCGAGCCAACGCAGCCTCTACTCGCCGAGTCCGCGCCGCTCCGCGGCACACCTCCGCAAGGACCACCGCGGGGGACTTCGTCTCACTCCCGCGCTCCGCAGCGCGGCGCAGCAGCGCACGCAAAGCGGTCCCCGTGGAGGTGTCGAGGACGTCAAAGGCACCGGCATCGAGCACGATCGCCGGGCTCATGCGGCCCCGCTGGTGCTATGGCCACGTTCGATCTCGTTCAACAATCGATCAGCGGCAGCAATCTCCGCTGGGCTCGGTGAGCCGTGCTTCTCGTCCAGCTCGTCGAGCCAGCTCAACAACGCCAGCCGATGAGCCGTCGAAGCCAGCGCATCCCGCAAGGCGGCGTTCACCGTTGCGGACACACTGCGTCCGCCGATCGCCTCGAGCGTCGAAACCACGTCCTCGTCCAGGTTCAGCGTGATGCGACGCTTCTTCACACATTTATCATAGCGCTGTGCCGCGTCCCGGTATCGAACGTCACGTTCATGCGCTGGGTGTCGCCTCGGCGGCCAACGCGGCATCGGCCCAGGCGTACGCCTCCGCGGCCGGCTGCACCAGTTCGCGCGAGATCGGCAACAATGTCGGCGAGTGCCTCGCGTTCACGATTGGCAAGGGCCTGCGAGATGTAGCCGTTGACCAGGTACACCACTCGTAACAGCGGCCAGGCGATGAACACCCACCAGGTCGCCCGGTCGTGCGCCGTCCAGTCCGCACCGCAGCCCTCGGATCGTCGCAACCTAGACGTGATCAAACTGACGGCCGACTGGCCGGCTCCAATTCGACCGCGCACGTTACGGCGTCAGACCTAGATCCGCGAGTAGGGGCTTGATCTTGCGCGGTGGTGATCGTCTTCAAGGGTGATGGACAAGGTGTGCCTCTCGGTTAGGCGTGCGCGCGGCTGCTCGGCACGGCGACCGAGCACGGATCCGCGTGCTGGTGCCCTGAGGGGCAAGGTCGGTCGAGGGGTAGCGGTTTGCGGGCTGCCTCC
>DATITC010000016.1:0-93091 GCA_035468175.1 Frankiaceae bacterium | reverse complement strand
GAGATCGCGGCAAGAGCGACCCGGCCACGCGAGCGGCGCGCCTGCCGACGAAGGCGTTCGAGGCGGTGCCTTGCCGCTCCGCCCGGCCCGATTTCTTGTCGGACCCTGCTGCTTGAATCGAACTCATGTTCGATAGACGCGTGTTCGAGGGTGTTCCTGGGGTGGAGTCGGCGCGGGCGGCGTTGGAGGTGGAGGTCGGTCGGCTCGGCCGTGCCGACGTGCTGACGGTGATGACGGGTTGCGAGCGGTTGATCCGGTTGTTTCAGGCGGTGTTCGCGGAGGCCATGGCGGTCGCGGCGGGGCCGAAGCCGGTGGCGGTGCCGGTGTCGGAGGGTTCGGCGATTTCGGTCGAGCCGGTGGACGAGGCCGGGGAAGAGGCCGCGGCGGCGCTCGGCGGGAGCCGGACCTTTCAGCTGAATCGGGTGGACACGGCTCGGTTCTTGCGGGCGTGGCTGCCGGAGACGGGGGCGGCGATGCGGGCCGGGTCGGTGGGCTGGTATGAGGCGCAGCTGATCCAGCGGGCGGCGGAGTCGTTGACGAAGCCGGAGCTGGTCGGCCAGTTGGAACGGCAGGTGCTGCCCTACGGCACGCGGGATCTGGCGCGGCGGCTGCGGCGGACGGTGGCCCGGCTCGATCCGGAAGCGGCCCGGCAGAAGGCGGAGCAGCGCCGGGTCGATCGGGGCCTGGTGTTCTTCAAGGACATGTTCGGGGAGGGCGGTGCGGAGCTGCGGGCGTCGGGACCCAGCGTGCTGCTGGCGCAGATCGCCGCGGCGATCGATCTCGAGGCCAAGCCGCGCGTGCCGGGGGACTGCCGGTCGATCGCGACCCGCCGGTTCGACGTGCTGGTGGACTGGTCCCGGGAACGCCTCGGTCTGCACGAGGACGACACCGCCGGACCCCTCGACGCGGCAGGCGAGCCGGACCAGCCCGACATGGCTTCCTCAGGCGGCCACTCCGACTCCGACGCCGGCGCTGAGGCCGACGCCGACGCCGACGCTGGCCCCGGGTCCGAGGCCGCGGTGGCGTTCCCGGACGGCCACCCCGACGCCGACGCTGGCGATGGACCTGAGGCCGGGCCCGGGACGGCGTTCCCGGACGGCCACGCCGACGCCCACGCCGACGCCCACGCCGACGCTGGCGCTGAGGCCGAGCCCGCGGTGGCGTTCCCGGACGGCCAGCCGACCCCCGCACCACGTCGTCCACGGCGTCCGCGTCGTTGTACTGCCTGTGGCCGGTCCGGGCCGCCGAAGCTGCCGATCAACGTGATCGTCTCGATGGAGACGCTGCTCGGCCTGTCCGCCGACCCCGGCGAGATTCCCGGGTGGGGGCTGATCGACGCCGACACCGCCCGCGAACTCGCCGCCGACGGCGAATGGCGCCGCTGGCTCACCGAAACCGACTCCGGCCGGCTCCTCGACGTCGGCGCCGCGACCTACCGGCCCAACGCGGCCCTCGAGCGTTTCGTCCGAGCCCGCGACCGAACATGCAGGTTCCCCGGATGCCAGCAGCCCTCGGTCCGTTGCGACCTCGACCACACGGTCGCCTTCCACAGCGAAGGCGGCAAGACGACCAAGGACAACCTCACCGCGCTCTGCCGACGGCACCACCGGCTCAAGCACGAAACCGCCTGGGACTACGAAGCCGTCCCGCACGGCACTCGCTGGACCAGCCCCTGCGCCAACAGCTACCTCCGCCCCGCGGAACGCCTCAGCGAAGTCGACTGGGAACAAGCCATCGCCCACGACCAAGCCCTCGCCCAAGCCGCCACCGCGAAGGCCGCCGCAGAACGCCACCAACGCGAGAACCCGCCAGTGGTCGAATGCCCCTTCTGAGCCCGTCGACGACCGCCGCCGATTCGTTACTTCGTAATCGAGTTCTTGAACTGGTCCTGGCACTTCTGCAGCTTCGCGGAGTTGGTGCCCGCTTCCTGGGCGCACTGACCCAGGTTCTTGAAGTCGGTCTTGTTCGAGTTGAAGAGCGCGACGCCCCCGACGACCAGTCCGGCAAGGATGAGCAGGGCCAGCAGGCCCGTGACAATGCCGAACGTCGCCGAACCGCGGTTGGTCGCGATCCCCCGGCGGACGCGGCTGCGGCCCATGACACCGAGCACGATGGCCGCGATGCCAAGCAGGATCGCCACCGGCACGGTGAGCACGAGGAAGAAGCCGACAGCGCAGACCAGAGCGACAACGCCGCAAATCAGTGCGGCCCGACCGGCACCGTTGCGGGGCCTCTGCAGGGCGGGCGGCATCTCGTCGCCGTACGCACCGGCCTGGGACGCCGGGTGCGCCTGGGACGCCGGGTGCGCCTGCGAAGCCGGATATTCGGGCGCGCCCGCGTTCTGGGAGCCGCGCTCGCGCAGGCGTCGCGCCATGGGGTGTCCTCCTGGGTGGGACTGATGATCCTGGGTCTCGGGTGACTACCCGGGCTCACTCAGCGTCACCCCTGGGTGCGACTGGATGGACAAACTGTGGCCGGAGGGGCAGATGTGCCTGCGTGGCAACCAGGACCACGGCTGCCCTGCGAACCGCCGGCGATGATCAGCCCGTGCGGGCGACCACTACGTCGCACAGCGCGTCCAACGCGGAGCGCGCCGGGATGTCCGGCAGGTCGATCAGGCAGGCCCGGGCGGCGTCCGCCTCCCGCTGCAGGGACGCACGTGCGCGCTCGAGGGCCGGATGCGCCCGCAGCTGGACGAGGGCCTCGGCCAGAACGTTGTCGGAGCTGAGGTCGACCGGCAGCTCGAAGCCGTCCTGCTCGGCGAAGAGGATGGGCAGCGTCCGAATGCCCTCGCGCAGGTCGGTGCCGGGCGTCTTCCCGGACTCTTCCGAGCCACTGGTGATGTCGAGCAGGTCATCGGAGAGCTGGAAGGCCACGCCGATCCGCTGACCGTACGTAGCCAGCGCCTCGACGGTGGCGGCGCCCGCGCCGGCCAGTTGGGCGCCGAGCCGGCCCGAGGTCGCGATCAGCGAGCCGGTCTTGTCGTCGATGACGCGCAGGTAATGCTCCACCGGCGGACCGTCCCCGGGACCCACCGTCTCGCGGATCTGGCCCTCGCAGAGGATCGCGATGGTGCGGGCAAGGATCCGGGTGGCCTCGGTGCCCAGGTCGGCGGTGATCTCCGACGCGCGGGCGAACAGGAAGTCCCCGGTGAGGATCGCGATGGTGTTGTTCCAACGGGAGTTCGCCGACGGCGCCCCGCGGCGCAGCGTCGCTTCGTCCATCACGTCGTCGTGGTACAGCGTCGACAGGTGCGTGAGCTCGATGGCGACCGCCGCCGGGACCACCGACGACGACGCCGCATCACCGAAGTGCGAGGCCAGCAGCACCACCAGCGGACGGAAGCGCTTGCCGCCGGCGTTCAGAAGGTGCCGGGAGGTCTCGTCGACGAACGGGTAGTCGCTGTGCACGGACTCGCGCAGCACCCGCTCCACGTCGGCCAGACCCGCCCGGATCGTCTTCTCCAGTTCGGGGTCGGAGAAGGAGGCGAGGACCGAGATCGATCCGCTCATTCAACCGATCTTCTCAGATGGGTGGGCGGGGATGCGGAACGGTGCGCGGCGAAGGTCACCGGACGAAGCCGAGGCGAGCCGCCGAGTCGGCCAGCTCGAGCAGCGGCTGCGGTGCCACACCGAGCACCAGCGTCACCGCGGTGCCGATGCCGATGGCCGCGTAGGTGAGAACACTGGCCCGCGCGACGACTGGGCCGTCGGCAGCCGGCTCGGAGAAGAACATGAGCACGATGACCCGGACGTAGAAGAACGCCGCGACGGCACTCGCGACTAGGCCGACGACGACCAGGGCCACCGCTCCACCGGCCTCCGCGGCGGCGAAGACGGCGAACTTCCCGGTGAACCCGCTGGTCAGCGGAATGCCGGCCAGCGCGAGCAGCAGGAAGGCAAAGGTCGCGGCGACAACCGGGGAGCGGCGGCCCAGCCCCTGCCAGGCGGAGAGATCGCCCGCCTCCGAATCACCGGAGCGGACCAGCGTCACGATGCCGAAGGCGGCGATTGTGGTGAAGCCGTAGGCGACGAGGTAGAACATCGCGCCGGACAGGCCGCGGTCGCTGGTCGCGGCCACACCGACCAAGATGAAGCCGGCGTGAGCGATGGCCGAGTACGCGAGCATGCGCTTCACGTCCCGCTGAGTGATCGCGATGACGGCGCCGACCGCCATGGTGAGGATTGCCACGCCCCACACCACCGGACGCCACTCCCAGCGCAGGCCGCCGAAGCTGACGTACAGCACCCGGATCAGCGCGCCGAACGCGGCCACCTTCGTCCCGGCGGCCATGAACGCCGTCACCGGCGACGGAGCGCCCTGGTAGACGTCGGGGGTCCAGCTGTGGAATGGCGCTGCGCCGACCTTGAACAGCAGGCCCACGCCGAGCAGCCCGAGCCCCAGGTAGAGGAAGGCGTCGTTCTTGTTGACCGTTGTGGCGGCATCGGCGATGCCGCCGAGGTCAACGGTGTTGGCGTAGCCGTAGAGCAACGCCAGCCCGTAGAGGAAGAACGCCGACGAGAAGGCGCCGAGCAGGAAGTACTTGACCGCGGCTTCCTGCGACAGCAGGCGACGACGGCGCGCGAGGCCGGCCAGCAGGTAAAGCGGCAGGGAGAGGATCTCCAGGGCCACGAACATGACCAGCAGGTTGTTCGATGCCGCGAACAGCAGCATGCCGGCCACCGCGAACGACATCAGCGGATACGCCTCGGTCTGGACCTCCTCGCTTCGCAGCTGCGCACGGGCCCCGGAAGTCCCAGGCACCACGGCGGCGTGCGCGACGATCGAGGAGATGCGGGTCTCGGCCACGAGCAGCACCGACGCGAGCGCCAGCGCCAGGATCGTTCCCTCGAGGAACAGCGCCGGGCCGTCGATCGCCACCGCGCCGGAGGCGAGGACGCCGCGCTCCTTGTGCAGCAGCACCACCGCGACCAACGCGGCGACGAAGCCGGCGAACGCGAAGGCGGGCTGCAGCGCCCGCCGAACCCGGCTCGGCAGGAACGCCTCGAACAGGATTCCGGCGATCGCCACGCCGAGCACGATCAGGACGGGCGACAACGATGCGTACTCGATGGACGGTGCCTTGATCGGCGCCGGTGTCGAGTCGCCAGTGGCAGCGAGCAGGGTCAGCTGCGCTACTGATGGTGCAGCGATCACGGGTGAGCTCCGGATGCCGTGGCTGGGTAATGGGCCGTCGGTGGCGGGTCGGTCTGGCCCGCCTGCTGGTAGGTGGCGGTCACCGCGGGGGTGATCGTGTCCAGCAGCGGCTTCGGGTAGATCCCAAGGACGACGATGAGGGCGATCAGCGGCGCGAGAGCGAACGACTCCCGCAGCGACAGGTCCTTCGCGTTCCGCAGCTCCGGCACCTTCAACGGGCCGGTCATCGTCCGCTGGAACAGGTAGAGCACGTAGATCGCGGCGAGCACGATCCCGACCGTGGCCACGATGGCGAGCGCCCGGTAGCGGGTGAACGTCCCGACCAGCACCAGGAACTCACTGACGAAGGTGGACATCCCGGGCAGCGAGAGCGCCGACAGGCCGGCGAACAGGAAGCAACCGGCGAGCAGCGGCGTCACCTGGAACATGCCGCCGTAGCCGTCGACGTCCCGGGTGCCGCGGCGCCGGATGAGGAATCCGACGACGAAGAACAACGCGCCGGTCGACAGGCCATGGTTGACCATGTACAGCACCGCACCGGTGCCGCCCTGGCTGGTCAGCGCGAACGTGCCGAGAGCGATGAAGCCGAAGTGGGCGACCGAGGTGTAGGCGACGAGCCGCTTCATGTCGCGTTGGCCGATGGCCAGCAGAGCCCCGTAGAAGATGCCGACCACCGCCAGCGCCAGCACCAGCGGTGCGAAGTAGCGAGAGGCTTGGGGGAAGAGCGGAATGCAGTAACGGATGAGGCCGAAGGTGCCGACCTTGTCCAGCACGCCGACCAGCAGCACCGCCCCGCCGACCGGCGACTCGGCACCGGCGTCCGGCAACCACGTGTGGAAGGGGAACAGCGGAGCCTTGATCGCAAAGGCGATGAAGAAGCCGAGGAACAACAACCGCTGCACGCCGGTCGAAATGTTCATCTGCCGGAGCAGGGTGAAGTCGAACGTGCCGCCGCCCTTGAGCTGCTGGCTGGCGACGACGTACAGACCGATCACCGCGGCCAGCATCAAGAGCCCGCCGAACAGGCTGTAAAGCAGGAACTTCACGGCCGCGTAGGCGCGCTGCGGCCCGCCGTAGCTCCCGATGATGAAGTACATCGGGATGAGCATCGCTTCGAAGAAGACGTAGAAGAGGAAGACGTCCAGCGAGGCGAAGACGCCCACCATCGCCGCCTGCAGCGTCAGCAGCAGCGCGAAGAACGTCGACGCGGACCGGCGGCCGGCCGCCTCGAGCTCGTCGATCTCGTCCCAGGACGCCAACACCACGACGGGTACCAGGACAGCGGACAGCGCGATCAGCACCAGCGCGATGCCGTCGACGCCGACCGCGTAGGAGACGCCGAAAGCCTTGATCCAGTTGTACTTCTGGCCGAACTGGAAACCCTGCTGGCCCTGGTGGAACTGGACGCACATCGCGATGGTCAGCACGAGCTCGACCAGCGTGATCCCCAGCGTGACCTGCTTGGCCAGCAGCGGTCGGCTCCGTGGCAGCGCGGCGACCAGCACCGCGCCGATCGCCGGGACGAGCAGGAGGATGGTCAGCCAGGGCACCCCGGAGGTGTCGACGGCGTTCACCGGGCGGCTCCGTTCACGGTTGCCATCGGCTTCACGGTTGCCATCAGCTTCACGGTCGCCATCAGCTTCAGGGTCGCCATCAGCCGACCTTCGCGAGCATCAGGGCGCCGGCGACGAGCACCGCACCGCCCAGCATCGACAGCGCGTAGGAGCGGACGAATCCGGTCTGCAGACGACGGGCGCGACCGGACAGGCCGCCCACCCCGGCGGCGATGCCGCGCACCGCACCGTCGACACCGAAGTTGTCGGCGAACACCAGCAACCGGGTCAGCCACTGACCGGGCCGCATGAACAGCGCTTCGTTCGCCGTGTCGGTGTAGAGGTTGCGACGGTTCGCCTTCGTCAGCAGGGCGACCTGGCTGGGCGCCAGCACCGGCACCGCCCTTCGTTCGAACAAGAGGACGCCGGCGGCGACGCCACCGGCCGCCACCAGCAGCGTCAGCAGTGTGAGCACGACCGGCGAGACGGTGTGCAGACCCACTTCCGCCGACTGCCCGACGACGGGGTCGAGCCAGTTCTGCACGGCACCACCGAGGTACATCAGCCCACCCGCGAACAGCGACCCGATCGCCAGGACGACCATCGGACCGGTCATGCTCTTGGGCGCCTCGTGCGGGTGCATGTCCGGCGTCCAGCGGCGCTTGCCATGGAAGGTCATCACCATGATCCGGGTCATGTAGAACGCGGTGAGGCCGGCGCCGAGCAGAGTGACGAGACCGAGAATCGTGCCGCTCGTGCCGCCCTTGTCGAAGGCCGCCTCGATGATCTTGTCCTTCGTGAAGAAGCCGGAGAAGGGCGGGAAGCCGATGATCGCGAGGTAGCCGAACCCGGTGGTGATCCAGGTGATCGGCATGACCCGCCACAGGCCGCCGAAGCGGCGGGCGTTGACGGTGTCATTCATCGCGTGCATGACCGACCCAGCGCCGAGGAACAGTCCGGCCTTGAAGAAGCCGTGCGCCAGCAGGTGGATGATGCCGATCGCGTAACCCGCCGGCCCGAGGCCCACCGCGACGAACATGTAGCCGATCTGGCTGACCGTCGAGTAGGCGAAAACCTTCTTGATGTCGTCGTAAGCCGCGCCGATGAAACAGCCGTACAGGAGCGTGATCGCACCAACGATGAGGACCACGGTCCGGGCCGCCTGCGTGCCGTCGAAGATCGGGTTCGCGCGGGCGATCAGGTACACCCCGGCCGTGACCATGGTCGCCGCGTGGATCAGGGCGGAGACGGGGGTCGGGCCCTCCATGGCGTCGGGCAGCCATCCCTGCAGCGGGAACTGACCGCTCTTCCCGCAGGCCCCGAGCAGGAGGAGCAGACCCAGCGCGGTGAGCGTCGCCTTGGTGATCGAGCCGGCCGCGGCGGCGCCGAAGACCTGGGCGAAGTTGGTGCTGCCGACCGTGGCGAACATCAGCATGACCGCGAGCGCGAGCCCGACGTCGCCGATGCGGTTCATGTAGAAGGCCTTGTTGGCCGCGGTCGCGGCGGTGCTGCGGTCGATCCAGAACTGGATCAGCAGGTAGGAGGAGAGGCCGACCATCTCCCAGCCCAGGTAGAGCACCAGGAACGAGTTCCCGAGCACCAGCACCAGCATCGAGGCCAGGAACAGGTTCAGGAAGGCGAAAAACCTCCGTCGACCCGGGTCGTGCGCCATGTAGCCGATCGAGTAGATGTGGATCAGCGATCCGACACCGGTGATCAGCAGGACGAACAAGGCGGAGAGCTGGTCGAACTGCAACCCGAAGTCGACCTGAAAGGCGTTGACCGGGATCCAGGTCCACAGATGCTGGCTCACTGACCGTTCGTCGCCGGGCTTGCTCAGCAGCCCGAAGAAGCAGGCCAGCCCGATCACAAACGGGACGAGCGCCATCGCCGTCGCGAAGAGGTGCCCGAAGCGGTCGAGGCGCCGTCCACCGAGCAGCAGCACCGCCGCCCCCAGCAAGGGGAGCGCGACGAGGAGCCAAAGCAGGGAGAACGAACCCGTCGCGTTGGTGGCCTGCAGCTGTTGGGCCGCGAGAAGAGTCACGCCCTACCTTCCGGAATCACGCTGACGCCCCTCAGTACTTCAGCAGGTTGGTGTCGTCGACCGATGCGGACGCTCGCGTCCGGAAGATCGTGACGATGATGGCGAGGCCGACGACCACCTCGGCGGCGGCCACGACCATCACGAAGAACGCGATGATCTGGCCGTCGAGGCTCCCGTTGATCCGGGAGAAGGTCACCAGGGTCAGGTTGACCGCGTTGAGCATCAGCTCGATGCTCATGAAGATCACCAGCGCGTTGCTGCGGACGAGAACGCCCACGGTCCCGATGGTGAACAGCGCTGCGGAGAGCAGCAGGTAGTTGGCCGGGTTCACGTGTCGTCCCCTCCGCTTCCAACGGGGCGCGACGAGCTCTGCCCGTAGGCCCCCGAGCCGGCCGCGGTGCGGCTGCCCTCGATCGGCATCGGCCCGCCCGTCTCGGCGATCACTTCCTGGTAGGCCTCGTCGATGCCGTCGGCGTACTCGGTGGTGACGCTCGTCGGCGCGGCGCTTCCGTCGGGGAGCAGCGCCGGCCGGTCGACCGCGTCGTGCAGCGCGTACACACCCGGACCAGGGAGTGGGCTCGCCTGCCTGTCCGGGTCGGCGAAACGACGGAGCGACTGTTCGCGCTGGGAGAGGCGGGTGCCGCGCAGGTCGCGGTGGCCGAGCACCATCGCGCCGACCGCGGCGACGATCAGCAGCGCGGAGACGACCTCGAATGCGAAGACGTACTTGGTGAACAGGACCCGGGCGATGGCGCCGACGTTGTCGTTGAAGCCGGCCTCACCCAGCCCCTTTGCCGTGGTGTTGGTGACCGCCCGGGCGATCGGGAGCAGCAGCAGCGCCCCGAATCCGAGCGCGAGCAGGATCGCGGTGACCCGCTGTCCGCGCAGTGTCTCGGTCAGCGACTCGGAGTAGTCCACCCCGACCAGCATCACCACGAACAGGAACAACACCATGATCGCGCCGGCGTAGACGATCACCTGCACGGCGCCGAGGAACGGGGCCTGCTGGACCACGTAAAACACGGCCAGGCAGAACATCACCAGCACCAGCCACAGGGCGGCGTGCACCGTGTTCTTGGACAGCACCATGCCGAGTGCGGCGGCGAGTGCGACCGGCGCGAGGAACCAGAAGACCACGGCCTCGCCGGTACTCGTGCGGGTGACCGCCTCGGCGAGCAGATGGGATGTCACTTCCGGGCGTCCTTCCTGCGGCGGCTGACCCGGGCCATCTGGCCGCGCGTCGAGGCCGCTTCCGCGGTTCCCGGCGGACCGGGCACGTCCACGCTGGTCCGGCCGTCACCGGTGGTGTGCCGGCCCTCGTGCGCCCCGGACGGGACATCGGGAGCCGTGGCCACCGCCGGTGCGTAGTAGTCCTGCTCGGTCTCGCCCAACCGCATCGGGTGCGGTGGCACCTCCATGCCGGCGCGCAGCGGTGCGAGCAGCTGCTCCTTCGTGAAGATCAGGTCGGTGCGGCTGTCGTCGGCGAGCTCGTACTCGTTGCTCATGGTCAGCGCGCGGGTCGGACACGCCTCGATGCACAACCCGCAGAAGATGCAGCGCAGGTAGTTGATCTGATAGATCCGGCCGAACCGCTCTCCCGGGGAGTAGCGCTCCTCGTCGGTGTTGTCGCCGCCCTCGACGTAGATCGCGTCGGCCGGGCAGGCCCAGGCACACAACTCGCAGCCGATGCACTTCTCCAGCCCGTCCGGGTGCCGATTCAGCACGTGCCGCCCGTGGTAGCGCGGGGCGGTCGGCTTCTTCTCCTCGGGATAGAGCTCGGTGGTGACCTTCTTGAACATCGTTCCGAAGGTCAGGCCGAAGCCCTTGACGCTGTCGAGCACGGGTCAGGTCCTCTTCGAGAAGCCGGGCGGGGGCGAATCCGGCGGCGGGGAGGCCGGCGGCGGAGACGTTGGCGGAGCCGAGGTCGGCCAGCCGGTCCCCGCGGAGGTGAGGACGGGTCGCTCCGTCTTCGCCCGCGGCGGCCACGGGATGTCGTCGAGCGTCGGGGCGTTGGCCTGCTTCTCCTGCTCGGCCTGCTCCTCGCGCTCCCGCCGCTTCCGGGCGCCGGGGTCGATCAGCAGGACGACCAGCGCGATCGACGCGATGATCGCCGCCACGGTGAGCCACGGGCCGCGGTTGGACACGTTGTCCTGCAGCGTCCGCACGGTGGCGACCATAAGCGTCCAGACGAGGGCCCCCGGGATGAGGATCTTCCAGCCCAGGTTCATGAACTGGTCGTAGCGCATCCGGGGCAGGGTCCCCCGCAGCCAGATGAAGAAGAACAGGAACCCGAGCACCTTCAGGACGAACCAGACCATGGGCAGCCAGCCGCTGTTCGCGCCGTTCCAGATCGAGAGCGGCCACGGGGCCCGCCATCCGCCGAGGAACAACGTCGTGGCCAGCGCCGACACGGTGACCATGTTGATGTACTCGGCGAGGAAGAACAGCGCGAACTTGATCGACGAGTATTCCGTGTGGAAGCCGCCGACCAGCTCGGACTCCGCCTCGGCGAGGTCGAACGGCGCGCGGTTGGTCTCGCCGACCATGCAGATGCAGTAGATGACGAACGAGACCGGCAGCGTGATCGCATACCAGGACGGCAACGTGAAGTCGATGCCGAACAGGCTGGCAGACGAGCCGTGCGCCTGGCTGGCCACGATGCCGCTGGTCGACAGGGTGCCGGAGTAGAGGAAAACCGCGACGAGGGAGAGCCCCATCGCGACCTCGTAGCTGATCACCTGGGCCGCCGAACGCAGCGAGCCGAGCAGCGGATAGGTGGAGCCGGACGACCAGCCGGACAGGATGATCCCGTACACGCCGAGCCCCGAGCAGGCGAGGATGAACAGCACCCCGACCGGCAGGTCGGTGAGTTGCAGCGCCGTCTTGTGTCCGGCGATCGAGACCTCGGGACCGAACGGCACGACGCTGAACGCGAGGAACGCCGGCACCGCCGAGAAGATCGGGGCCAGCAGGTAGACCGGCTTGTCCGCCAGCGTCGGGATGATGTCTTCCTTCAGCATCAGCTTGATGCCGTCGGCGAGGCTCTGCAGGGAGCCCTGCGGACCCACCCGGTTCGGTCCGATGCGCTGCTGCATGCGTGCCACGACCCGGCGCTCCGCCACGATCGTGAACAAGGTCAGGACGACGAGGATCGCGAACACCGCGATCACCTTGACGAGGATCATCCAGAACGGCTCGCTACCGAAGCTGGTGAGGTCCGGCGGCTCCTGCGCGGGCGCAGCCAGCAGGCTTGGGGTCATGACGCCTCCGATCCTGCAATGCCGGCTGGCGACGGCGGCACTGACGCGCCGGTCTGTGCTGAACCAGCCGAAGCCTCTGGAGCCCCTGAAGCCTCGGAAGCCCCTGAAGTGCCGGCCAGGATCGGCCCGCTCGGCGGTGCCACGGCGATCCGGACCACGGAGCCGGTCGAGGCCCCGAGGTCGGCGCGGACGTGCGAGCCGGGCGAGAACGTCGGCAGCCAGACCACGCGGTCGGGCAGGTCGGCGATCACCAGCGGCAGCGTGACCGATCCGCGGTCGGTCGAGACCGTGACCGGGACGCCGGGGGTGGCCCCGATCTCGGCCGCGGTCGTCCCGGACAGGTGCAGCCGGGGCGCCTTCCGGGTCCCGGCCAGGTGCGGCTCGCCGTCCTGCATCCGTCCGTCGTCGAGCAGCCAGTGCCAGGTGGTCAGCACGGCGTGCCCGACATCGGGGGTGACGCGCTCGGCGGCGGCCACATCGGGGGCACCGTCGACCTCGGCACCGGGTTCGAGCCTTGGCCGCCGGACGAAGCCGTTCCGGATCGCCTCGCGGGCCGCGTCCACCGACGGCAGCCCGAGGTCGACGCCCATCTCGCTGGCCAGCAGGTGCAGCACCCGCAGGTCGGTGAGGCTGGTACCGGGGTCGAGCGCCTGCGCCATCGGCCGTTCCCGGCCCTCCCAGTCGAGGAAGGTCCCCGCCTTCTCGCTGGTCGGCGAGACCGGGAAGACGACGTCGGCGACGGCGGTGACGGCGGAGTGCCGCAGCTCCAGGCTGACCACGAACGGCACCCGCGAGAACGCCTCGGCGGCGAGCGCCGGGTCAGGCAGGTCAGCCGGGTCCACGGCGCCGACGAGGAGCCCATCGAGCTCTCCGTTCGCGGCAGCCGCGACGATGGCACTCGTGTCCCGGGCGCCGGGCCGCGGAAGCAGACCGACCTCGACCGCGCCCCGCTCACCCGCCCGCCGCGGGATCCAGGCGATGCGGGCACCGGTACGGGCGGCGAGGCGGGACACGGCGGAGAACCCACCGGGCACCTCGGCCAACCGCTCGCCGACCAGCACGACCGCGCCTGCGGGCAGGTTCAGCTCATCGAGCACCCCGGGCTCGTCACCCGGCGCGCACCGGATGAGCGACCCCATCGTCTTGATGACGCTGGGCGTGGTCAGCGGGGCCAGGCTCGCGACCTTCAGACCGCGCTTGCGGGCAGCCTTGCGCAGCCGCAGGAAGACGATGGGCGACTCCTCCTCCGGCTCGAACGCGACCAGCAGCACCGCGCTGGCCCGGTTGAGGTCGGCGTAGGTCACCTCGAGCGGCCGCCCCTGCACGTGCGAGCGCAGGAACGCCGCCTCTTCGTCGGAGTGCGGTCGGATGCGGAAGTCGACGTCTCCGGTTCCCAGCGCCTGCCGGGCGAACGCGCCGTAGGCAGCGGCGTCCTCGACCGTGTGCCGTCCGCCGGCGAGCACGGCTGCACCGCCGTCCTGCGCCGCCTCGCGCAGCCCGCTGGCGGCGTACTCGAGCGCATCGGACCAGCTGACCTCGAACTGCTCACCGGTCTCCGGGTTGCGGATCAGCGGGGCGGTGATCCGGTCCCGCTCCATCGTGTACTGGAAGGCCCAGCGACCCTTGTCGCAGTTCCACTCCTCGTTGACCTCGGGGTCGTCCCCGGCCAGACGCCGCAGGACGCGGCCGCGACGGTGATCGGTGCGCTGGGAGCACCCGGAGGCGCAGTGCTCACACGCGGTCGGCGTCGACACCAGGTCGAACGGTCGCGACCGGAAGCGGTAGCTCGCGCCGGTCAGTGCACCCACCGGGCAGATCTGCACGGTGTTGCCGGAGAAGTAGGACGAGAACGGCTCGTCCTCGTAGACCGCCACCTGCTGCAGCGCGCCACGCTCGAACAGTCCGATGAACGGGTCGCCGGCGATCTGTTCGGAGAAGCGGGTGCAGCGCGCGCACAGCACGCACCGCTCCCGGTCGAGCAGCACCTGGGTGGAGATCGCGATGGGCTTCGGGAAGGTCCGCTTGACGTCCCGGAAGCGGGACTCCGCGTTGCCATGTGAGAGCGCCTGGTTCTGCAACGGGCACTCGCCGCCCTTGTCGCAGACCGGGCAGTCGAGCGGGTGGTTCATCAGCAGCATTTCCAGCGTGCCTTGCTGTGCCTTCTCGGCCACGGCGCTGGTCAGCTGCGTCTTCACCACCATGTCCGGCGAGACCGTGCTCGTGCAGGCGGTGAGCGGCTTGCGCTGGCCCTCCACCTCGACGATGCACTGCCGGCAGGCGCCGACCGGGTCGAGCAGCGGGTGGTCGCAGAACCGCGGGATCTGGATGCCGAGCATCTCGGCCGCCCGGATGATCAGCGTGCCCTTCGGGACCGACACCTCGATGTCGTCGATGGTCAGGGTGACGAGGTCCTCGGGCGGCGGGGCGCTGTCCCCGCCGTCGTTCGACCGTCGTTCGGGGGCGATCGTCATCAGTGGGCTCCTGCGACAGCGGAGGCGGCGCCGGAGGCCCCCGGATGCCGACCGACGGTGGCGTAGTCCGGCTTGGTGAACGGGCAGCGCCCGAGCGTGTAGTGGTCGACGAACTCGTCCCGGAAGAACTTGATGCCGGACACGATTGGGCTGGTCGCGCCGTCGCCGAGCGCACAGAAAGCGCGACCGAAGATGTTGTCGCAGGTGTCGAGCAGCGTCGTGATGTCCTCTTCGGAGCCCACCCCGGCCTCGAGCCGCTGCAGGATCTGGACCATCCAATAGGTGCCCTCGCGACACGGAGTGCACTTGCCGCACGACTCGTGCGCGTAGAACTGGGTCAGCCGAAGACAGGTCTTCACCATGCAGACCGTGTCGTCCAGGACCATCAGGGCGGCGGTGCCGAGCAGGGAACCAGCCTCCTGCATTCCCTCGAAGTCGAGGGGAGCGTCGAGGTGCTCCTCGGTGAGCAGCGGCGTGCTGGAGCCGCCAGGGGTCCAGGCCTTCAGCTTGCGACCGTTGCGGATACCGCCGCCGAGTTCTAGCAGCTCGCGCATCGTCGTGCCCATGGGCAGCTCGTACTGGCCCGGCTTGTTCACGTGCCCGGACAGCGAGTAGATCTTCGGCCCGGGCGACTTCTCGGAGCCCCACTGCCGGAACCAGTCGACGCCGTGCTGGACGATGAACGGGACGCTGGCGATCGACTCGACGTTGTTGACGACCGTCGGCGACTGGTACAGCCCGTGCGTCGCCGGGAACGGCGGACGCAGCCGGGGCTGGCCGCGGTACCCCTCGAGCGAGTCCAGCAACGCCGTCTCCTCGCCGCAGATGTAGGCACCGGCGCCACGGTGCACCGTCAGCTTGAGCCCGAAGCCGCTGCCGAGGATGTCGTCGCCCAGGTAACCCGCGGCGTAGGCCTCGTCGATCGCCTGCTGGAGGCGACGTCCGGCGTGCACCAGCTCGCCCCGCAAGTAGATGAACGCGTGGTGACAGCGCACCGCGTACGAGGAGATGACGATCCCCTCGATGAGCGAGTGCGGGTCCGCCATCATCAGCGGGGTGTCCTTGCAGGTGCCGGGCTCGCCCTCATCGGCGTTGACGACCAGGTAGTGCGGCTTCTCGTCACCCTGCGGGATGAAGCCCCACTTCATACCGGTCGGGAAGCCGGCGCCGCCGCGTCCCCGCAGGCCGGAGTCCTTCACCAGCTGGATCAGCGCGTCCGGCTCCGTCGCCAGCGCCGTGCGCAGGGCGGCGTAGCCGTCGGTGCGCAGGTAGGTCTCGAGGGTCCAGGACTCGGGTTCGTTCCAGCGCTTGGTCAGCGCGGCGATCGGGGGCATGGGTCAGAGCTCCCTGTCCTTCTGAGCGGCCTCGTCCGCGCGCACGGCCCGGAGGTTCGGGTCGGTGTCGCCGTCGAGGGTGGTGTGGGCTGTCTTCTCGCCGCCGGCGGCTGACTCGGACACGACGCCGGCGTCGACCGTCCCGGGCTCGCCGTAGGTCTTCGCAGCGTCGGCGTCGGAGAGCACGCGCTCGGTGATCCCGCCGGCCACGCCGTACTCGACGGCTTCCGGGGCGGGGCCGATGTCGGTCCCGACGAGCTGTTCGGTGCCGGTCGAGTCGACGGGTGTCGGCGCGTCCGGGTGGGACAGACCGGCCAGGGCGGCTTCGGGGCGCGGGTCGCGGAAGCCGGCGAGCTGCCGGCTGATCTCCTTGAACGAGCACACCTGGGCGCCACGAACCGGAGTCGGCCTTTCGCCGCGGTGCAGCAAGTCGATGAGCTCCTCGGCCGTCTCCGGCGTCTGGTTGTCGAAGAACTCGTAGTTGACCGTCACAACGGGCGCGTAGTCGCAGGCCGCGAGGCACTCCGCGTGCTCGAGAGTGACCAAGCCGTCCGGCGTCGTCTCGTCGTGCCCGACGCCGAGACGGCGCGACAGCCTGGCGTAGATCTCCTCGCCGCCGAGGATCTGGCAGGAGAGGTTGGTGCAGACGCTGACCAGGTACTCGCCGGTCGGTCGGCGCTTGTACATCGTGTAGAAGGTCGCGACGGCGCCGACCTCGGCCTTGGTCAACCCCAGCACCTCGGCGCAGAACGCGATGCCGGCCGGGGTGACGTAGCCCTCCTCGGCCTGGACGAGGTGCAGCATCGGCAGCAGCGCCGAGCGGGACCGGCCCTCGGGGTAGCGGGCGATGATCTCCTGTGCGGCGGCGCGCGTCTCCTCCGTGAGCCCGCGCGGGGTCGCAGCGGCGCTCGTCGTGGAGGCCGTGGCGTCGCTCGTCGTCGACGTCGTGACGTCGGTCATCAGCGGTCCACCCCACCCATCACCGGGTCGAGCGAGGCGACTGCGGCGATGACGTCGGCGATCAGCCCGCCCTCGGACATCGCCGGCACGGCCTGCAGGTTCACGAACGATGGGTCCCGCACGTGGACGCGGAACGGGCGCGTGCCGCCGTCGGAGACCATGTGGTACCCGAGCTCGCCGCGCGGCGACTCGATGGCCTGGTAGACCTGACCGGCCGGGACCCGGAAGCCCTCGGTCACGAGCTTGAAGTGGTGGATGAGGGCCTCCATCGACGTCCCCATGATGGTGCGGATGTGGTCGAGCGAGTTGCCCATGCCGTCCGGGCCGAGCGCGAGCTGGGCGGGCCAGGCGATCTTCTTGTCGGCCACCATCACCGGACCCGGCTCGAGCCGGTCGACCGCCTGACGGATGATCTTCACCGACTCGTTCATCTCGTAGAGCCGCATCTCGTAACGGGCGAAGCAGTCGCCCTCCAGCGAGGTCGGCACGTCGAAGTCGTAGGTCTCGTAACCGCAGTACGGGTCGGTCTTGCGCAGGTCCCACGGCAGTCCCGCAGACCGCAGCACCGGACCGGACACGCCCAGCGCGAGGCAGCCGGCGGCGTCGAGGTAGCCGACCCCCTGCAGCCGGCGCTGCCAGATCGGGTTGCCGGACAGCAGCTTCTCGTAGTCCTTGATCTTCGTCGGGATGTACTCGAGCAGATCCTCGATCTTTTCGATCGCGCCGGGCGGCAGGTCCTGCGCGAGCCCGCCGGGCCGCACGAAGGCGTGGTTCATCCGCAGTCCGGTGATGTGCTCGAGCACGTCGAGCACGACCTCGCGCTCACGGAAGCCGTAGACCATCGCCGACAGAGCGCCGATCTCCATCCCGCCGGTGGCGAGCCACACCAGGTGACTGGCGATCCGCTGCAGCTCCATCAGGATCACGCGGATGGTGGTGGCGCGCTCGGGGACCTGGTCGGTCACGCCGAGCAGCTTCTCCACCCCGAGGCTGTAGGCGGTCTCGTTGAACAGCGGCGAGAGGTAGTCCATCCGCGTCACGAACGTGACGCCCTGCGTCCAGTTGCGGAACTCGACGTTCTTCTCGATGCCGGTGTGCAGGTAGCCGATCACCAGTCGGGCCTCGGTGACCGTCTCGCCCTCGAGCTCGAGCACCAGCCGCAGCACGCCGTGCGTCGACGGGTGCTGCGGACCCATGTTCACGACGATGCGTTCGTCGGCCGTCTCGGTCTCGCCGATGCCGCCGACGATCTCGTCCCAATCGCCACCGGTGACCGTGTAGACGCGGCCTTCGGTGGTCTCGGTGTACCCGCCCTCGTAGGGATCGGTGAGGCGCGTCCCGCGGTCGTCCGTCGTGCTCATGCCGCGTCCTTTCCGAGCAGATCCAGCAGCGGCAGACGCGCGGGTCGCCGAGGCCACCCGACGCTCTGCCACTCGGTGGGGTGGACGACCAGCTCAGGCATATGAGCGCCGCTCGTCCGGTGGGGGGACCTGGGCACCCTTGTACTCGACCGGCACACCGCCGAGCGGATAGTCCTTGCGCTGCGGGTGGCCGTCCCAGTCGTCCGGCATCATGATCCGCGTCAGCCCGGGGTGGCCGTCGTAGACGATGCCGAAGAAGTCGAACGCTTCCCGCTCCAGCCAGTCAGCCGTCGGGTAGATCGACGTCAGGCTCGGCACGTGCGGGTCCTCCACCGTCACCGACACCTCGAGCCGGATGCGTCGCCGGTGCGTCATCGACAGCAGGTGGACCACCGAGTGCAGGCGACGGCCGGTCGGGTCGACGCCGAGGTAGTCCACGCCGGACACCGAGGAGAGGAACTCGAAGCGGAGTTCCAGCGCATCGCGCATCACCTGCGCCACCTCGAGCAACGACTCGCGCCGGACGTGCAGGGTGAGCTCTCCGCGGTCGACGACGGCCCGTTCGATGGCGTCGCCGAGCGTCGGGAACGCCTTCTCGATCGCGGCGTAGAGGGTCTCGTTCTTCTCGTCGAACGGACGCGCGGTGCTGGTGAGCGCAGGCAGCGGACGGATGAGCCCGCCGAAACCGGAGGTGTCACCACTACCGGCGCCGCCGAACATGTTGCGCGGAGCCGGTCCCGGCGGTGCCGCCGACGGATCGTCGGGCAGCGCCGGGTCCTTCGACGAATCGCCCGGGGAACCCTGGCCCGGTGCAGGGCTCATGTGGCCCTCCGGGTGGGGCCGAGGCTGAGGTCCTGCAGCACGTGCTCCTCGGCCTCGCGGCGACGGCGGACCGCGACGTCCGCCGGCTTCTCGTACGGCGACCGCGTCGGCTCGCCGGCCTCCAAGGCCGCGTGCCGCTCGCCCTCGATCTCCTGCCGGCGACGCTCACCGAGCGGCGCTTCGTTGATCTTCTCGTGCAGCTTGAGGATCGCGTCCATCAGCATCTCGGGCCGCGGCGGGCAGCCCGGGAGGTACATGTCCACGGGCACCACGTGGTCGACGCCCTGGACGATCGCATAGTTGTTGAACATGCCGCCGCTGCTCGCGCAGACACCCATGGCGAGCACCCACTTCGGCTCGGGCATCTGGTCGTAGATCTGCCGGAGGACGGGCGCCATCTTCTGGCTCACCCGACCGGCGACGATCATCAGGTCCGCCTGCCGGGGGCTCGCACGGAAGACCTCCATGCCGAAGCGGGCGAGGTCGTAGCGGCCGGCGCCGGTCGACATCATCTCGATCGCGCAGCAGGCCAGGCCGAAGGTGGCGGGCCAGAGCGAGGACTTGCGCGACCAGTTGATGAACTTCTCGGTCGTGGTCAGCAGGATCCCGCTCGGGAGCTTTTCCTCTAATCCCACAGTGCTGCTCCCGGTCCTGTCGCCTCGCTCGGTCCCACCGCCACATTCCTCAGTCCCACTCGAGCCCTCCCCGACGCCACACGTAGGCGTACGCGACGAAGACCGTGAGGATGAACAGCACCATCTCGACCAGCCCGAACACCCCGAGGGCGCCGAAGCTGACGGCCCACGGGTAGAGGAAGATCACTTCGATGTCGAAGATGATGAAAAGCATCGCAGTCAGATAGAACTTCACCGGGAAGCGACCGCTGCCGGCGCCCTGCGGCGTGGGCTCGATGCCGCATTCGTAGGCGTCGAGCTTCGCCCGGTTGTAGCGCTTGGGGCCGACGAGCGCCCCGGTTACCACGGAGAAGATCGCGAACCCTGCGGCCAACGCGAAGAGCACGATGACCGGCAAATAAGGCCTCAACACGGCTCTTCCTCCCTTCCGGCGGTGCGGACATTACGCGGATCGAGTGCCGATCCCGGCCCCGCAACGCGGGGGTCGCGGGCGGCACGCACACGGTTCGAGGGCCTCATGCGGCCGGCGCAATCCGGGCGAGACCGTTGATGACGCGGTCGAGCGCATCGCCGCCCCGGGGGTCGGTCAGATTGGCGAGCAGCTTCAGCGTGAAGCGCATCAGCAGCGGCCGCGGGAGCCCGTAGCGAGTCGCGAGCCGCATCACCTCGGGGTGACCGATCAGCCCGACGAACCAGCGACCGAGCGTGTAGTAGCCGCCGTAGCGGGCCGCGAGCGCCCGCGGGTACTCCGACAGCGCCCTCTCGCGGCTCGGACCGGCCGGGCGACCCAACGCCTGGGCGACAACCTCGGCCGCCACCTCCGCGGTCTCCATCGCGTAAGCGATGCCCTCACCGTTGAACGGGTTCACGGCGCCGGCGGCGTCACCGACCAGCAGCAGGCCGTCGCGGTAGTGCGGCTGCCGGTTGAAGCCCATCGGCAGCGCACCGCCGCGAACCGGGCCGTCGAGTTCGACGCCGGCGAGGTCGGGGATGCCCTCGAGCCAGCGTCGGAGCAGGTCCTTGTAGTCGACGTTGCCGAACGCCTCGGAGGTGTTGAGCACCCCGAGCCCGACGTTCACGGTGCCGTCGCCGACCCCGAAGATCCAGCCGTAGCCGGGGAGCAGGCGACCCTGCTCGCGCGGGCCGTCCCACAGCTCGAGGTGGCTCTCCAGCCAGTCGTCGGCGGTGCGCGCCTCGCTCTTGAGGTAGCCGCGGACCGCGACACCCATCGGGCGGTCGTCGCGCTTACGAATGCCCTTGCCGAGTGCCATCCGCGCGCTGACCCCGTCGGCGGCGATCGTCAGGGGGGCACGGAAGGTCTCGCCGCTCTTGGTCCGGACGCCGATCACCCGCCCGTCCGAGCCGTCCGCACCGTCAAGCAGCGGACCGGTCACGTTGGTCGCTTCGCGCAGTCGCGCTCCGGCCTTCTGCGCGTGCCGGGCGAGGACCTCGTCGAAGTCGTGCCGCGTGCGGACCAGGCCGTAGGCGGGGTAGCTCGCGAGATCCGGCCACGGCAACTCCAGCCGGTGGTTGCCGCCGATGATCCGCAGACCCTGGTTGTGCGGCCAGTCCCGGGTGTCGACGCCCATCGCGATGAGGCTGCGCACCGCGCGCGGGGTGAGGCCGTCGCCGCAGACCTTCTCCCGCGGGAAGGTCGTTTTCTCCAGCAACAGGACGTCGAGACCGGCGCGGGCCAGGTGGTAGGCGGCGGTCGACCCGCCGGGGCCGGCCCCGACGACGATGACGTCGGCATCGGCCTCGCGAGAGACGTCGACACGACGGCTGCTGCCGAAGGTCCGGACCTCGGACCCGGCGGCGCCCGTCTCGATCGACGCGCTCATCTCTGCCTCTTCTGCGCTCGGTATTGACATGTCCAGCAATCCGGACAAACCCTGCCAAACCACTTTGTGAAACCGTTCACGAACTCCGCAGATCAGTGTAGGCCGCAAGAAGCGGGTCCGGCGCCCCCGCGGGCCGTCGAGCGCGATGAAGAGCCACGATGCCGCCGGAGAGGTCGCGCCACGCGACGTCCTCCCAGCCCGCCCGGAGCAGCACGTCGGCCAGTCCGCTCTGGTCGGGCCAGGCTCGGATCGACTCCGCCAGGTAGACGTAGGCGTCCGGGTTGCTGCTGACCCGACGGGCGATCGCGGGCAGCGCGCGCATCAGGTAGTCCCGGTAGACGGCCCGGAACGGAGCGAACGTCGGGACGCTGAACTCGCACACCACGACCCGACCGCCAGGGCGTGTGACGCGTAGCAGCTCGGCGAGGCAGGCACCAGGATCGGCGGTGTTGCGGAGGCCGAAGGAGATCGTGACCGCGTCGAACACGCCGTCGCGGAACGGAAGGCGCAGACCGTCGGCCGCGGTGAGGGTGAGCGACTCGTGCGGCCGGCCCGCGAGTCGGCGGGCGCCCTGCTGCAACATGCCGAGGCTGAAGTCGGCCGCGACGACGGTCGCCCCGGTGGCGGTGAGCGGCACGCTGCTGGTCGCCGTGCCGGCAGCGAGGTCGAGGATTCGCTCGCCCGGCTGCGGTCTGATCGCGGCCGTGACCAGGTGCCGCCACCGGCGATCCTGCCCGAGGGACAGGACCGTGTTGGTCAGGTCGTAGCGCCGCGCGACGCCGTCGAACATCGCGGCCACCTCGGCCGGGCGCTTCTCGAGAGAGGCACGGGTGGGCACGGAACCCATCCTGCCGGAGCTAGCCGTCGTCGCGGCCGTCCCCGTTCGTCCCGGCGACGAGCGTCTGCACGCAGCGGCCGGAACGGACCACGGATTCGTACGGATCGGGTCCGTCCGGGTCGTCGACCGCGAAGACCGCGACGTCCGCGCGGGCCCCCGGCGCGAGCACCCCGGCGGCTCGACCGATCGCTCGGGCACCGCCGATCGTGGCCGCTTCCAGCAGCCGACGGGCGAGGTCGTCGCGGTCGTAGCCCTGCCGGCGGGCCAGCGCCCCGAGTGCTCGCAGCTCGTCCAGGAGGTCGAGCGACGGCGACGAGGCGAGCGAATCGGTGCCGACGCAGAAGAGGGTGCCCTCCTCGAGGTGAGCGGCAATCGGGGGCTCCCCGGCCTGCAGGATCGCGTTGGAACGGGCGCAGAGCGCCACCGAGGTCCCCTTCGCTCGCAGCAGCGCCCGGTCGTCGGCGTCGAGATGCACCCCGTGGGCGACGTGGAGGTCGGGGCCGAGGCCGAAGATCTCGTCGAGGTAGCGCGCCGGCGACAGCCCGGCCCCGCCCTGCCGCACGAGTTCCATCTCGGCGCTGAACGGCAGCGCGGCGAGCGGTCCGCTCCCGCTCCGGACGAACTCCGTCTCGTCCGCGGTCTCCGCGAGGTGCAGGTGGAGCCGGAGGTCGCGCTCCCGCCCGAGCTCGGCGATCCCACGCACCACGTCGGTACCGAGCGTGTAGAGCGTGTGCGGGGCCGGCGCCGCGTCGGGATGACCCTCGAGTGCCGCGAGCAGGCGCGTCCGTTCGGCGGGCCAGTCCGGGCTGTGCACGCCCACCGACTCGACGAACCGGACGCCGGGCACGTCGACGTCGAGCGCCGCGGTGTTGCTGACGACGTCGGACACGGCGGTCGTCCCGGCGGCCCGCGCCAGTCGCCAGCTGGCCGCAGTCTCGGCCCGCCAACCCTCGTGGCTGGTCGCCGCCCGTCGCTGGATCATCTGCGCGATCCAGCGGGCGAAGGGCAGGTCGCCGTCGGCGAGGTCGGCGAAGCTCGGGCCGTACTGCAGGTGCGCGTGCGCGTTGACGAGGCCGGGCGTCACCACGTGCGGCGGGACCTCGCCGGTGGCCGGACGGATCTCGGTGATCCGCTCGCCCTCGATCACGACCTCGGCATCACGGAGCGGCTCGGACCCGATCGGCAGCACCCAGCGCCCGCGGACGATCACCGGTTCATCCAACCCCATCCGAATCGTCAGCCTCTCCCGCACCCAGAACCGCGTAGGCGGCTAACGCGGTGTCCACAGCGCGGACAGCAAGCATCGAAAACCCATCAGGCTGTCCCGATGAACTTCGCGTCAGTCGGCGAGCTCGCGACAAAGCAGGACTGCGTGGCCCGACGGGATCAGGTCCTCACGCTCGTTACCGAGGGGCGCTTGCGGGCCCAACTCGAGGCGCGGCGTTGGCGAGCAGTTTCGTCCACTGTGATCTGCCTGCACAACGGACCGATGACCCCATCACAGCAGCACTGGGCGGTCGTCCTCGCGGGTGGAGTGGGAGCTGCACTCGCCGGCCGTACCGCGCTGGAGCTGGGCGGGCTCAAGAATTGGGCGGTTGATCCCGTTCACGTGCTGGTGCCGCTGGGCGGGCGGCTGACCGACCTGGTCGACGTCGACGTCGTCGCTCATCAGTCCCGGACGTTCGCCGAGTCGGACATCGCCGCCGCCTCGCCGCCGCGGACCTCTGTCGCTCGGGCGACCATCGACGCAGCGACGTGGAGTCGTCCTCCACGCACCGCCGCCGGCCTCGTGACGGCAGTCGTCCAACAGGGACTTGCGTCGGTGCCCCAGCTGCGGGACGCGCTGGACCGCGCCGGTGCCATTCGCCATGCCCCACTGCTCCGTAGCGTCCTCAACGACGTCGAAGGCGGCGCGCAGGCTCTGTCCGAGATCGACTTCGGCTCGCTCTGCCGCCGCTTCGGGCTTCCGGAGCCGCTCCGGCAGGCCATACGGACGGACGGCGATGGACGACGACGATATCTCGACGCCCTTCTCGTGGGGCCGGACGGCCGCGAGGTCGGAGTCGAGATCGACGGTGCCCACCACATGCAGGCAAGCCAATGGGACCGCGATCTCGACCGCACCAACGAACTGACAATCGGTGGCAGCGCAGTGCTGCACTTCACCGCGACCAGGGTGCGCCTGCAACCAGCACGCGTCGCGAGTCAATTGCGGCGCGCCCTGGGATCTCGTAAGCGTCTGCCCGGCCTCTGACCACGCCAGGCGCTGACGATGGGGGTCAGGTGGGGGTCAGCTGCAGCGCGGTGGAGCTGACGTGTGAGCGCACGTTCGGTGTCACCGGATCCTCGGCGGGATCGCGGTGGACCGTCAGGTGCCGGTAGAGCGTGTCGCGCTGCGCCGGGACGCGGCCGGCGGAGCGGATCAGCTCGATGAGCTCCTGCCGATTCGACCGGTGCTTGGCGCCCGCGGAGGAGACGACGTTCTCCTCGAGCATCACCGAGCCGAGGTCGTCCGCGCCCATGTGCAGCGTCAGCTGACCGGCTTCCTTGCCGGTGGTCAGCCAGGAACCCTGCAGGTGGGCCACGTTGTCGAAGAACAGCCGCGCCACCGCGACCAGGCGCAGGTAGTCGAAGACCGTAGCCTGGGTGCGGCCCTTCAGGTGATTGTTCTCGGGCTGGTAGGTCCACGGGATGAACGACCGGAAGCCGCCGGTGCGGTCCTGCACGTCGCGAATCATCCGCAGGTGCTCGATGCGCTCGGCGTCGGTCTCGCCGGTGCCCATCATGAAGGTCGCCGTCGACTCGACCCCCAGCTCGTGGGCGGTCTCCATCACCGACAGCCACAGCTCGCCGGGCTCCTTGAGCGGGGCGATCGCGGCGCGGGGACGGGCGACGAGGATCTCGGCACCGGCCCCGGCGAACGAGTCGAGCCCGGCGGCCGCCAGCCGACGGATCACCTCACGGTGGGGGAGGCCGGAAACCTTGCCGATGTGCACGACCTCGGAGCCGCCGAGCGAGTGCAGCGCCAGCGTCGGGTAGGACCGCTTGATCGCCGCGAACGTCTCCTCGTACCACTCGATGCCGAAGCCCGGGTGGTGCCCGCCCTGCAGCATGATCTGCGTGGCCCCGAGCTCGACCGCCTCGCTGCAGCGGGCGAGGATCTCATCGAGGTCGCGCACCCAGCCCTCGGCGTGCTTGGGCGGCCGGTAGAAAGCGCAGAACTTGCAGGCCGTCACGCAGACGTTGGTGTAGTTGATGTTGCGGTCGATCAGGTACGTCGCGATGTCCGCGGTGTCCGCGAAACGCCGACGGCGCACGGTGTCCGCCGCCCGCCCGAGGGCGTGGAACGGCGCCTCCCGGTAGAGGCGCAGCGCCTCCTCCGGGTTGATGCGGCCACCATCGGCCGCTCGGTCGAGAAGTGCGTCGATGCCGGTCGAGGCGAGGCTCACTCCCCGATCGTACGGAGGCCCGGGTCGCGCCGGGGCGGGATCAGCCACCGAGCGGCAGCGGCGGCGTGTAGCTGGTCGAGGAACTCCCGGACACCGCGATCGCAACGATGATCACGATGATGGCGATCCCGACGCCGATCCAGCCGAGCACGATGCCAGCGATCGCCATCCCGTCGCCCGTCTCGCCGCGCTGCTTGATCTGCGAGCGGGCGATGTAGCCGAAGACGAGCGCGAGGATGCTGCCGACCCAGTAGAGCCAGAGGATGCCGAGCACGAGGGACGCGATGGCCATCCCGTTGGTGCGGCTAGCCGGCGGGTAGCCGTAGCCGTAGGGCTGCTGGCCGTAGCCCTGCTGGCCGTACGGCTGCTGTGCGTACCCCGGCTGTCCGTAGTCAGGCTGCTGGCCGTACCCCTGCTGGCCGTAGTCAGGCTGCTGGCCATAGGGCTGCTGGCCGTACCCCTGCTGGCCGTACCCCTGCTGCTCGCCGTAGCCGGGCTGTTGGCCGCACCCCTGCCCGTAACCCTGCTGGCCGCCTTGGTCGCCCGACGACGGCTTGTCGAAGTACCCACCCGAGCCGCTCTCGCTCATCGCCGTCTCCTCTGCTCGACGCCCGGGAAACCCCTCTGCCGGTGCCATGTTCCCCCGCCAACGCTCAACCGCCACGCACATCTGCGCAGAATGCGTCGCTCCCGCGGTCTGAGCCGGGTTACGGTCCACACGTGAGCGAGCCGGACGTCGCCGTCGACATGCTGATCGTCGGTGCCGGACCCGCGGGGTTGTTCGGCGCCTACTACGCCGGCTTCCGCGGGATGACCGTGGCAATCATAGATTCGCTGCCCGAGCCGGGCGGCCAGATCAGCGCCATGTACCCGGAGAAGGTCATCTACGACGTCGCCGGGTTCCCCGCCATCCGCGGCCGCGACCTGGTGAAGAACCTCGTCGAGCAGGCGGACACCTTCTCCCCGCGCTACCTGTTGGACGAGCAGGCTGCTGAGCTCACGCACGAGAACGAGGACGGCGGGGTCCCTGGTGCCGTCGTCGTCACGAGCACGGCCGGTCTACGCGTGGCCGCGAAGGCGGTCATCATCACCGGCGGCCTCGGAACGTTCACCCCGCGACCGCTCCCCGTCGGCTCCGAGTACCTCGGCCGCGGGTTGGTCTACTTCGTCCCGACCCTTGCTGCCTACGAGGACAAGGACGTCCTGATCGTCGGTGGCGGCGACAGCGCTTTCGACTGGGCGCTCTCGTTGGACGGCGTCGCCCGCTCCATCACGCTCGTCCACCGCCGGGACAAGTTCCGCGCGCACGAGCACACCGTCTCGAAGGTGACCGATTCCGGCACCGAGATCCTGACCTTCCACGAGGTTCACGAGGTCCACGGCGACGACGACATCCGGGGCGTCACACTCAAGGACGCCAAGACCGGCGAGACCCGACGGCTCGAGGTCCAAGGCGTGGTCGCCGCTCTCGGCTTCACCGCCGACCTCGGCCCCCTGACCCGCTGGGGCCTCACGATCGACAAGCGGCACATCGTTGTCGACACCCGGATGTGGACGGGCGTCGAACGCATCTTCGCGGCCGGCGACATCACCGACTACGAGGGCAAGGTCCGACTCATCGCGACCGGCTTCGGCGAGGTCGCGACGGCGGTGAACAATGCCGCACCCGTCGTCGACCCGTCCGCCAAGGTCTTCCCCGGCCACAGCAGCGACCCTGGACACAAGAGCGACGCCGCCTGAGTCCGTCGCCGAGCAAGCCGGGTCAGGCCGAGCTGGGCATCCGTCCGCGTGGACCGCGGCAGACCTCTCGGAGCCGGTCCACGAGGGTGGTGGCGCCGAGTTCCTTGGGCAGGACCGCATCGGCCCCGGCCCGCCGGGCTTCCGCCTCGACGCTCACCTCCGCCATGCCGGTGAACAGGGCGACGCGGCTGGTGGGCGACGCGTTGAGGATGCGGGGGATGGCTGTGATGCCGTCGAGCCGCGGCATGGAGATGTCCAGGACGACGAGGTCGGGCTGCAGGTCGCGGGCCCGGTCGACCGCTTCGACGCCGTCCCGCGCCTGACCGACGACGGTGAAGTCGTTTTCCATGTCGAGCAGCAGCATCACGAGTTCCCGCACCCCGTCCGCATCGTCCGCGACGAGCACGCGAAGGGGTAGCCGGAGCTGCTCGGCCGGCGACGCGTTCACAGGGCCAGTTCTACCCGAAGGCCCGTCCGCAACCTCTGGTCAATTGGGGTGGTTGCTCAACGCCGAACGGGCCACCCCACCTGCGAAAAGAGTCTCTGGCGGCGTGCCGCGGTCGGCCTCGGAGGTTCCGCCGCTCAGGGGCCGACGAAGTCGATCTGAGGGACCCGGTCCAGCACTCCGCGCTGCACCAACTCGGCCGCGAAAGCCCGGAGTCCGGCCTGCTGCGCCTCGCCGAGGCGGAAATCCAAGGTCCGGAAGTAACGGGCGAGGGTCGGGGCGTCCAGCTCCTCCCACCGGGCGGCCGCCTCGGCGACCGTGTCGATCTGCACGAGGGCGAGGTCCAGGCTGGCTCGGAACGCCTCGGCCACGTCCTTGACCAACCCTGGATGCCGATCGGCGAACTCGTTCCGCGCTGCCCAGACCGCGAAGACCATCGGGTGCCCGGAGCGTTCCCGCCACGCCGCACCGAGGTCGAGGACCGTTGTCCCGGCAGGTCGGACTCCGAAGGTCGCGCGCAGCGCCGGGTCACCGATCACGACGGCCGCGTCGGCTTCCCGCAGCATGGTCGGCAGGTCCGGCGGCATCGTCGCGTAGCTCGGTAGGAACCTGAGCCGCTCCTCGAGCAGCAGCTGGGCGAGCAGCACGCTGGTGCGGGAGGTCGCGCCCAGCGCCACCGACCGGATCTCCGCGAGCGGCACGGACGACACCAGCACCACCGACAGCACCGGTCCGTCCGAGCCGACCGCGAGGTCCGGCAGCAACCGCAGCTCGTGGGCGTGCCGGAGGTATTCGACGAGGCTGATCGGGCCGATGTCGAGGTCGCCGCGCACCAAGGCCTCGTTCAGATGGTCCGGCGTGTCGGTAGTCAGCTCGACGTCAAGCAGCGCGCCGGACCGAACGAGCCCCCAGTACAGCGGCAGGCAGTTCAGGAACTGGATGTGGCCCACCCGCGGTCGACGTAGCTCACCCGGTCCCGAGGAGCCGGTCGAACCGGGAGCAGGGTCCACGCCCCGAGCGTAGTTCCCGGCTTTGGGTGCCCCTGCGGGTCGACACCGCCGCCGGGCAACACCCGCGGCCGGGCCGACGCCGATCGGCCGAATCTGCCACTACTCCTACAGGCGCAGCAACTACGGGCCGACCACCTTTATCAAGTTGCGTAAGCACCTTTCGCCCGCTGTTCGCTCCTGCGTATCCGCCTTGGGCTCGGCCTTTCCGAGAGGTTCTCTCATGTTCTCGTTCCTCCGTCCCGACCCTTCCCGGGTCCGACGTCGCTCCGCACTCGTCGTCGCGGGCCTCGGCCTGGCCGTCGTCGCCGCGGGATGCACCCCGCCGCCCAGCTCGCTCGGGACCACCGGTCCGCTCACCGGCCCGTACGCGAAGAACGTGTTCGGCGTCGACGTCGCCAGCTACCAGCACCCGAACGGGGCAGGCATCAACTGGGCCTCGGTCAAGGCCGGCGGCGCAGCGTTCGCATTCGTGAAGGTGAGCGAAGGCGCGGGCTACACCAACCCGTACGCCGGCGGCGACCTGGCCGGCGCTCGCGCTGCCGGACTGCGGGCCACCGGGTACCACTTCGCCCGTCCGCGGCTGCCGCTGTCCACGGCCACTAGCGACGCCCGAGGATTCGCCGCTCAGATGGGCAACGTCCGAGTGGCCGGCGCCCTGCCGCCGGTGCTGGACATCGAGGCCACCGGTGGCCTGTCCGCTGCGAACGTGACGGCCTGGACGAAGACATTCCTCAGCTCGCTCGAGGCGGCCAGCGGCAGGACGCCGATGGTCTACAGCGGCCCGTGGTTCTGGAACGGCTACATGGGGAACCCGTCGGGCTTCTCCCGGTACCCGGTCTGGGTCGCGGACTACAACCCGCCGGCCACCGGCCCGAACCTGTTCGGCGACTTCGGCTTCTCGACCGTGTGGCAGTACACCGACGCGGCCAGGATCAGCGGCATCTCCGGCGGGGTCGACGGCAACTGGTTCCACGGCACGCGGAACGTCCTGGACACCTTCGCCTACGTCGGCGCTCCGAACACGCCGGTGACGACGGCCAAGCCGGCGGCGTCACTCTCGCTGACGGCCGCCCCGTCCGTGCCCAAGGGCCACCCGCTGTGGCTCTACGGCACGCTCGTCGACACCCGGACAAACACTCCGCTGGCGGGCAAGACGTTCACGTTGTGGCGCAAGGTCGTCGGTCAGACCACATACAGCCAGATCGGCTCCGGGCAGACCGCCGGAGACGGCAACGCGTTCTTCGCCCTCACCCAGAACGCTACGACGACCTACCAGTTCCGGGTCGCCGCTGGTGCCGCCGGAACCGGCTTCCCCGCCGTGTCGTCGCCGACCCGGACGGTTACCAGCTGATCCGTCCCGCTGCAGACCCCGGCCGGACCCGTTCGCGCACGTCGCGACCGGGTCCGGCCGCCTGCGACAGACCCTCACGATCGACATCCCCCGCGTCGGGAGCTTCCGCGACGTCAAGCTCGGCTGACCCGGTCCGCGGTTCGCTACTTACGGCGGTTATGGATCTCCCGCACGATGCTTTCCCGCTGCTTGCGAGCCAGCGGGTAGGAGAGCACGCCGCTGACCAGCAGCGCGACCACCACGGCGGCGATGCCCCGCAAGCTCAGCGCGATGCAGATCAGCAGCACACCGAGGAAGATCAGCAGCCGCAGGCTGAGGTAGCGCACGTAGATCGGTGCCAGCCCGGTGCCGGGCGGGGGGCCGGTGCGTCGACCCGGAAGCTTCACGGCCGCTTTCCTTCGCCGGGCTCCGCGCGGTCGCCGGGCTCCGCACGCTGAGTCGCCGCCGGGCCGGGGCGCGAGGTGGGCCGCGGACCGACCCATCCCGTCCTCCGCAGCAGCACGGGGTAGGCGACCATCCCGAGAATCATCACCAGCAGACCGAGCAGACCGGCGGGACCGATGGCCAGGCCCAGCGCCCGCAGCCCCACGTAGACCACGATCCCCGGCACGAGCACCACTACGGCTGCGAGCATCGAGATCGCACCGACACCCGGAGGCTTTGGCGGCCCTCCCCGACTGCTCACCGCGGCGCTCTCAGCCGACCGACAGCGGAAGCCCGGCCGGGTCTCGCGGCACGGTCCCGCGCGTGGCGTCCGGTCCGTCGTACTCGCGGAGCGTCTCGTATCGCGTGCCCCGCTCGACCGGACGGAAGCCGGCCTCGCGGATCAGCTCGAGCAGGTTCTCCCGCGTCATCGTGTTCGGCGTACCGAAGCCGTCCGCGTCGTGGGTGATCTTGTACTCGACGACACTGCCGTCCAGGTCGTCGGCGCCGAACGACAGCGACAGCTGGGCCGTGGTCAGCCCGTGCATCACCCAGAAGTTCTTGACGTGGTCGACGTTGTCGAACAGCAGCCGGGAGACCGCGAACGTCTTCAGCACCTCGGCGCCGCTGGCCATCGTGGTGCGGTCCTGGATGCGGTTGCGAGGGTCCCCGGCGGCGTCGTGCTGGTAGCGCAGCGGGATGAAGACGTGGAAGCCGCCGGTCTCGTCCTGCAGCTCACGGAGCCGAAGCACGTGGTCGACGCGGTGCCGTGGCTCCTCGATGTGCCCGTAGAGCATGGTCGACGGCGTCCGCAGACCCTTGGAGTGCGCCAGCCGGTGGATGCGCGACCAGTCCTCCCAGTGGGTGTCATGGTCGACGATCTGCTGGCGCACCTCCCAGTCGAAGATCTCGGCGCCGCCGCCGGTCAGGGACTCCAGGCCGGCGTCGATCAGCTCGTCGAGGACCGCGTCGGCCGACAGCCCGCTAATGCGCTCGAACCAGTGGATCTCGGTTGCGGTGAAGGCCTTCAGCGCGACGTTCGGCAGCGCGGCCTTCAACTCCTTCAGCACCCGCGGGTAGTAGCGCCACGGCAGCGTCGGGTGCAGGCCGTTGACGATGTGCAGCTCGGTGATGCCCGAGGGCTCCATCGCCTTCGCGAGGCGGACCGCCTCTTCCACCCGCATCGTGTAGGCGTCGGTCTCCCCCGGCTTGCGCTGGAACGAGCAGTACGCGCAGGACGCGGAGCAGACGTTGGTGAGGTTCAGGTGCCGGTTGACGTTGAAGAAGACGCGGTCGCCGTTCTTCGCGGTGCGGACCGAGTGGGCCAGGCCGCCGAGCCAGGCGAGGTCGTCGGTGGTGTAGAGGTCTTCGCCATCGGTACGGGTCAGACGCTCCCCCGCGGCGACCTTGGCCTCGATCTCGTCCTTGCGGGCCTGCGAAAGAATCGGCTGCTGCACCCCCTCAGCGTAGTCGAGCGGAGCTCGCGCATGTCCCCGAGCGGAGCTCGCGCATGTCCCCGAGCGGAGCGCGCGCATGTCCCCGAGGGTCAGCTCAGCAGGCGCCGCGCGAGCGACGTGACGCGGGAACCGTAGGAGCGGCCGAACAGCGCCGCATGTACGAGCAACGGGTGCAGTTGGTGCAGGTCACGGCGCTGCTCCCAGCCATCGGCCAACGGGAAACGCTCCCGGTATGCACCCAGCACCGCGTCCAGCTGCGGGAACCCGAACAGGGCGAGCATCGCCAGGTCGGTTTCGCGGTGACCGCCGTGCGCCGCCGGGTCGATCAGCCGGACGCGCCCGTCCGCGACACCCCTGCCTTTACCGGTCCACAGCACGTTCCCGCTCCACAGGTCACCGTGGATATGCCGCGGGGGCTCGGGCGGACCGGCGAGGTCGGCCAGCCGCTCGCAGACCTCCTCGACGGCTCGCTGGCCGCGGTCGTCGATGGCGCCGTCGTCCACGGCGAGGCGGAGGAACGGCAGCACCCGCTGCTCGGTGTAGAACGCGGGCCACTCGTCCGGAGCGGCATAGGTCGTGGCGTTGTCCATCGGGAGCGAGCCGATGTAGCCGGGCCACCCGGCGCCGAAAGCCGGCGCATTGCAGGCGTGCAGGTCGGCGAGGTCGCGGCCGAACCGTTCCGCTGCCGCCCGCGTCGGGGAACCGGCCTCGACCCATTCGAGGATCAGGACATCGGCGGCGACGTGGAGCACCTCGGGCACCGGAGCCCCGACGGCGCCGAGCCAGCGCAGTCCATGCTCCTCGGCCTCGAAGAAACCCCGAGGCGGGTGGCGCAGCGTCTTCGCGAACACGGTCCGCCCCCGCCATTCGCCACGGTAGGCGTCGCAGATGCTGCCGCCACCGACCGACGTGGCGTGCGCGAGCCCGGGGATCACCGAGCGAGGGCGGGTTCGGTGCGCAGGTGCTCCAGAAGGCCCTGGCAGGCCGCCTCCACCAACGCCAGGACGTGCGGGAACCCGTCCTCCCCGCCGTAGTAGGGGTCGGGGACGTCCACCTCGCCCGCGGCCACGGACGCTGGGTCGAACGCCCGGAGCAGGCGGACCTTCGCGGCGGCCTCGGCATCGGGCGCCCGCCGACGAAGCACCTCCGCATTGGAGGCGTCAAGGGCGAGGACCAGGTCGGCCCCGGCGAAGTCGTCGGCGGTGAACTGGGTGGCCCTGAACTCGGCGAGCCGGCGCCGGTCCGGGTCGTAGCCGTGCTCGCGCAGCGTGGCCGCCGCCCGCGGATCGGCGCCTTCGCCGACGTGGTAGTCGCCGGTGCCCGCGCTGGCGACCTGCACCCGGTCGGCCAAGCCCCCCTGGTCCAGCAGACGCCGCATCGCCAGCTCGGCCATCGGGGAACGGCAGATGTTGCCGAGGCAGACGAAGACGATGCGGAAAGGGCGGGACACCCGGCCGATTCTGCCGGTCGGCACCCTTCCGCCGAGGCGGCACGGGGGATTCACCGTCCAGCGGTGCCCTGCTCAGCCGGCAGTGCGGCCCTGCCCGAGCACTCCGGTCCACCGCTGCGCCAGCTGATGCGGCACCGCCAGCGCGTCCAGCACCTTGGCCGCGACGAAGTCGGCCAGCGCTTCGGCGTCCGCGGCACCCGTGTAGAAGCCGGGGCTGGCCGGAGCGACCACCGCCCCCGCGTCGGACAACGCCAGCAGGTGCACCAGCGTCGCCCGGGGCAGCGGCATCTCGCGCGGCACGACCACCAACGGCCGTCGTTCCTTGAGGGTGACGGCGGCGGAGCGCTGCAGCAGGTCCTTCGACAGCCCCAACGCGATCCCCGCCACCGCCTCGGTGCTCGCCGGGACCACGACCATTCCCCGCGTGACGTAGCTGCCGCTGGAGGGGCCGGCGGCGAGGTCCGCCGGCCCCCAGTGCCAAACGTCGCCGTCCTTCGTGGCGTCCGCGCCGAGCCAGGCGGTCAGCGACGACCCGTCGTCGTGCCAGCGGAGTCCGGTCTCGTCCAGCAGCGTCAGTCGCGCGGCCCGGCTGACGACCAGGTCAACCGCCTCGCCCGCGGCCAGCAGCCCGCGCAGCACGGACCTGGCGTACGGCGTCCCGGACGCGCCGGACACCCCGACGATCCACGGGACGCGGCTCATGTGTTCAGCATGCCGCTCCGAGAAACCCGCCGGCTGCCCGGGCAGTGTGCAAACTCTCCGCGGAACCAGTGTTGAGCGCCCGATTCGTACGGATTTGTCGGCTCCCGCGAGCCGTTCCGCGCCGAGTTCTCACGCAATGCCGTCGATAAGCTGCTTGGTCTCCTCGTCCCGCACGTCCAGCGTCTGCCCGGTGCGGTCGCTGCTGGCCAGTAGCACGATCAGCTGCGCCGCCGGACCCGGACCGCTGAGCTCGCCCCGCTCGTGCAGCCCGTGGAACTTGTTGTAGAACGCGGCGCCGACCTGCTCCCGCGGCAGGCTCCGCATGTAGTCCTGCATCGACGTGTCGACCACGCCGGGCCGGACCCCGTTGATGCACACGCCGCTGCCGGAGAGCTCGTCAGCCAGGTTCGCCGTCACCATGTCGAGCCCGGCCTTGCCCACCGAATAGGCGCTGGCCGCCGGCATGCCGGGACCGGCCGCGGCGCCGCTGCTCATGTTCACGATCCGGCCGAAGCCACGTTCGAGCATGCCCGGCAGCACGGCGCGGATGCAGCGGACGGCGCCGGTGAGGTTGATATCGATCGACTGCTCCCACTCGTCGGCGTCGACCTTCAGCAGCATCCCGAGCGGCCACACCACGCCCGCGTTGTTGACCAGGATGTCGACTGTGCCGAGCTCGTCGGCGACGCGCCGCACCGCGTTCTCGACGGATGCCGGGTCGGAGACGTCCAGCGGGACGCTCGTCGCGGAGTACCCGGCCTCCCGCAGCTCGCCGGCCACCGAGTCCACTTCCTCCGTGGATCGGGCGCCGACGGCGACAGCGGCACCTCGCTCGGCGAGCGCCTGCGCAACCGCCCGGCCCAACCCTCTACCACCGCCGGTGACCAGCGCGACCCGACCGTCCAGAGCTCCCATGCCGGAGAGGCTAGACATCCCACCGGCGGTCGGCGCCCCCGGCGGTCAGGTTGCGAACGAGGCGATCGATCTGCTCGCGGAGGTCGTGCTCGGTGCCGGTGTTGTCCAGGGCGAGGTGCGGGATCGGCGGCGGCACGTCCGGCTGCATGCGGCTCGACCAGGCCTCGTAGTCGGCGAGCTTGCCGGCGTCCTGCGGCCGCGCCCGCTGCTCGATCCGGTCACGCAGCACCGCGGCCGAGCAGCCGATCCAGACGAGGCGCACCGGCTCGCCGCCCAGTTCGGCAACCCAGGCCGCCCACCGGCTCGGGTCGCGGATCTGCGAGGTGAACGGCGCCTCGAGCAGCACCGGACAGCCGGGTCCGCGGATCTGCCGCGCCGTCGCCGTCATCCCGGCGTACTCATGCACCTTGACGTGCTCGTCGTACCAAGGGCCCTCGCGCTCGCCGACCGGACGTCCGGCTGCGTCCAGCACCGCGCCGGCGAAGCCGCCGAACATCGTGTCCTTGTCGAGCCGGGCGGGAACCGGCCGCAACCGGGCGAGCAGCAGCGGAACCACGGTGCTCTTACCGGCGCCGGGCGCGCCGGCGACAACCCAGATCGCTGCACATGAAGGGCGGTCGGCAGGCACGATGGAATCGTGACAGAACGGAAGCCCAGGCTGCGGCCGCTCTCGAGCGACGTCATCGAGAACCTCGCCCCGAGCAGCTCCGGCACGCCCGAGGCCGAACTGCTCGATCGGCTCGAGGAAGCCCTGTCACGGCTGCCGGCGCAGGAGCGGGCCGCGGCCGTCACCGCCTTCGGCTACGCCGAGGGATGGCCCGGGGTTGCCGCCGAACTCGACCTGTCGGCGGTCGAGGCGGACGCGCTGTCCCGGAACGCGTTGCAGCTGCTGCGCGGCGCGCTGGCCGACCTCGAGCCCGGCAATCAGCAGCGCTATCCCCGGACCGGTCCCCGGCGACGCTCCAAGCGCGCCGCGGACTAGCCGGCGCCGCGGGGTGGCCGGCCCCAGAAACACGAGAGCCCCGGACCGAAGTCCGGGGCTGTCGTGCGCCGACCCGCCAGGTCTGCCTCACGGCGTGGTGTCGCTCGAAGCGACGTGTTTGGGTCCGGGGGCCATGGATCGAGCCGGCACATCTGTTGTCGGCGACAACCCTACCCAACATGAAGCGCCCGACAAATGTTCCTCGGATTACACCCCGCGGGGCCGTTCTCCATCCGCCCCGGGGAGTCGGTGGACGGCTCCGAGTAGCAACGCATACGACCTGGTCAGAGCCGCCCGCTCGGCCTCGATAGCGGTGCTGTGGGGGTCGGCTCCCGCCGCCACCCACGCGTCGGAGACGAACATCGCCTCGGCTCGGGCAGCTGCCGCCGGACGGACCAATTCCGGCTCTTCCTGGTAGACGTGGGCGTACAGCGCGGTCAACGCGTCGATCAGCGCGTTCGGCGGCTGGTCGGGCTCATCCCGCTGGCCGTGCCGGTGCACCCGCCACCACTCGACCTCCAGCTCGGCGGCGCGAACCACGTCGAACGTCTCGTCGTGCGTCCGGGCGACCAGTCGGTAGAAGCGCTCCATCAGCCGACGCGCTGCGTCTGGGTCGTTGTCCGGGTACGGCGCCCAGACCTGGTTGGCCCGGAGCACCAGCGCGGCCCCGTACAGGGTCCGAGGCCACGACATCCGGAAGCCGACCCGCACCATCCCGACAGCGGCGCCGAGCACCCGACGCCAGTCCCGCCGGTAGTAGGCCACCCACGCGGCGCACTCGAGCGCGCCCAGCTTGCGCGGATCGAACCGGCGCATGGGACTGGGCCGCATGGGCTTGGGTCGCATGGGCTTGGGTCGCATGGGACTGGGCCGCATGAGACTGGGCCGGCCGTGTCGCGACGTCATGACCTCCGGTTCTACCTGAGCCAGGTTGCCGGCGGAAGTGGTCTCAGCTCTCCCGGGCGTACCGGCGGAGCCACTCGTACATGGCGATCCCGGAGGCGACGCCGGCGTTGATCGAACGCGTGGAACCGACCTGCGGGATGTGCAGCACCGACGCGGAGCGCCGCCGCGCCTCCTCGGACAGCCCCGGCCCCTCCTGCCCGAACAGCAGCACGCAGGTCCGGGGTAGTTCGGCGCTGACGATGGACCGGGAACCGGGGAGGAGGTCGATGCCGATCAGTGGCAGTTGCGTGGCAGCCGCCCATTCGGCCAGCGCGCCGACGTCGTCGTGATGTCGCACATGCTGGTACCGGTCGGTCACCATCGCGCCGCGGCGGTTCCAGCGCCGGCGGCCGACGATGTGCACCTCGGCGGCGAGGAATGCGTTGGCGTTGCGCACGACCGTCCCGATGTTCAGGTCGTGCTGCCAGTTCTCGATGGCGACGTGGAAGGGGTGCCGGCGGAGGTCCAGGTCGGCGACGACCGCCTCCCGCCGCCAGTAGCGGTAGCCGTCGACGACGTTGCGGCGGTCGCCCTCGGCGAGAAGCTCCGGGTCGAGGCGCGGGTCGTCCGGCCAGGGCAGCGGATGTGGGCCAAGGCCGGGAGGCTCCGACTCCGGCTCCGACTCCGACAGCTGGTCCACCGGGTCAGACGCCGAGCCCACGCACCACGAGGTCGGCGAGGCCGAACACGAACAGCGCGATGCCGACGAAGCCGTTGGTGGTGAAGAACGCCCGGTTGACCCGAGAGAGGTCATTAGGCGCCACAATGCTGTGCTCGTAGGCGAACGCGACCGCGACCAGGGCGACCCCGACGAACCACAACACCCCCGCCCCGATGCCGACACCGTAGGCGACGAACAACGCCAGCGTCACGAGGTGGGCCACCTGCGAGACCCGCAGCGCGACCACCGGCCCGAAGCGCGCGGGCAGCGAGTAGACGCCGCCGGCCCGGTCCGAGTCGAGGTCCTGCAGGGCGTAGATCAGGTCGAAGCCGCCGATCCACAGGCCGACCGCCAGCCCGAGCAAGACCGCGTCCCAGCTCCACCGGTCGGTCACGGCGATCCACGCGCCGATGGGTCCGACGGCCTGCGCGAGCCCGAGGATGCCGTGGCAGAGCCAGGTGAAGCGCTTGCCGTAGGGGTAGAGCGCGAGCAGCGCCAGGGCGATCGGGGCCAGCACCAGGCAGAGCGGGGACAGCAGCGCCGCGGCGACAAGGAAGACGATCAAGGCGACGACGGAGCCGACGACGGCGGTCCGCACGGCGACGGCGCCGGTGACCAGTTCGCGGGAGGCGGTCCGCGGGTTCCGGGCGTCGAGTTCTCGGTCGATGATCCGGTTGAACGCCATCGCGAATGTCCGGGCCGCGACCATCGCGACGGTGACCAGGAGCAGCGCGTCCCAGTGCACCGACCGGTCGACGCTGTACGACGCGGCCAGCACAGCGAGGTAGGCGAACGGCAGCGCGAAGATCGAGTGCTCGATCATCACCAGCCGTAAGAACGCCTTCACCGGGTTCCCGGCGCTCGAGCCGAGGGCGGGATTTGCCGCGCTCACAAGCCCAGCTCCTTCACAAGCCCAGCTCCGTCCACCGCCGGTCCACCTGGGCCACCATCCCCGGGTCCATGACGCACTCCGCCGGCCAGCCGCGGTCGTAGCCCTCGGTCGGCAGCTTGCGGGTGGCGTCGAGGCCGGCCTTTCCGCCCCAGAACTGGGTGTACGAGCCGTGGTCCAGGTGGTCGACCGGGCCGATGCTCGTCAGCAGGTCGTGCCGATAGTCGACGTTGCCGAAGGCCCGCCAGGCCACCTCGGAGTAGTCGTGCACGTTGCAGTCGGCATCGACCACGACGATCAGCTTCGAGAGCGACAGCAACCCTGCTCCCCAGATCGCGTTCATGACCTTCTGCGCGTGCTTCGGGTAGCGCTTGTCGATCGAGACGATGCAGCAGTTGTGGAACACGCCCTCGACCGGGAGGTCGTAGTCGACGATCTCCGGCACGGTGAGGCGGATCAGCGGCAGGAAGATGCGCTCGGTCGCCTTGCCGATCGGCCCGTCCTCCTGCGGCGGGCGACCGACGACGATCGTCTGGAACACCGGCTCGCGCTGCATCGTCATGCAGTCGATGGTCAACGCGGGGAACGGCTCGACCGGTGTGTAGAAGCCGGTGTGATCGCCGAATGGACCCTCCGGCAGCCGGGTGCCGGGCTCGAGCCAGCCCTCGACGACGATCTGGGCGTGCGCCGGGACCTGCAGCGGCACGGTGAGGCAGTCGACCATCTCGACCCGCGACCCGCGGAGGAATCCCGCGAACAGGTACTCGTCGATCTCCGGGGGGAGCGGCGCGCTGGCGGCGTAAGTGATGGCCGGGTCGCAGCCGAACGCGATGGCGACCGGCAACCGCTCCCCGCGGCGCTCGGCGACCGCGTGGTGGGCGTTGGAGTCCTTGTGGATCTGCCAGTGCATGCCGAGGGTGCGCTCGTCGTGCTGCTGAAGCCGATACATGCCGAGGTTGCGGGCGCCGGTCTCGGGGTGCTTCGTGTGGGTGAGGCCGAGGTTGAGGAAGATGCCGCCGTCGTCCGGCCAGGCCTGGATGCCGGGGAGAAGGGTCAGGTCGACGTCCGGGCCCGTGAGGACGACGTCCTGGCACGGTGCCGTGCTGACCTTCTTCGGCGGGACGGCGCGGAGGCTGGCGAGCTTGCCGAACGCCTCCCGCATGCCGCCCCAGCCCTGCGGCAGCTCGGGCTTGAGGAGGCCGGCGATCCGATCGCCGATCTCGTCGAGGCGCTCCACCCCGAGGGCTTTCGCCATCCTCCGCTCGGTGCCGAACACGTTCATCGCCAGCGGCATCGACGAGCCACGGACGTTCTCGAACAGCAGCGCCGGGCCCTGCCCGCGGACCACGCGCTGGGTGATCTCGGCGACCTCGAGGTATGGATCGACCTCGGCCCGGATGCGCTTCAGGTCACCCTCGCGCTCGAGTGCGCGGAGGAAGTCGCGGAGATCAGCCGGCGTCGATGCCACGCAGCGATTCTGTCAGGTGAGAGCCTCCGATTCCGGTACTAGCCCACGCCGGCGTAGCTGTGCAGGCCGACGATCCAGATGTTGACCACGTAGTAGTTCACGATCAACGCGGCGAAGGCAGCGACCGCGAACCAGGCGGCCCGGCGGCCGCGCCAGCCGGCGGTGGAGCGGGCGTGCAGGTAACCGGCGTAGATGACCCAGGTGATGAACGACCAGGTCTCCTTCGGGTCCCAGCCCCAGTACCGGCCCCACGCCGCCTCGGCCCAGATGGCACCCGCGATGACCGCGAAGGTCCAGATCGGAAAGGACAGAGCGACGATGCCGTAGGTGATCCGGTCGAGCTTCTCCGCGGCCGGGAGGCGGGAAAGCATCGGGCCGTCCGGCCGGTAGCTCTTCGCCAGGTACAGCAGGGCCACGATGCCGCTCACGAAGAACAGGCCGCTCGCGGTGATGGCGGCGAGGACGTGGATCTTCAGCCAGTACGAGTTCAGCGCCGGCACCAGCGGGCCGGCCGACTTGTAGAGCACGGTCCCCGCGAGGCCGAGGTAGAGCACCACCGGCAGCAGGACGAAGGTGCCGAGCCAGCGGGCCCGCTGCTTCGCGAGCAGGACCAGGAACGCCGTCACGCAGATGAACGCCGCGACCGTGGAGAACTCGAACATGTTGCCCCACGGCACCCGCCGGGCGGCGATGCCCCGGGTGACGATGGTGGCGAGGTGGATCAGCCAACCGAGCGCGGTGAGGCCCACCGCAGCGCGGGCCAGCCACGTGAAGTGTCCGCCGGCGTCGTCACCCTCTCCCGGTCCACCGGCGCCCGACGATCCGGCCGATGCCGCAGAGGAGCGGGGCGGGTCGACCGGCAGCGAGCTGCTCCGGCCACCAGGTCCCGTCGAGACCCCGGCCCCGACGAGCTCGCGCTCGTCCACCCGGGTCGCCTGCGGGGTCCGCCTGATCACGTCGCCGGAGCGGAAGATCGGCACGACCTGGCGACGGAAGGCGAGGTCGGCCGCGAAGGCCACCATCGCGACCGCGTAGACCAGGATGGTGACCAGGAACAGGTGGTCAGAGAGCTTCGACACGGGTCTCCCGTTCGGCGGTCGATGGTGCAGGTGACTCCGGCAGGCGGTGCCGCAGGCGGGCCGCCAGCTCGTCGAACTCAGCGGAGATGTCACCCACGCGGGCCACTCCTCCGACCTCTAGCAGCGTACGGCTGGGGGCCGCCCCGACGGTGCCGGCCCCTTCAGCCCCGCCAGCCCCGCCAGACGAGCCCGGGACGGCCACGGCCCGCACCCAGATCCGCCGTCGGCGGATGGTGAGCGTGAGCACCAGTCCGATCAGCAGCAGCACCGCAGCGATCAGCACCAGGCTCTTGCCCGGGTCGTGCTTCACCGCGAACACCGACCAGTCCCGGATGCCGTCGACGCTGAGGGTCAGCCCGTCGGGCAGCGCGCTGACGGTGCCGTCCGGGCCGGGGCCGACGTTCACCGTCTGGATGAGCTGGTTGCTACCGCCGGCACCGGTGGTGCGGATGGGGTCGAGTCCGCTCGGGTCGAGCGAGTAGACGTTCTGCGGGGTGCCTTCGTCGAGGTGCAGGTCGCCGACGAACGAGCTAAGCTGCAGCTGCGGACCTTTCAGCTCCGGCGTCCCGCCCACCGGGTCCGCGATCAGCGAGGCACGGAAGGCGAGCTGCTGCGGGACCTTGAGCTGCCCTTTCGGCGCCAGTCCGGCGTCCGGGATCTTCACCGTGCAGGACGACCGGACGGGTTCGGTGCCGCCGCGGGGAGTGCAGGGCACGTAGTCGTCGAACACCACGCGGCCGGTGCGGTCGCGCAGGACGAAGTGCGGCGCGTAGCCGTGCCCGGTCAGGTAGACCTTCGTCTGCCCGAACGTCAGCGGCTTGTTGACCTTCAGGACGCCGGTGTGCTCCGGCCCGTCGAACCCGGTCCGGTAGTGCAGCGCGGCGACGAAGTCGGCCGGCTCACCGGAGGCCCGGTACCGGGCGGAGAAGTCATCGAGGGTGAACGAGAACGGCTGCAGCCGGGCCTGGTCCACGCGGGCGCCGGGGGTGAATGCGTCGTAGGCCACCAGCGTGTTGGTGAACGTCCGCCCCTCCGGCACCAGGACCGAGCCGGAGTAGCCGAACAGGCTGCCGATCGCGATGCCGACCAGGACCGCGATGAGCGAGAAGTGGAACAGCAGGTTGCCGGTCTCGCGCAGCAGGCCCTTCTCCGCGGCGACGGTGGTGCCGTTCGCGGGGTCTCCGAGGACGGCTCGGAAGCGGGCCTTGCGCAGCACCGCGCGTGCTTCGGCCACAGCCTGGTCCGGCGGAAGGTCGGTCGTCCAGGACGTGCCGACCGGCAGCCGGGCCGGGTGCGCCGGTGCCTTCGGCGGGGGCGCGAGCAGCGTCCGGATGTGCATCCGCAGCCGCGGCACCACGCAACCGACCAGCGACACCATGAGCAGTACGTAGATCGCGGAGAACCACGGCGCGGTGAACACGTTGAACGCGTGCAGCCGGTCGAGGAACGGGCCGATGCTCGGGTGCTGCTGCAGGTACTGGTCGACCCGCAGGGGGTTGACCGGACGCTGCGGGAAGATCGACCCCGGAACGGCCGCCACCGCCAGCAGCAGGAGCAGCAGCAGCGCGGTGCGCATGCTGGTCAGCTGCCGCCAGGCCGCGGCGAGGGTGGCGACGGCGCGCGAGCGCGTTCCCTTCGGACGTCGGGGCGCCGGCGTCCCGGCGGCCTTGGCCTCGGCGGCCTCGCGGTCCCGGCGGACGGCGGCGGGTTCGAGGCCGGACTCCCACTCGCGGTCGACGGGGTCATCGATCGGCACCCCACTCGGGACGCTGCTGCTCGGGGTCTCGACGCTCACAGTGGTGTCTCCCCGAAGCCGGGCAGGACGCCGCGGAGGTGCAGGATCAGGTCGTTCCACGTCCCGGTCAGCTCGAGCAGGCCGACCACGACGAGCAGCAGGCCACCGAGCACCGTGACCAGCCGGGTGTGCCGACGGACCGCGGCGAGCGCGCCGAGCCCCCGGCGGACCGCTACCGCCACGAGCAGGAAGGGCAGGCCGAGCCCGACACAGTAGGCCGCGGACAGGGTGGCTCCCCGACCGGCGGTGGCACTGTTCAGCGCGAGTCCCTGGACCGCGACCAGCGTCGGTCCGATGCACGGCGTCCAGCCGATGCCGAACAGCACCCCGAGCACCGGAGCACCGACCAGCCCGCGGGCCGGCAGCCGGCGCATCCGCCACTCGCGGTTGGCGAGCGGGAGACGGGCGAACGCGCCGGCGAACGCCAGCCCGAGGACGATGGTGATCGCACCCAGCACCTGTTCGATGCCGCGCTGGTGGACCCGCAGGGTGCTGCCGACCGAGCCGAACAGGGCGCCGTAGCCGACGAACACCACGGTGAACCCGAGGACGAACAGGGCCGCACCGGCAACGACCCGGCCCCGGACCGGTGTGTGCGCCCGAGGCTGGCTCGACGCGGGACGGACGAGCGTCGCGGTCCCGCCGGAGCCGCTCGGAACGGCGGCGGTGGGCACGGCGGGCACGGCGGGCGGAGTCGCACCTTCCTCCAACTCGCGCCCGGTCAGCCCGGCGACGTAGGAGAGGTAGCCGGGCACCAGCGGCAGCACGCAGGGCGACAGGAACGAGACGAGCCCGGCGGCGGCCGCCACCGGCAGGGCCAGCAGCAACGGGCCGTCGGTGACGAACTGGGCCGTGCTCACGTGGCCTCGCCCGCCACGCGCTGCACCACCGGCAGCAGCTGGTTCTGGTCGACGGCGGCGGTGAAGCGCGCCGCGATGCGTCCGTGCCGGTCCAGCACGACGGTGGACGGCAGTCCAACGGCGATCGGCCAGCGCGCGGCAAGGCTGCCGTCGTCGTCGTAGAGGCTGGGGTAGGTCACGCCCTTGTCGCGCATGAACGACGCAGCCGCGGCCTTCGAGTCCTTGACGTTGACCCCGACGAAGCGGACGCCCGACGGCGTGGTCTGCTTGGCGACGGCTTCGAGGTTCGGCGTCTCGCCGCGGCACGGGCCGCACCACGAGGCCCAGAAGTTGACGACAGTGACCGACCCGCGGGTCGTGGCCGGGTCGAACGGCTGACCGTCCACCTGGGAGCCGGTCAAGGCGGGCGCGGGCTTCCGCTCGGTGATCGCGACCTGGTCCAGCCCGGGTGAGCCGGCGCTCACGAACCCGTAGTTGCCGCCGGCACCCTGTTCCGGACTGCCGCCGCAGGCGGCGGCCCCGGCGAGCAGCGCACACGTCAGCAGGCCGACGACCCCCTGCCGAACGCGCACACCCAAGTATGACCCGCGAAGCTGTGTCCGTTCCGTGAGGAAGTCGACATGCGGACCAAGAACCGTGAATCCCGGATCGCCGATTCCCGGATCGCCGACCCCTGGATCACCGACCCCCGACAGATGGATCACGCCCCGACGGCGTGCACCCCGCCGTCGACGTGCACGATCTCCCCGGTGGTGGCGGGGAACCAGTCGGACAGCAGCGCGACGCAGGCCCGTGCCGCCGGCTCGGAGTCCCGGATGTCCCAGCCCAACGGAGCCCGCTCCTCCCAGGTGGTCTCGAAGGCCTCGAACCCCGGGATCGACTTGGCCGCCATCGTGCGGAGCGGGCCGGCGGCGACCAGGTTCACGCGGATCCCGGAGGGACCCAGTTCCCGGGCCAGGTATCGCGACGCCGATTCGAGGCCCGCCTTGGCGACGCCCATCCAGTCGTAGACGGGCCAGGCGACGGTTGCGTCGAAGGTCAGACCGACCACCGCCGATCGCTCCGTCAGCAGGGGCCGGGCGGCCCGGGCCAGCGACATGAGCGAGTACGTCGAGATCTGGACGGCGGTCGCGACGTCGGACCAGGTGGCAGTCATGAAGTTGCCGCCGAGCGCTCCCGCCGGGGCGAACCCGATCGCGTGCAGGACGCCGTCGAGCGCGTCGACCCCGACCTCGCGGAGCCGGTCCGGCAACGAGGTGAGGTCGTCCTCGGAGGTCACGTCGAGTTCGAGCACGGCCGGTTCGGAGGGCAGCCGCCGCGCCACCCGTCGGGTGATCCCGAGGCCGCGTCCGAAGCCGGTAAGAACGACCGTCGCACCCTCCTGCTGGGCGATCCGGGCCACCCCGAAGGCGATCGAGGCCTCGGTCAGGACACCGGTGACGAGCAACGTCTTCCCCTCGAGCAGACCCATGCGGTCAGGCCCCGAAGACGAGCGTGAGGTTGTGACCGCCGAAGCCGAAGGCGTTGGAAACGCCGACGGCGCCGGCCGGCAGCGGACGCGGGTCGACGGCGGCGACGTCGAGGTCGACCTCGTCGTCCGGATCGGTGAGGTTGCGGGTCGGGGGTGCGGTCCCTTCCTTCAGGGCCAGCACGGTCGCGATGGCCTCGATCGCCCCGGCGGCCCCCAGCAGATGGCCGGTGCTGCCCTTGGTGGCGCTCACGACCACCGAGTCCGCGGCGGAACCGAACGCGGTGCGGATGGCCCGCGCTTCGGCGACATCACCGAGCGGGGTGGAGGTGGCGTGCGCGTTGATGTGGGCCACGTCGTCGGGCGCGACGCCGGCGTCGGCCAGCGCGAGCGACAGGGCGCGGGCGGCTCCCGCTCCGTGCGGCTCGGGAGCGGCGATGTGGTGCGCGTCGCTGCTGGCCCCGCTGCCGAGCAGGGTGGCCACCGGGCGGGCGCCCCGGGCTTCGGCGAAGGAGGCGCGTTCGAGCACGACGATGCCGGCCCCCTCACCGAGGACGAAGCCGTCGCGCGCCTTGTCGAACGGCCGGGACGCCGAGGCGGGGTCGTCGTTGCGCGGCGACAGTGCCCGCATCGCGGCGAAACCGGCCAGCGGCAGCGCGTGGATGGCCGCCTCGGATCCACCGGCGAGCACCACGTCGGCCCGCCCGGCCCGGATCAGGTCCAGCCCGTAGGCGATCGCCTCGGCGCCGGAGGCACAGGCGGAGACGGGGGTGTGCGTGCCGGCCCTCGCGCCGAACTCCAGCTCGACGACGGCCGCTGCGCCGTTCGGCATCAGCATCGGTACCAGGTGCGGGCTGACGCGGGAGGCGCCGCGCTCCTTCAGCACGTCGTACTGCGCGAGCAGCGTCTGCACTCCGCCGATGCCGGACGCGACGACGACGGCGAGCCGCTCCGGTTCGACCTCGGGCGTGCCGGCGTCGGCCCAGGCCTCACGGGCGGCGAGCAGCGCGAGCTGCTGCACCCGGTCCAGCCGACGTGCTTGGGCCCGCGGGATCGCGTCCAGCGGACTCGAACCGTCCGGCCGGGTGGCGAGCGGGGCGGCGATCCGCACGGGCAGGTCGGCGGCCCACTCCTGGTCGAGCAGCGCCGTCGCGTTCGCTCCGGCCAGGAGCCCCTTCCACGTCGACGCGACATCGACGCCGAGGGGGGTCAGGGCACCGAGCCCGGTGATGACGACGGCGGCCCGGCCGTTCGCCTCCGTCACGCGGCGACCAGTCGCATCCGTCACGCGGCGACACCGGCCTTCTCCACGTAGGTCACCGCGTCCTGAACCGTCTTGAGGTCCTTCAGGTCGTCGTCGGGGATGCTGACGTTGAACTTGTCCTCGGCCGCGGTCGCGACCTCGACCATCGTGAGCGAGTCGAGGTCGAGGTCGTCGAGAAAGCTCTTCTCGGGGGTGACGTCGGCGGCGGCGACGCCCGCGATCTCGTCGAGGATCTCGGCGAAGCCGGCGAGGATCTCCTGCTGGGTCATCTGGAACTCCTTCTTTTCGGGTGATTCGTGCACGGTCGTGCAAATCAGGGGATGCGGACGACCTGACCTGCGTAGGTCAGCCCAGCGCCGAATGCGAACAGCAGCGCGAGGTCGCCGCTCTGCACCTCGCCGGACTCGACCAGGCGGGCCAGGGCCAGCGGCACCGACGCCGCCGAGCTGTTGCCGTTGTCGACGACGTCCCGCGCCAACACCGCGTCGGTGGCGCCGAGCGAGCGCGCCATCGCCTCGAGGATTCTGAGGTTGGCCTGGTGCGGCACGACGGCGGCGAGGTCGGACGGTTCGATCCCGGCGAGCTCGCAGGCCCGGCGGGCGACGGGGACCAGCACTGTCGTGGCCCAACGGAACACGGCGCTGCCCTGCATCTGCATGAACTCGTCCCGGATCTCGATGACCGGGGCGTTGGCGCCCTCGTGACCCCAGGCGACGGGCCCGATGCCGACCGGTCCCTTGCGGGTGGCGGCCGGCCCGGTATCGGCCCCGGAAGCGGCGGCCCCGACGACAGCCGCTCCGGCGCCGTCCCCGAACAGGATGACCATCGAGCGGTCGTCCTGGTCCACCCAGTCGGTCAGCCGCTCGGAGGCGACGACCAGGACCTTCGAGGCGCTGCCCGCTCGCACGCTGTCCGCGGCCATCGCCAACGAGTAGCAGAAGCCGGCGCAGCCACCGTTGACGTCGAACGCACCGGCACCCGAGGCGCCGAGCTGCTCGGCGACCTGGGGCGCGAGCCCGGGGATCGGGCGCTGGGCCGTGCAGCTGGCCAGGATGACGAGGTCGAGCTCGGCCGGGTCGATCCCGGCGGCGGCCAGCGCCTTGGCGCCGGCATCGGCGCCCATCCCGACGATGCTCTCCTCGGGAGCGGCGATGCGGCGGGTCACGATGCCGGTGCGCCGCCGGATCCATTCGTCCGACGTGTCCAACCGGGCCTCGAGGTCCGCGTTGGTAAGGACGCCAGCAGCTCGGTGTTCCCCGATGCCGAGCAGGACCGCGTCCCGGACTCCGGTCACGACGTCCCCTCGCCCGCGCGCTTGAGCAGCAGACGGGCCGCGTCCAGGTCGCCGGGGCCGCGCAGGGCGACGGTGTCGACGCCCTTGAGCGCCCGCTTGGCCAGGCCGGTCAGGGTGCCGCCCGGGGCGAGCTCGAGGACCGCGGCGACCCCGGAACCGGCCATCGTCGCCATGCAGGAGTCCCAGCGGACCGGTGCGGCGACCTGGGCGACGAGCCGCTCGAGCAGGTCGGTCCCGGACCGCACGACGGCACCGTCGGCGTTGGACAGCAGGTGCCCGGCGGGGTCGTGCGGGTCCAGCCCGGCGACCACCTCGGCGAGCGCCTGCTGGGCCGGCCGCATCGCCTCGGTGTGGAAGGCGCCGGCGACGTCGAGCGGTCGGAGCCGAGCCTTGGCCGGCGGGTCGGCGGCGAGCGCGAGGAGCCCGGCGCGCGGGCCGGCGGCGACCACCTGGCCTGCGCCGTTGCGGTTGGCAGCGACGAGGCCGTGCAGGTCCAGCGCGGCGTCGACCTCGAGCGGATCGCCGCCGAGCACGGCGGTCATGCCGGTGTCCGCGGCGGCGCACGCCTCGGCCATCGCGCGACCCCGCTCGCGGGCCAGGACCAGCGCCGCATCGGCCGGCAACGCCCCGGCGAGCACGGCCGCGGTGAGCTCGCCGATGCTGTGCCCGGCGAACAGGCGATCTTCAGCCGCGTCTGAAGCGGCACCCTCAGCCGGAAGCAGGTCGAGCGCCGCCGCGGAGGCCAGCGCGACCGCGACCAGAAGGGGCTGGGCGACAGCGGTGTCGCGGATCTCCTCCGCGTCGCCCGAGCTCCCGAGCCGCACCAGGTCGAGGCCGGTGACGTCGTCGGCCCGGCGGAGCAGCTCGGCCGCGGCCGCGACCTCCAGCCAGGGCGCGAGAAAGCCTGGGGTCTGCGCGCCCTGCCCGGGCGCGACGATGGCCAGCACGACTAGCCCTCCTCCGGCACGGTGGGAGCTCCTCCGGCGGCTCGACGCGTCGAGCCCCACGCGCACGATCGCCGTAAGCAGGAAGACCGTAGCCAGAAATTACGCGACCCGGTCCGTCGCGTCTGCCTCACCGGGTCCTCGGTCCGGGACCGGATGCCGGTCGTACCACCGGTCGCGCTGCCATACGTCCCAGCTTGCTGACCAGCGGCGGTTCCGTGGCTTCAGACGGTGACCAATCCGTCGCCGACCCTTTGGAGGAAGGTGACAACGCGGGGGCGCTGGTCGACGGCTCGTCCTCCGGACTCGGTGTCACGTTCTTCGCCTCCTGTGGCTGCAACCGGCCGAGCGCCAACGCCACACGCAGGACGAATGCGCCGCGGGCCTCCGTCGGTGGCTGGCCGGTCAGCTCAGCGACCCGACGCAGGCGGTACCGGACGGTGTTGGGATGCACGAACAGGACCCGCGCCGCTCCATCGACGGTACCGGCCTCCTCGACGTAGGCCGACACCGTCCCGAGCAGGTCCGGACCGGCGTCGACGAGCGGCTGAAACACCTCCGCGACCAACGCCTGCCGGGCATCGGACTCCCCGGCCAGCGCCCGCTCCGGCAGCAGGTCGGAGGACGCGACCGGACGGGGGGCGGACGGCCACGCCGGCGCCGCGCGCAAGGCGGCCACCGCGGCGCGGCCGGACGTTGCGCCCGACGACAGCCCGGTAACGACCGGTCCCAGCACGAGCGGGCCCGGCCCGAAGCAGGACGCCAGCTGGGCCGCCCCGGCCGACGGGTCGCCGGGGCTGCCGACGAACGTGACCAGGTCGGCGCCGTGCACCGCGGCCAGGACGTCGACGTCGAGCTCGCGGGCAGTCCGGTGCAGCGCCGCGAGCACCGCCTCCGGCTCGCCGTCCGGCGCCCCGCCGGCCAACGCGACCACCGCGTCACCCGAGCGCCAGCCCAGCGCGGTCGTGCGGGACAGCAGCGCGCGTCCGGCATCGCCGCGCAACAGACCGTCGACGACCAGGGCCTCGAGGCGGGCGTCCCACGCGCCCCGCACCTCCGCGGCGGAGGCGTAGACGTGCGCGGCGGCGAACGCAAGCTCGCGGGTGTAGCGCAGCATCGCTTCGCGCAGCCACTGGGCGGCCTCGGGCGTGGTCGCGAGCTCCGGTACGCGGGGTTCGAGCGTGTCGACGGCGGAGCGGACGAGCTCGACGGTCTGCGGCAGGCTGACCGCCCGCACCAGCTCACGGGGCGCGGTCGCGAAGACCGACGCGGTCACCTCCTGACCGGAGACCGGGTGGGTCAACCAGTCCGCGAACGCGGCGAGGAAGGCTTGGACCAGCAGCCCCAGGTTGGCTCGGTGCTCGGGGGGCAGTCCGGCGAAGAAAGGCAGCTCCTGCCCCATGCGCTCGGTGGCAGCACGGGCGAGCCGCGCCGCGGACCGGCGAACCCGCCGGGTCGTCTCCGCGGCACCGTCCGGGAGGGCAGGCCCCGCGGTGCTCACCAGCTCAGTCTGACCCTCCGGCCCCGTGTTCTGCCGTCAGCACCGATGAAACCTCGTTGGCGGAGCACGTGACCAATGCCAGCTTTTCGTGGCCGTGTGAGAGAACGAGGAGGTGGGACCCGTGAACGCATCGCCATGGGTGCTCCCCTCCGAAATCACGGTCGGACGATAGGTCGTCCGGGAGCGCCGTTCACGAGCACTCCCGAAGGCACGACCATGCGATGTACTTCCGAACAGCGCCTCGACGACGGCGTCCTCGAACGCCAGTTCACCCTCGGCGAGACCCCGGCGTTCTGTGGAGGTCAAATCCGGTAGGCGTCTCGTCCGTGATCAATGTCGAGTACGTAGACCGCCGAAGTTTCGTCGTCGATGCGGTAGCGAACGCGGTATTCGCCTCGACGGGCCCGCCGTTGTCCCAAGAACGGGGCGCGCAATGGCGCGCCGACGCGGTGGGGATTCGCCGCCAGCGGTCCGAACAGGAACTCGACACAAGCGGCGGCAGCTGCTTCGGGCAGGCGTTCGGCGAGCTGGCGCGCTGCCGTCCGGGTCACGACGACCCGGAAGCTCACTCAGTAGCTCCGGACCGCCGAACGGCGAGCAGCGCTCGCACCGCAGCTTCGTCCAAGACGTCTCCCCGCTCGAGGTCCATCTCGGCGCTCGCGACACGCGCCTGGGCGTCCGGATCGGCGAGCAGCTCGAGGGTGGCTTCAATCGACTCGAGGTCGTCGGCCGCGAGCAGAACCACGTAGCCGCGCCCGTTCTTCGTGATCTGAACCCGCTCGTGCGTCGCAGCGACCTCTTCAGCGATCTCGGAGAGGCGTGCCTTCACCTCCGACAACGGAAGGGTGCTCATAGACCAGAATAGTAGTCGGGCGCCGGCACGCCAGCAAGCGACCCAACTTCGGGGGCCCGCAGCACACTCCTGCCTGTCTGCGGGCTGGACCTCGACCGAAACCTCAACGCCGCGATCAAGAAGTGGGATCAGGCGCCGACGCTGCCCTGCGCCGTCTTGCCCGTCCCGTTCGGTTGGACGTACTCGACGCGCTGCAGCCGCCGGGTGCCGGCACCGTCGGCCGGATCCGGTTCGGTGAACACCAGCGACGTCACCGAGGCGAGCGCGCACTGCCGTCGGTCCGGCCGGTGCCAGAGCGGACGTCGCTCCATCGATCGGCGGACGATGTAGATGGGCAACTGGTGGCTGACCAGCACCACCTCGCGCCCGGCGCCGGCCGCGGCGGCATCCGCGACTGCGGCCAGCACCCGAGCGGCGACCTTGTCGTAGTCCTCGCCCCAGGAGGGCCGGAACGGGTTCCGCAGGTGCTTCCACAGGTGCGGATGCGCCAGGATTTTCGGCCCGACCTCGACGACGCCGCCCTCGAACTTGTTCTCACTCTCGATCAGCCGGTGGTCGATGCCGACCTCGAGCCCTAACTGGGCGGCGAAGGGGGCGGCGGTCTGCCGGGCCCGCTCCAGCGGGCTGGCGATGACCGCCGCGACGTCCCGGCCGGCCCGCGGGTCCGACAACCACCCGCAGGTCACCATCGCCTGCTGCTCGCCCGTCTCGGAGAGCCGGAAGCCGGGGAGCCGCCCGTAGAGCACGCCCTCGGGGTTGAACACCTCGCCGTGCCGCACCAGATGGACGATGGTCGTCCGCCCAGCGTCGGACGACGGCGAACTCGGCCCGCTCACGCCCGGTCCGCCGCGGTCGCTTCCCCGCCGAGCCGACCCGGCAGCGCAGCCGCCGCCCGTGCTGCTCCCGGGAGCGCGTCGGCTATCCGTTCGAGCACCTCGCCGTCGTGCGCAGCGGAAAGAAACCAGGCCTCGAACGCGCTCGGCGGCAGATAGACGCCCGCGTCGAGCATCGCGTGGAAGAACGCGGCATACCGGGGGGTCGACTGCCGGGAAGCGCCGGCCAAGTCGACCACCGAGCTGTCGTCGGTGAAGAAGATGCTGAACAGCGAGCCGGCGTTGTTCACGACGAAGGGCACGCCGGCCTCCGTCAGCGCGTCCGCGGCGAGCCCCGCGACCTCGACCGCGCGGGTATCGACATGCTGGTAGACGTCCGGCGTCGCCGCCCGGAGCGTGGCAAGCCCGGCGGCGACCGCGAGCGGATTCCCGGAGAGGGTGCCCGCCTGGTAGACCGGTCCGACCGGGGCCAGCGACGCCATCACCTCGGCCCGCCCCCCGAACGCCGCCGCGGGAAGTCCCCCGCCCATGACCTTGCCGAATGTGAACAGGTCCGGCGCGATGCCCTCCGCGTTGTCGCTGCTGCCGTACCAGCCGCTCGCCGAGAGCCGGAACCCGGTCATCACCTCGTCGATCACCAGGAGCGCGCCGTACCGGTCGCAGAGCGATCGCAGCCCGGAGCTGAAGCCGGGCAGCGGCGGGACCACACCCATGTTCGCCGGCACCGCCTCGGTGATCACGCACGCGATGTCGTCGCCGTGCGTCTCGAAGGCGGCTTCGACCAGCGCGAGGTCGTTGTACGGCAGCACGATGGTGTCGGCCGCGCTCGCCCCGGTGACCCCGGGCGAGTCAGGCAACCCGAAGGTGGCGACGCCCGAGCCGGCCGCGGCCAGCAGCGCGTCGACGTGCCCGTGGTAGCAGCCGGCGAACTTGATCACCTTGCTGCGCCGGGTGTACCCGCGGGCCAGCCGGATCGCGCTCATCGTCGCCTCGGTACCGCTGTTGACCAGCCGCACCTGCTCCAGCGGCGGCCCGACCCGCTGCACGAGCAGCTCGGCCAGCTCGACCTCGCCCGGCGTCGGGGTGCCGTAGGAGGTGCCGGCGGCGGCCGCGGCCTGCAACGCCGCCACGACATCCGGGTGCGCGTGGCCGAGCAGCAGCGGCCCCCAGGAACAGATCAGGTCGACATAACGGGTGCCGTCGGCGTCGAACAGGTATGGACCTTCGCCGCGGACCATGAACCGGGGGGTGCCCCCGACGGCCCGGAACGCCCGCACCGGGGAGTTCACCCCGCCTGGGACGACGGCCTGGGCTCGGGCGAAAAGCTCGTCGCTACGGGGGGAACGGGACGTCGGATCGGTCGGCACCCCCCGATCCTTTCAGGCGCGTGCCGGCGCAGCCCAAAACGCAGGCGCAGCCCAAAAGCGAAGCGAGCGAGGTGGTGACGGTGCCGGAGTACGCACCACCTGAGCGGTGCCACCTCAGCCGGGGCATTCACTAGCCGACTTGGCCTCGCCACCCTCGTTCTCCAGACTGTCGTCGACTGATGCAACCAACGGCGGGGTCGGGCACGAAGGAGAGTTATGGACAGCGCATCAGCGACGGAGGCGATCGGCTTACGACTGTCCTCCGACCCGGATGCGATTCACGACGCGTACCGCACGCTCGGGCCGCTGGTGCTTAACTACCTGCGCCGCCTCGTTCCGTCCGCGGATGCCGAGGACGTGCTGCAACGGACGTTTGTCGAGGTGTGGCGGAGCCGGGAACGGTACGACCCGAGCCGCAGCCTCGAGGGCTGGGTTCTGGGAATCGCACGCAAGCGGGCGATCGATCACCTCCGTCGGCGGCATCATGATGTCGTGCCGCTGGACGAGATGCGCGGGGTCGCCGGTGATGACGGGCGTGTCATGGCCGAGCGCTACGAGCGCGCCGCCCTCGTCCGCTCCGCGCTGACCCAGCTACCCGAGGAACAGAAGCAGGTGCTCGCCCTCGTGTACTTCGGCGATCACACCCAGTCCGAAGCCGCGCAGCGGCTCGGCATCCCGCTCGGCACGGTGAAGGCGCGCGTCTTCCGCGGTCTCCGCCGGCTGGGCACACTGATCGACAAGGAGGCCCTGTCATGAGCGCCCCCGTCGACCCCACCCACGAGGCGATCCTGGACGAGCTGCCGGCACTGTTGACCGGCGAGCTCTCCCCTGCTTGCGAGCGCGAGGTCGCCGAGCACCTGGAAGGCTGCGATGCCTGTCGTCGCGAGCTCGCCGTCGTCGCCCGGGCCTCCGCCTGGTTGCAGGACGCGGTGCGCCTCGACGTCGCGGCGGAGCTGACTCCGGGCAACGAAGATGCCCCGATGCCGGAACTCCCGCCCCTGCAGCTGCCCCGCCACTCGTGGTCGCCGCTCCGCGCCGGGCGACGTTCCTCCGGCGTCACGAGGCCCCACGCCTCGCGCTGGCTCGCGGCGGCTGCCGCGGTGGTGCTCCTCGTCGGAGGCGTGCTCGGCGGAGTGGTGCTGGGCCGGGCGAGCGACACCGCGGGCTCCGGAGCCCGGTCCGTCGCGATGGCGCCCGTGCCGGGCGGCCTGACCGTTCCCGGTGCCGCCGGGCGAGCTCAGCTGGCCGCAGACGGTGGGATGAAGCTCAACGTCAAGGGTCTCCCCGCCCCGTCGGACAAGGACTTCTACGAGGTGTGGCTCTTCGACCCGCCGAGCGGACGGATGTTGTCGGTGGGCGTACTGCCATCGAGCGGGAAGGGCTCGTACAGCCTGCCGTCGGCGCTGGAGAACAGCTACACCGCCGTGGAGATCTCGCTGGAACCGAACGACGGCAACCCGGAGCACTCCAAGGTCAGCGTCCTTCGCGGTCCGCTGACCTGACCGGCGCTCTCTGGCTGATCAACTGACCGCCGGCACCCGCTTCGGGCGCCCCGGGGTCAGTTGATCGAGAAGGCGCCAGGCTCATCGCAGCCGCTGCGCCACTTCGGTGGCCCAGTAGGTCAGCACCTGGTCCGCGCCGGCCCGCCGGATCGAGATCAGTGATTCCAGGATCGCGCGGTCGCGGTCGATCCAGCCGTTCGCGGCAGCGGCCTCGATCATCGCGTACTCGCCGCTGACCTGGTATGCCGATACCGGCACGTCGGCGGCGTCCGCCACGGCCCGCAGCACGTCCAGATAGCTGCCGGCCGGCTTGACCATCACGGCGTCGGCGCCCTCGGCGAGGTCCAGCGCCACCTCACGCAACGCCTCGTCCACCCGCCGGGCGGGGTCCTGCTGGTAGGCGTTGCGGTCCCCGAACTGGGGGGCGCAATCCGCCGCATCCCGGAAAGGGCCGTAGAACGCGGAGGCGTACTTCGCCGAATAGGCGAGGATCGGTGTCTCGCTGAAGCCAGCGCCGTCCAGCCCGGCGCGGATCGCGGCGACCTGGCCGTCCATCATTCCGCTGGGCGCGACGACGTCGGCACCGGCCGTCGCCTGTGCGACGGCGATGCTGGCGTAGCGCTCGAGAGTGCTGTCGTTGTCGACGGCACCGTCCGCGGTGAGTAGGCCACAGTGCCCGTGGTCCGTGTACTCGTCCAGGCACAGGTCGGTCAACAGCACGATGTCGCCCCCGACCTCCTCGACCAGGTCGGCGATCGCCAGCTGCACGATGCCGTCGGGGTCGTCGGCGCCCGATCCGCGGCCGTCCTTCTCGGCCGGCAGACCGAACAGCATCAGCCCGCCGACACCGGCCGCCACCGCCTCGACCGCGGCCTTGCGCAGCGAATTCCGGGTGTGCTGGACGACGCCCGGCATGGAGACGATCGGCTGCGGCTCACCGCCGGAGACGGAGATGTCCTCGCGTACGAACATCGGCAGGATCAGGTCGGCCGGGGTCAGCCGGACGCCCGCAGACAACCGCCGCAGCGCCGCCGTCCGGCGGAGGCGGCGGGGACGAGCGGCCGGGTAGGCGGCAGACGTGCCGGCGGCCCGGTGGGGGGTCGAAGTCGGCGGGGGAGTCACGGTCGGCGGGGGGTCATGGTCGGTCGGGATTCATGGTCGGATGCTCCTGACGGTCACGAGCTGGCGCGGGAGGCCCGACTGCGTGAGGTTTTGATACGGGAGACCGGCCGCTCCGGCGTCTCCGCTCTGCGTTCCCGGGCGAAGCCGGCCAACGCCTCCACGAGTGCGGGGACGTTGGGCTCACTCGCCTCGACGTCCACCCGGAGCCCGAGCTCGCGGGCCGCAGCAGCGGTCTGCGGTCCGATGACCGCGATGGTGGTCGACTCGTGCGGCTTGCCGGCGATGCCGACCAGGTTCCGCACCGTCGAGGACGAGGTGAACAGCACCGCATCCACCCGGCCGCCCTTCAGGGCCTCACGAATGGGGGCGGGCGGCGGCGCGGCGCGCACGGTGCGGTAGGCGGTCACGTCGTCGACCTCCCAGCCGCGCTCCTTCAGGCCCGCCACCAGCGTCTCGGTGGCGATGTCAGCCCGGGGCAGGAAGACCCGGTCCAGCGGGTCGAGCACCTCGTCGTACGGCGGCCACTCGGCGAGCAGACCCTCGCTGGACTGCTGACCCGACGGCACGAGATCCGGCTCCATCCCCCAGGCCCGCACCACCTCAGCGGTGACGTCGCCCACCGTGGCGATCTTGACGCCGGCGAAGGCTCGGGCGTCGAGCCCGTACTCCTCGACCTTCTCGCGGACCGCTCGCACCGCGTTGGTGGAGGTGAAGGCGATCCACTGGTAGCGCCCGGAAACAAGCCCCCGGAGGGCCCGGTCCATCGGCGCCGAAGTGCGCGGCGGCTCGACGGCGATGGTCGGCACCTCCAGCGGCACGGCGCCGTGGGCGCTGAGCAACGCCGACAGCGACCCGGCCTGCTCCTTGGTCCGCGGCACCAGCACCGTCCAGCCGAACAGCGCGCGGTTCTCCCACCAGGACAGCTTGTCGCGGGTACGGACGGCAGGTCCGATCACCGCGACCGCGGGGACCGCCGTCGGTGCCGGACCTCCCGGCAGCACCGGCGTCAGGTCGGCCGGGCTTGACCGGACCGCGGCTACATCCCGATCGACCAACTCGAGGGTGCTGACGACGGTGCGCTGCCGGGAGGTGCTGCCGTCAAAGGTGACCGAGACCAGGCTGTCCGGACGGCGCCCGTGCTCCAGCAACGCCGTCGCGGCCTTGCCGAGGTCGCTCGGCACCGGCAGGAGCAGCACGAGGCTTCCGGGTGCGACGGCGAGACCGGACCAGTCCGGGGCGGTTTCGCACGTCGGGTCCAGCGTGCAGACGGTGTGCGGCAGTCCGACGGCCACCCCCGCGTAGCCGGGGACGGCGAGGGCAGGCGAAACGGCGGGGAGGAGCTCGAAGGCGACCTTCGCCCGGCCGAGCGCCGCCACCTCGCGTGGGACATCCGGGGAGACGAATGGGTCACCCGCGACCAGGCGGACGACCCGCTCGCCGGCACGCGCCCGGGATACCGCTTCCTTGGCCGCGTCGGCGACGTCGCCGGGAGCAGTCAGGACCGTGCCCCGCACGTCGGCGAGCACCTCCGCGGGGACGCCCGGCGCGACGAGGACGATGTCCGCCTCGGCGAGCAGCGTGGCGGCCCGCACCGTCAGCAGGTCGGGGTTGCCCGGCCCGGATCCGAGGACAGCAACCGGGTGCGGGATCCCCTTGCCGGGCCGACGCCCCGCACTCTTGCGCGTGGTCGGGGAGGACGCGGAACTCGGGGCCGCTACGACGTCCTGCGCCGGATCAAGCGTCGTCATGCAGATGCTCCCAGGAGGTCGGCCGCGCCTGCTTCGAGCAGGTCGGCGGCGAGTCGGCGTCCGAGTGTCTCGGGCGCTTCGATGGGTCCGGTCGCGGACAGCCGGATCGCCCGGCTGCCGTCGGTGGCGGCGGCGACGCCGCGCAGGTAGAGCTCGAACTGTCCGTCCTCGTCCTCCGCGACGTCCGCGAGGCCGCCCACGGGAGCGGTGCACCCGGCTTCGAGCGCCGCGAGCAGGCTGCGCTCCGCAGCGGTGGCCGCTCGGGTGGCCGGGTCGTCCAGAACGGCGGCGATGGCGGCGACGAGCTCCTCATCGACCCCCCGGCACTCGACGGCGAGCGCCCCCTGCCCGCAGGCGGGCAGCAGCTGCAGCGGGTCGAGCACCTCGGTGACGTCGTCGAGGCGGCCGAGCCGCGCGAGGCCGGCCCGCGCCAGCACGACCGCATCGACCTCGCCGTCGACGGCCTTCCGGATCCGGGTGTCGACGTTGCCGCGGATCGGGACGATCTTCAGACCTAGGCCGAGCGCACGCAGCTGCGCGGCGCGGCGCGGCGACCCGGTGCCGATCCGGGAGCCGGATGGCAGCTCGCCGAGCGTGCGGTCGCTGGGGCTGACCAGCACGTCCCTCGGGTCCTCCCGCGGGGGTACGGCGGCGATGGCGAGCTCCGGGTCGGGAGTCGTCGGGAGATCCTTCAAGCTGTGCACCGCGAGGTCGACCCGGCGTTCCACCAGCGCCTCCCGCAACGCGGTGACGAAGACTCCGGTACCGCCGATCTGCGTGAGTGCTTCGGTCGACCGGTCGCCGAACGTGACCACCTCGACCAACTCGACCGGGCGGTCGAGCCGGCTCGCGAGCGCATCCGCCACCTGCTGGGACTGCGCCATCGCCAGTCGGGAGCGACGGGTTCCGAGTCGGAGCGCAGCGCCCTGGGACAGCTCGGCCATGCCGGCCACTCCTGCGGACCGGGTCCAGGTACCGACCGGAGCCGTCACCGCGCCTCCGAAGCCGACGCGCCGTAGGCTGGGTCCGGCTCGGGAGGAGTCCCTGCCGCCGGAGTGCCTGCCGCCGGCGTCACCGCCGGCGGGGTCGGGACGGACAGCGCGCCCGGGGCGGCCCGGTCGAGGCCGAATAGTTCGTGCAGGGCCTCGGCGTAACGGTCGCCGTCCGGCGACGCCGCCAGCTCCTTGACCCGCACGGTCGGCGCGTGCAGCAGTTTGTCCACGACACGCCGAACGGTCGACTCGACCTCGGTCCGCTCCCGGTCTTCGAGTTCGGGCACGCGCCCGGAGAGCCGCTCGAGCTCGCCCCGGACCACCTCGGCGGCCTGCGCACGCAGGGCAGTCACCGTCGGGGCCACCCGGAGGGCTCGCTGCCGGCTGCAGAAAGCGATGACCTCGTCGGCCACCAAGGTGCGAACGGACTCGACGTCCGCGCCGACCCGGCCGGACGCCAGTACGGCGCGCAACCCCTCGAGGTCGACCAGCGCCACCCCGGGGAGGTTCCGGACGGCGGGATCGACGTCGCGCGGGAGGGCCAGGTCCAGCAGCACAAGCGGGTGCTCGTCGAGCGGGCGGCCTGCCGCGGCGCGCTGCTCGAGCGCGTCCCGGATCACCACCGCCGGCAGCACCGGGGCGGTGGAGCCGGTGGCGGTGACGACGACGTCGGCCTCGGCGATCGCCGCGGTGAGTTCGTCGTCGCGCAGCCCGATGGCGGAACCCTGCAGGGCCGCGGCCAAGCGGGCGCCCCGCTCGGGGGTGCGGTTGGCGACGGTGACCGCACCCACGTGGGCGCGCATGAGCACGTGGCCGGCGAGCGCTCCGGTGGAGCCGGCTCCAACGATGAGCACCGACCGCCCCGTGAGCCCGCCGAGCGTGTCGCGGGCGGAGTCGACGGCCACCCCGACCAGCGAGGCGGCTGCCTCGTCGATCCGGGTCTCGCTGTGTGCGCGCTTGCCGACGCGAAGGGCCTCACGGAACAGGACGGACAGCGACCGGCCGGTACTGCCCTCCGTGCTCGCAAGCTTGTAGGCCGCGCGAACCTGGCCGAGGATCTGAGCCTCGCCGACCAGCATCGAGTCGAGACCGCAGACCACGGCGAACAGGTGCGCCACGGCCCGGGCCTCGTGGTGCACGTACAGGCAGGGGGTCAGCTCCTCCAACGGGAGCCCGCTGACCCGGGCGAGCTGGTCGCTGATCTCGGTGAGCCCGCCGTGGAAGGTCGCCGTCTCGGCGAACACCTCGACGCGGTTGCAGGTGGAGACGAGCACCGCTTCGGCCACGTGCTCACCCTGGAGCAGGTCGTGCAGCAGCTTCTCGGCGTCGTCCGGACCCACGGTGGCGCGCTCGAGCACCGAGGTCGGGGCAGTGCGGTGGTTGAGACCGACGACGAGCAGGCTCATCGGACCAGCACCCCCGAAGCGGCCGGCGCCGACCGGGCCGGAGTGATCGCGATCGGTCGTGCCGGGTCGACCAGCTCCGGTACCCGGCGGGCCTCGTGGAAGGACAGGATCTGCAGTTCGACCGCGAGATCGACCTTGCGCAGTTCGACGCCGGCGGGCACGACGAGCACGACGGGGGCGAAGTTGAGGATGCTGCGGACCCCGCAGGCGACCATGCGGTCACACACCCCCTGAGCGGCTCCGGCAGGCGTCGCGATTACGCCAATGGGGGTGCCGGCGTCCTGCACCACCTGCTCGAGCTCCTCGAGCGGTCGGACCCGGACGCCTCCGAACACCTCACCGACCCGGCGCGGGTCAACGTCGAGCAGGCCGGCGACGCGGAAGCCACGGGCGGCGAAACCGCCGTAGCCGGCCAGGGCGCGCCCCAGGTTGCCGACGCCGACCAGCACGACAGAGCGGTTCTGAGTGAGTCCCAACTCACGGCTGATCTCGTCGGTCAGGGAGGCCACGTCGTACCCGACTCCTCGCGTGCCGTAGCTGCCGAGTTGGCTCAGGTCCTTACGAACCTTGGCGCCGGTGACGCCGACGGCGGCGGCCAGCGCCTCACTCGAAACGGTCGGCATCCCGTCGTCCAGGAGAGCAGTCAGAGCCCGCAGGTAGAGAGGTAGCCGCGCCACGGTGGCCGGCGGGACGGCCGGACGGCCGGCCCCGCTCCGCGCTGCGCTCACCCGTCCCGCTCCTCGCTCGACGACGTGAACCGTCGTCCGATCCAAGGAGCCGGAATCGGCTCGACGAATCGACGCGGTCCCTCTTACAGTACCGCCGGTAACCCGGCCGCGAGGGGTTGCTTCGCTCACCCTGCGTGAACACGGGCGATCACGTTCGCCCCCGCGTCAGTAGGTGCGCCGGCCTTGCAACGCGTTGCGGAGCCGCTGCTCGTCGACCCGCCAGTAGGCGTGCTCCGCACCGTCCAGCAGGACCACCGGCACCCGGTCGCCGTACTCGTCGGCCAGGTCGGGATCGGCGTCGACGTCCCGCTCGTCCCAGTCGACGTCCGCGTCGGCCGCGATCGTCGCCACGCTTTCCCGCGCAGCAGCGCACAGCGAACACCCCGGCCTGGTCAGCAGGCGGATCCGGCATGGCCGGTCGGGCAGGCTCAGAACGGCGACCCCGACGCTTCCCGGAGCTGCCCCTTGGCGATCTTGCCCGTGGCGGTGTACGGCAGCGCGTCGACGATCTCGATGCTGGTAGGGCACTTGAAGCGCGCCAGATACGTGCCCGCATACACGAGCAGCGCCTCCGTCGAGACGGGAACGGGTGTCCCGTCCGACTCGCGCCGTGGGACGACGATCGCCTTGACCGCCGAACCGGTGTAGGGATGCGGCATCGCGAGGACGGCGACCTCGGCCACGTCCGGATGGGTGGCGAGGACCGACTCCACCTCTCGCGGATAGACGTTGAACCCGCTGACCAGAATCAGCTCGCGGCGACGGTCGACCAGGGTCAGGTCGCCGGCGCCGTCCGCCACGGCGACGTCCCCGGTGCACCACCACCCCTCGGCGTCCGGTCCCTCGCGACCGTCCGGCCAGTAGCCGGAGAACAGGTTGCCGCCCCGCACCCTGATTTCGCCCGGGTCGTCCGGGTCGACCTCGGCTCCCGAGGCGTCGACCAGCGACACCTCGACCCCGGGGACGGGCCGGCCGATGGACCCCGCCTTCGGTTCGAAGCTGCACAACGTGCTCGTCACGCTCGGCGCGGTCTCAGTGAGCCCGTAGCCCTCGTGCACCCGAAGTCCGGTCTGGACCCGGAAGCGTTGGAGCGCGTCCACCGGCAGCGGGGCCGCGCCGGACACGGCCAGCCGCACCGAGGCGAACGCCTCGCCCGTGCCGGGGAGGAGCGACCAGGCGACGTACATCGGCGGAGCTCCGACCAGGCTGGTCACCGCGTGCCGCCGGATCAGCTCGGCCGAACCCGCCGGGTCGAAGCGGTCGACCAGCACACCGGTCGCCCCGGCCGCGGCGACCATCCCGAGCCCCGTGTTGAGACCGAAGATGTGGAACAGCGGCAGCACCAGCAGCACGACGTCGTCGGCGCGCGTCGGCGGCGGCTCGATCCGGCTGACGTGGGCGAGGTCGGCGAGCAACGCCCGGTGCGAGAGCATCGCGCCACGGGGACGGCCGGACGTGCCCGAGGTGTAGATGAGCACCGCGAGGTCGTCGACACCGACGGCCTCGCCCTGGGGCCGCTGGCCGGAAGCCTGGTCGGCGAGCAGATCCTCGAAGCGGCGACCCGACACCGGCGTCGCGCCACCCGCACCGAGGACCAACAGGTCGGCTCGGTCGGTGATGGCGGATTCGACCGCGTCCAGCGCGGTTGGTCCGGCGACGAGCACGGCGGCCCCGGAGTCATCGAGCACGTGGGAGAACTCCCGGGCGGTGTTGCCCGGGTTGACCGGCAGCGCGACGAGTCCGGCCCGCAGCACACCGAAGTAAGCCACCGGGAAGTCGAGGGTGTTGCCGAGCGCGAGCGCGACGCGCGAGCCGGGTGCGAGGCCCAGGCCGACGAACGCGGCGGCCGCACGGTCGACCTCGGCGTCGAGGGCGGACCAGCTGATCGAACGGGCCCCGTCGATCAAGGCGGTCTTGTCCCCGGCTGTGCGGCCGGCGGCCCGGACGAGGTCCGCGACATTGCGCATCGCGGGGTCGTCGTTCCCGTGCTCCGACACCTGAGACCGCCTTCCTACCTGGGCTCGCGTCCCGAGCTGGTGAGTCGGCGGCCCGGCAGCGCGGAAGTCTTACACACCGGAGCGCCGTGGCTGGGGATCACGTTCCGGTCCGATCGTGAGGCGTCGTTCCCGTTCCGTTCGGCGGCCCGGCGGCGTCCCCTCCGGCGGCGCCGGTGCCCGGCGACGGGGAGGGCTTCGGCGTCGGCGTGCTGCCGGTCGGGGTCGGAGTGACGCTTGGGCGCGCCTTGCCGGTGGGAGCCACGGACGGAGCCGGGCTCAGGGGGACCGTGCTCGTCGGCGTGGGTGCGGGCGTCGTGGTCACGACCGGCGTCGAAGCGGGCCGCTGCGATTCCGCCGGGGGCTGCGGGAGGCTCGGGAGGGTGATCCGCCCGGGGGCGGCGGCGAGGTACTGCCGGAAGGTCTGGACAACGATCGACGCGGGCAGATCGACGCCGGGGGCGCCGGTCCAGACGGTCAGGCAGAGGTCGGGGACGCAACCGATGTACCAGCTCTGCCCGTTCGTCGTGCCCGCGACGACGGCGAGCGCGAAGGGCAGTCCCGCCGCCTCCGACCCGCCGGCGCGTGCGGTGGCCCGGTAGGTCCCGGTGACCGAGGAGGCGGCGTCCCGAGCCAGAATCTGCCGCCCGACCGGCAGCGGGTCGGCGAGGTCGAGTATTTCGGCCGGGCGGCCGGCGGCGGCGGGACGGGTGACGCCGGTCAGCGGGCGCAGGTCGTGCCGGATGCCGTCGGCGGCGACCGCGCCGACCGCGGCGGCGACCTCACCAAGGCTGGCCGACCCTCCGTCGCCGACCCGAGTCGGCAGCGCGCCGGCCAGGGTTCCCAGCGGACGACGGCTGAACAGCACGTCGCTGGCACCCTCCGGCCCGGTGGCCGACGAACTCGGTCCCCGGTTGAGCATCGCGCGGATGTCGCCACTGCGCGGATCGGTGGCCACCGCGAGCACCGCGGGAACGTTGGTCGGCACCAGGCGGCGCACCGTCTCACCCAGCGCCGTCTGCAGGTCCAGGTCAAGCGGTGTGACGACCTGGAGGTCCTGGCCGTAGACGACGTCGTCGCCGAAGCGGGAGAGCAGCGACGATTCGACGAGGGCCGTGAAGTCGGGTGCCGCCGACGGTCGCTCCAGCTGCCGGTGCGCCCGCGCGTCCACCGGCTCGCGCACGGCGGCGTCGGTCTGGGCAGGGGTCAGCAGACCGGCGTCCCGCATGGCTCCGAGCGCCGACTGTTGCGCGTGGATCGCTTGGGCCGGAGCGGTCACCGGGTTGTGCCGGGACGGATCGTCCGCGACACCCACCAGCAGTCCGATCTGGGCGGCGTCGAGCGACGTCACCTGGACGCCGAAGTAGAAGCGGGCCGCAGCCGCGATTCCGTAGACCCCGTTGCCGAAGTACATGCCGTTGACGTAGCGGGTCAGCAGCGCTCGGCGGGAGAGACGCTGGGAAAGCCGCACGGCGACGGTCGACTCCCGCAGCGACGGCAGCTGGGACCCAGCGGCCACCCCGACCTGCCGGGCGTAGCGCTCCTCGATGGTGGTCCCGCGCCGCCGGACCCGCATGACGTCAGCGGCTCCGGCCTTCACCAGGTCGGCGGCGGAGAGGCTGCGTCGCGAGAAGTACCCCGGGTCCTGGACGGCGACGACGGACCGCAGCAGCAGCTCCGGCAGTTGGTCGGCCGGGAGCTGCTCGGCCGAGGCGGGAGGGTCGACGGTGTCGAGTGGCCGACCGCGTACGTCGACGATGGCCGCCGGGTGCGCCTGCGCCGCCGACGGCAACGCCACTGGCGCCGAGACCATCCCGCCGAGGAAAGAGACCACGACGACCGCGACCAGCAGCGGGCCCCACAGCCAGAGCCAGACCCCATTGGTGCGGGTGATGGGCTCGGCTTCGATGCGGGGCGGTCCGACCTGATGCGGTTCGAAGTGCTGATGCGGTTCGAAGTCGCCCAGTTCGCTGCCCGGCGGTTCGGAGCCGGACGGCCCGGGGCCGGGGCTACCCGCCCCGAGGAGTTCGAGCAGGTCAACCGCGACGCGGTCCGATCCGGTGTCCGCGGGGTCGTCGACGACGGCGGCGTGCGCCTCGGTGGGGACCTCGGAGCGAGTCACGGCACCGTCCGGTGTCGGCTCGGCCGACCGCACCGACTCCTGCCGCGGCGCGGGCAGGCCGAGCCTTGCCGCCGACACCGGCCCGGAGCCGCTCATGGCAGGACCGTAGCGCGATCGTGCTGGTCGGCGGGGGCGTTCGCGAGCGTTTCCCCCCGTTGCCGTGACGGCAGCGGTTGGGAACCCGTTCCAGGGGGGACGTAACCTACCTCGCGAGTCCCGAGACTGAACCCAGCAGCACGCCGGGAGTCCTATGTACGCCCAGTACCCGGGGACTACGGCGTCCCTGGCCGAACGCGATCCGCGGTTGGTCCGCTGATGGCGCGTCGCTGCGCGCGCGGACAGCCTCCGCTGCTCGGCCTCGCCGAGCTCAACGAGGAGATCGTCCGCTTCCGGACGGCTCCCCGCCGACGTGCCGGGCTCGACGGCCGCTCCCGGGGCGATGGTCTGGCCGGGACCGAGACCCCGGTGGGTTCGTCGAAGCGGCACGCCACCCCATCGGCCCAACCCCGGCTCGGCACAGCGGCTCCGCGAACGATCAGCGATTCCGTGCCGGCGTCGGGCGACGTGGGATCGGTCCCGGAGCCGACGGAGTCGTCGAGCGGGATGTTGCATGCCGTCGACGGACGAGGGACGCCACCACCGGTGGCTCCGCCGACACCGCCGCAGCCGCAGCCGACCGCGGAGCTGTCCTCCGCCGAGCCGGCCAAGCCGGTCGACGAGTCCCCCGACATCCCGGACGCCGCCGTCGCCGACTTGGTCGCGCGGGCGCAGACCGGCGAGGCGGACGCCTTCGGGTTGCTCTACGACCGCTACCTCGATCTCGTCTACCGCTACATCTACTACCGCGTCGGGGGCGTCGCCCTGGCCGAGGACCTGGCGAGCGAGACGTTCCTGCGGGCGCTCCGGCGGATCGACAGCTTCAGCTGGCAGGGCCGCGACTTCGCCGCCTGGCTCGTCACCATCGCTCGCAACCTCATCGCCGACCATTACAAGTCGGGCCGCTACCGCCTCGAGATCACGACCGAGGACATCCTCGACGCCGCACCCCCACAGACCGCGGACGGCCCTGAGAAGCAGGTGCTCGACGCGCTCACCAACGAGACGCTTTTCGACGCGGTTCGCCAGCTGAACGCGGAGCAGCAGGAGTGCATCGTGCTGCGCTTCCTGCAGGGGCTGTCGGTGAGCGAGACCGCGCTGATCATGGGTAAGAACGATGGCGCCATCAAGGCGCTGCAATACCGTGCGGTCCGCGCCCTCGCCCGCCTGCTGCCGGCGGAGAAGCTCCGCTAGGAGGTCGGCGCCCGTGCCGTCCGTCGGCGCTGTGCGCAACTACCTGCGCGATATCCGTAACCCCACGATCGTCCGCTCGTTCCGCACAGTGTCCGACGAGATCCCCCTATAGGGCGGACGGTCCGGACACGAGGTCCATGCGCACTCCCCCGGCTGCGCGGACGGTCATGGGGGAACCATGTCGGAACTGCACACCAGGGGGAGGTGGCGATGACGTCCTTGCTGCCACGTCGGCCGTCCCCGCACCTCCCGTCGGACGGGACGGCACCGGTCGGGCTCTTCGGACCCGTCACCCAGCTGTCCGCGTTCGCGCGCGAACTCGCCGAGCTACCGCTCGGGCCGCGCGGCGCGTTCCGGGAGCAACTCCGCGCCACGCTCGTGGCGGAAGCTGCGCACCGGCTCGGCGAGGCCGGCGCGTCCCGGCCCACCGCTTCGGACGTCGCGGACGCTCGGCACCGGCGGTCCAAGCACGCCCGACGGGCCGCCGCTGCCGGGTTGGCCGTCGCCCTCGTCGGGGGTGGCGTCGCCGCTGCCTCCGCCGGCTCATTACCCGGCGCGCCGCTCTACCCGATCAAGAAGTTCGAGCAGTCGGTCCGGGTGGCGCTCGACCCGACTTCCGGTGTCGGTCCGGCAGTCCAGCTCGTGTCGGCCCGGGTCACGGAAGCGGAGCGCACCGTCAGCGCCGACCCCGGCGGCACCGACATCGAGCGGTGGGACGCGCTCGACACCTCGCTTGCGGGCGCTGACCGGACCCTCGTCCAGCTCATGGGAAGCGCGCCACCAGCTGAGCTAAGCAGCTCGTTGTCGCCGGTGCGGGAGCGCGTGCAGCGCCTGCTGAGCACGGTGCCGGAGGCACACCGGCCGGTCGTACAGCAGCTGCTCGACACGATCGACGGGTTGTTCCCCGCCCCAGCCGAACCGTCCGACAGCACCGGACGGCCGGTATTCGGCCTTCTGCCGCCCGTGGGGCTCACCCCCGCGGGTGCACTGGCTCAGGGCTGGCCCCTCGACCCCGCCGGCCCTGCGTTCAGTACCCCCGCACCGCCGCTGCTGCCCGGACTGCCGGGATCGACGAGCGGCCCGGGCATCGCGGGGAACACCGGGTCGCCGCCCGCGCCGGGATCCTCGGGTTCCGCAGGCGTCGACATCGGTTCAGGCGGAAGCGGCTCGGGCGGCACATCCCCATCGGGGCTGCCGGTATTGCCAGGGGTGCCAGTCGGGCCCGGCGACTTCTCGCCGGGGCCCGTGAGCACGACCTCCAGGGGACCGGGCGCCGGCGTGCCCCAGATCACCGGGACGCTGCGAGAGCTCATCAACGGAACCGTCAGCAGCACGACCGGCGGCCGGTCCAGCAGCCACGTCAGCGCCGGACAGACACCGACCGCGGGCGGCCCCGGTGGCGGTGGCGCAGGTGGCGTCGTCGGTGCGGTGGGCGATGCGGTCGGGGACGCCACCGACTCACTCGGCGGCCTACCCCGGCTCGGCCCGGTCCCGTCGAGGCCCACGGCGCGCTGAACTCTGCTGGCAGTGCCGACGCCCGAGCGCGGAACCCGCCGTCCGGGTCCCCGATCCAGCGCGACCCGACCGTAAACTGCTGATCGGAGCGGCGAACCGCGACGACGGTGTCGGGGGGACGGGCGGATGGGACTGAAGCGACGGTCGCGCGGCGACAGCGCCGCACTGGCGGGTGCCGCGTCCGCCGCCGCGGCCGAGGTGGCCGACCCCCCCGTCGTCGAGCCCGACCCCGGCGCAGGTGCGTTCTTCGACGTGGACAACACGATGATGATGGGCGCGTCGATCTTCCACTTCGCCCGTGGCCTCGCCGCCCGGGACTTCTTTACCACCCGCGACCTGCTGCGATTCGCCCACCAGCAGCTGGTCTTTCGCATCGGCGGCACCGAGAACCACGAGAACATGGTCACCGCGCGCGAGGCTGCACTCGCCTTCGTCGCGGGGCGCGAGGTCACCGAGATCGTCCGGCTCGGCGAGGAGATCTACGACGATCTGATGGCGGACCGCATCTGGCAGGGCACCCGGGCGCTGGCACAGGACCATCTCGATCACGGCCGGCGCGTCTGGTTGGTGACGGCGACGCCCTACGAGCTCGCCTCGATGATCGCCCGCCGGTTGAACCTGACCGGCGCCCTCGGCACGGTCGCCGAGGTCGAGGACGGTCGCTACACCGGCCGGCTCGTCGGCGAGCCACTGCACGGTCCGGCGAAGGCGGAGGCGATCCGCGCCCTCGCCGAGCGGGAGGGGCTCGACCTGTCCCGCTGCTCCGCCTACAGCGACTCGACGAACGACCTGCCGATGCTCTCGTTGGTCGGCCACCCGTTTGCCGTCAATCCGGATCCCGACCTCCGCGCGGTGGCGCGGGAGAAAGGCTGGGAGATCCGCGACTTCCGCACCGCACGGAAGGCGGTCAAGGTCGGCCTCCCCGCCGCGGCAGGGGTCGGCGCGGTGAGCGGTGGCATCGTCGCGGGAGTCGTCCTGCGCCGCCGGCACGCGGGCCACTCGCCAACCGAGTTGCTCGCCAACGCGCTCCTGACGGCCGGCGAAGGCGTCGGCACGGTGGCCGGTTCGCTCGCCGGCGCCGCAGTGAGCGCCGCCTCGGCCGCCCGCCATTCGTTCCAGAACCGTCCCGACCTCGGGGACCTGCGCCGAGCCGGTGTCGCGTCGCGGGAGACCGTCGTCTCCGCCGCCCGAGCGGCGGGCGCGAACAGCCGGACCGTGTTGCCGGGCCGGAACCGATCCGGACTCGGCCGGCTCATCTCGCGCTGACCTCCGCAGGCCCGCGAGCCGTCAGAAGAAGACGGACCGCCGCTGCATGAGCAGCTTGTAGAGGGTGCCCTGAATCGTCTCCCTGACCTGGTCCGTCAGGTTGAACACGGTCATCGGGTCGTCGGCGGCGGCGGAGCCGTAGGACGCCGTCTCCACCGGCTCCCCGAACTCGATGATCCACTTGGACGGCAATGGCACCAGGCCCAGCGGACCGAGCAGCGGGAAGGTCGGGGTCACCGGAAGGTAGGGCAGTCCGAAGACCCGCGCGAGCGTCTTCAAGTTGGCGATCATCGGATAGATCTCCTCGGCGCCCACGATCGAGCACGGGATGATCGGCGCGCCCGTGCGCAGCGCGGAGGAGACGAAACCGCCCCGCCCGAAGCGCTGCAGCTTATACCGCTCCGCGTAGGGCTTGCCGATCCCCTTGAAGCCCTCCGGCCAGACGCCGACGAGTTCGCCGCTGGACAGCAACCGCTCCGCGTCCGGCTGGCAGGCGAGGGTGTTGCCGGCCTTCCGAGCCAGCGGGGCGAGGAACGGCACCTGGAAGACCAGGTCCGCGCCGAGCATCCGCAGGTGCCGGTGGGCCGGGTGATGGTCGTAGATGGACAGCGTCGTCATTGCCGCGTCCAGCGGGATCGTGCCCGAGTGGTTGGCCACGACCAGGGCGCTGCCCTCGTCCGGCAGGTTCTCCATCCCGCGGGTCTCGACCCGGAACCACTTCTCATAGATGGGACGGAGCGCGGTCGCGAGCACGTGCTCGGTGAGGTCCGGGTCGAACCCGAACTCGTCGATCTCGTAGTCGCCGGTGATCCGGCGGCGGACGAAGGCGAGGGCACCGGCGAGCCGGCGTTCCCAGTCGGGAATCTCCCCGGGGCTAAGATGCCGCACGTCCCCGCCGGTCGCCTCACCGCCCCCGGAACCACGGCCACCGATGATCCCGGCCTCGGCCTCCTGCAAGGCGGCGAGCGCCTCAACCCAGTCCGGGTCCAGCGCGTCGGCCGTACGAGCTGGCGGCGACGAGGGTGGGTCCTGAGCCGTCACCTCAGCCGATGGCCCGGCGTCAACCGATGGCCCGGCGTCAACCGGGTCCGGGTCGTCAACCGGGTCCGGGTCGTCAACCGGGCGCGGGTCGTCGCGCGCCGCGGCGGCACGCTCCATCGAACGCCGGGCAGCGCGTTCGGTGAGGTCGATGGTGCCGCGGGGCTCGTCGTCGGACGGCGTGGCGTCGCCGGTCGATCGGCGGGTCGGCTCGCCGCTGGACATGGGGATGACACGCGCTTCAGGCACTGAGGACCCTTCCCGTCGTGACCGGAACCGGATACGGCACGCGACGGGGGTCCCGGCCTACGATCGCCTGCCCCCGGGCGACCAGGTTCAGCACGCCGCGCTCCACGGCCTGCACCTGCTCCGGCTTCAGCAACTTGCGCAGCCCAGCCGTCGCGACCCATTCGTCGAACGCCGCCGACGTCGAGTAGCGCGGCTGATAGCCGAACACCTCGTGCAGCCGGTGGAAGTCGGCCACCCGGCCGTACTCGAGGAACCGCATCTGCTCGGGCGAGAAGTCGACCAACCCGGCCCGTCGGAAGAGGTTGCCCACCAGGCTGACGGCCCCGGGGGGCACCGGCACCGGCGGTCGGCCGATCCGGCGCACCGCCTGCGACAGCAGCAGCAGGCCGTCACCCCCGGCGTTGAACGTCCCCGGATGGTCCTGCAGGGTCGCCCGCCGCAGGATCTCGAGCGCGTCGCTCTCGTGACAGAGCTGGATGCGAGGGTCGTGCCCGAGCACGGTCGGCACTGCCGGGAGCGACAGGTAACGCGTCAGCGGGCTGTCGGTCTGCGGACCGATGAAGTTGGTGAAGCGCAGCACGGTCAGCGCGACGTCCGGACGCCGCCGTACGAAGCCGCGCACGTAGCTCTCGACCTCGACGGCGTCCTTGGCGTAACCGCCCCGGCTGATCTCACGCGGCTCGCAGTCCTCGGTGAACAACGCCGGGTCACTCGAGGATGAGCCGTAGATCGCGGTCGTGGACTTCAGCACTAGCTTGCGCACACTCGGCGCCTTCTGGCAGGCGGCGAGCAGCTGCATCGTGCCGATGACGTTGATCTCCTTCATCGCCGTGCGACCGCCCGCCCCCAGCGGGGTGGCGATGAGGTTCATGTGCGCGATCGTGTCGATGCCCGCGGTGTTGATCACCTTGGCGATCATCGGGTTGCGGATATCGGCCCGGACGAACTGCGTCCGACCGAGGTCACCCTTCGGCGCGATCGTGTCGACGCCGACGACCGCCTCGATCTCGGGGTCCGCGGACAACGCGGTAGCCAAGCGGCCGCCTATATACCGCGAAACACCGGTGATGAGCACGCGGCGCGGTTGCATGGCGACCCCTGGTATGGCTGACGTTCGTGCTGCGAAACCTTCGGGCCCGGGCTCGAGCCCGACGGCGACGGTCCTGCCCGCCGAACAGGTGAAACTACTCTACGATCGCCGACCCGCGCGCTCCACCCTCTCGGGGGTTCCGACCGCGCCGGTCGGCGGACGTAGTACGTACTGCTCGTTCTCGGCTACTTCTTGTTGCGGCGCTGCACCCGGGTGCGCTTCAGCAGCTTGCGGTGCTTCTTCTTCGCCATGCGCTTGCGGCGCTTCTTGATGACTGAGCCCACGAAGAGTCCTCACATACGAAAAGTCGGAAGGCCCCAGCCTATCGGTCGCGGCACCGGCGCTCGTCAGCGCAGGCTGCGAAGGTTCCACCTACGCCCAGCCGGACCGCAGGAAGGCAGAAACTGGCGCGTAGTGGTGCGGCAAGACGTTGTCGTCCAGCCCGACCGCGACATCGATGGTGTCCTGCCCGTGCTGGTGATCGAGGTCGGGACTGATGCCGACCCGCTTCGCCATCAGCGCCGCGCGGTCGGTCACGCCACCAGCCCGTGGAACGAGAACACGGCGTCCCGGGTCGCCTGGATCGCCCGGTCGAGACCGCCGCCGTCCGGGCCCGACCATGGGCGGGCCGCCGGCGCGGCGCCGTTCGGGCCGTCGTGCAGCAGTTCGGGCGGCGAGCCGCCGAGGCGGTGGGAGGCGTAGTCGCGCCACTCCTCCGGCACCAGGCCGTCCACCTGGTCCCCGGTGACCTCGGCAAGCGCGTGCGTCCACGCCCGCGGGACGACGGTGAGCGGGTCGTAGCCGCCGCCGCCCAGGACGACCCACCGGCCCTCGCAGAGCTCGTGGGCGAGCTTGTGCATCCGCGCGTAGGCGGCGCGCTGGCCGTTCACGGTGCAGGTCAGATGGGCCAGCGGGTCGAGGCGGTGCGTGTCGCAGCCGAGCTGACTCACGATGACCTGCGGCCGGTAGGCCCGGAGCAGGTGGGGGACCACCGCGTCGTAGGCGCGCAGCCAGCGGCCGTCGTCGGTGCCGGCGGGCAGGGCCACGTTCGCCGCGTAGCCGGTTCCCTCGCCGGTGCCGATCTCGTCCGCCCACCCGGTGCCGGGGAACAGGGTGCGTCCGCTCTCGTGCAGGCTGACGGTGAGCACGCGCGGATCGCCGTAGAACGCCGACTGCACGCCGTCGCCGTGATGGACGTCGACGTCGACGTAGGCGACCCGCTGCGCACCGGCGGCCAGCAGCCATGCAATGGCGACCGCCGGATCGTCGTAGACGCAGAACCCGCTCGCCCGGGCCCGCATCGCGTGGTGGAGTCCGCCGGAGAGGTTGACCGCGTGCTGCGTGCGCCCCTGCCAGACCGCCGCGGCGGCCTGCACGCTGGCCCCGGTCACCAGGGCGGAGGTCTCGTGCATCCGGGTGAAGACCGGGTTGTCGCCGTTTCCGAAGCCGTAGCGCGACGCCAGCCGGCTCATGAGCTCGTCGGGCGCCGTCTTCACGAAGGCGACGTAGTCGGGGTCGTGCACGAGTTCGAGCACGTCGTCGGCGGCGGACTCGGGCGGGGCGATGGTCACGCCTGGGCGTTGCAGCACGCCGAGTGAACGCGCGAGGGCGACCGTCAGGTCGAGCCGGACCGGACGCAGCGGATGGCCGGGGCCGTGGTCGTAGGCGGTCAGGATCTCGTCCCAGATGACCAGCGTGCTGTCGCTCATGTCTCTCCTGTCCGGCGCGCGAGCTCAGCCACGAGCCAGGTCACGGGCCCGGTCCCGGCAGGCCTCCAGCGCGTCGTAGAAGGCGGCGCGGAGGCCCCCGTCCTCGAGCTCGCGCAGCGCCGCCGCCGTCGTCCCGCCGGGCGAGGTGACCGCTTCCCGCAGCAGCGCCGGATGCTCCCCGGTCTCGCGCAGCATGGTCGAGGCGCCCACGGCGGTCTGCACCGCGAGCTCGGTGGCCAGGGGACGCGGCAGCCCGAGCAGCACGCCCGCGTCGATCATCGACTCGACGACGAGGTAGAGGTAGGCCGGGCCGCTGCCGGACACCGCGGTCACCAGATCGATCTGCGCCTCGGGCACCCGGACGACCCGGCCGACGGTGGCCATCAGAGCCTCGGCCCGGTCCAGATGGTCGACGCCGGCGGTGGTGCCCGCCGCGATGGCGGACATCGCCTGCCGCACCAGCATCGGAGTGTTCGGCATCACCCGCACCACGGGCGTTCCTGCGGGCAGCAACGCCTCGATGCTCGCGGCCGGGATGCCGGCGGCCACCGAGAGCACCATCGCACCGCTGCGTAGCCCGTCGGCAGCGAGTCCGGTGACAGAGGCGATGTCGCCCGGCTTGACGGCCAGGACGATGACCTCGGCGTCAGCGACCGCGTCCGCCGGTGCGTCGGAGCGCTCGACGCCGTAGCGCTCGACGATCTCGGTGGCCCGCTCGGGCACCCGCTCGCAGATCACGACGTCGGTCGGCGTGGTGCCGCTGGCGAGCAGTCCGGCGAGCAGCGCCTCGCCGATCTTGCCTGCACCGAGGATCGCGATCGTCACGGTCGGCCTCCCGCTCATCCTGGGTCCGCCCGCCGAGGCGGGACATCCCCGTCGAGGCTAGCGTCAGCCGCGGCGACGGAGATCGGCGACGGCCGCGGGGGCGGCCAGGTTCAGCCGCGTGAAGGCGAGCGCCTCGGCCAGGTCAGCTTCCCGGTCGGCGCGGCTCTCGGCCTTACGCGTGTTCACCTCGACGACGACCAGGCCCTCGTAGCCGCGCTCGGCCAGACGTTCGAGCAGTTCGGCGCACGGCTGGGTCCCCCGGCCCGGGATGAGGTGCTCGTCACGGGCCGAGCCCATCCCGTCGGCGATGTGCAGGTGTACCAGGCGGTCGGCGAGCGAGTCGGCCATGGCCAGGGCGTCGGACTGCGAGACGGCGGTGTGCGAGAGGTCGAGGGTGACGTGCCGGTAGTCCTGGTCGACCGGAGACCAGTCCGGAGCGTAGGGCACAACCGCCCGGCCCCGCGCGCGCAGCGGGAACATGTTCTCCACCGCGAAGCGGATCGGCGACTCGTCGCCCATCTTCTCGATGCCGGCGATGAAGTCCCGGGCGTAGTCCCGCTGCCAGCGGAAGGGCGGGTGCACGACGACGGTCTGGGCGCCGAGTCGCTCTGCCGCCTCCTGGGCCCGGACCAGCTTGACCCACGGCTCGGTGCCCCACACCCGCTGGGTGATGATCAGGCAGGGCGCGTGGATGGCGAGAACCGGGACGCCGTGATAGTCCGACAGCCGACGGAGCGCCTCGATGTCCTGGCTGACCGGATCGGTCCAGACCATGACCTCAACGCCGTCGTAGCCGAGCCGCGCGGCGATTTCGAAGGCGCTGGCGGTCGACTCGGGATAGGTCGATGCGGTCGACAGCGCGATCTTCGCCGACGGAACCCGGGCGATCAGCCCGTCCTCGGGCACCGTCCGCGGCTGAGTCGACGCGGGCGGGCCGGCGTCCGCAGCAACCACGGCAGCGTCGGAAGCGGCCGCAGCAGCGCCGCCGGCGGGCGGCCCGGCCACAGGTGTGCCCGACTCGCCGACGACGGGATCGTCGGTCGAGGGCACCTGCTGCTCCCCGGCCACTCGCACAGATTATCCGCGACCCGCACCGGCATAGGTGACTCGGACTAGCCGGGCTGCAGGTGGTCCAGACGTCGGAGGATGACGCCCTCCCGCAGCGCCCACGGGCAGATGTCGAGTTCGCCGACGCCGAGCAGGTTCATGGCCTCGGCGGCGACGACGGCACCGGCGAGCAGCTGGTCGGCCCGGTCGGCGGAGACACCCGGCAGACATGTCCGCTGCGTGCTGGGCATCTTCGCGAGCCTGCCCACCAGGTCCTCGGCGTCTGCGGCGGTGAGCACGCGGCGCACGTAGGGCCCCTTGCTGTACGGGGCGGCACCGGCGATGCGGGCCAGCGAGCGGAAGGTCTTGCTCGTCGCGACCACGCGGTCCGGCTCGCCGAGCTCGTACAGGCGCGGCACCAGCCCGGCGACCTGCGCCTTCACGTACTTACGGAGCCCCGCGACGGCGGAGCGCTTGGGTGGGTCCCCGGGGAGCCAGTCCCGGGTGAGGCGGGAGGCACCGAGCGGAAGGCTGGCCGCGACGTCCGGATCCTCGTCCTGGCCGCAGGCGACCTCGAGCGATCCCCCGCCGATGTCGAGGGCCAGCAGCCGACCGGCGCTCCAGCCGAACCAGCGACGGACGGCGAGGAAGGTCAGTCGCGCCTCGTCGTCGCCGGGCAGCACCTGCAGGTCGACGCCACTCCGGCGACGGACGTCGGCGAGGACCTCGCCCGCGTTGGTGGCGTCCCGCACGGCCGACGTCGCGAAGGCCAGCAGGTCCTCCGCACCGAGCTTCTCGGCTTCGCGGCGGGCGTCGACCAGCGTGTCGCACAGCTTGCGGGCGCCTTCGGGGCCTAGCGAACCGTCGTTGGAGAGCAGCTGAGACAGCCGGAGGGGCGTCTTGATGCTGGCCGCCGGCAGCGGGGCCGCGCCGGGGTGGGCGTCGACGACGAGGAGGTGGATCGTGTTCGATCCCACGTCCAGGACGCCCAACCGCATGATCGGCAGGGTATCCGGCCAGACCATTGGGTCGGGACCAGCTGTCAGAGCCAGCTGTCAGAGCCAGCGGTCAGGGCCAGCGGTCAGGGCAGCCGTCATAGCCAGCCCTTGTCCCTTGTGGGCGCAACCCAGTTAGGTCGGCTTGCTCGCGACACCGGCGGTGAACCAGCTCCACGGCTTCGGTCCCTTGGCGTATCGCTGGTCGGTCCACTCGACGGTGAAGCCGGCCTGGCGCACGAGTTCGACCGGGTCGCGGGTGAGATGACACCCGTCGGCCAGCCGTCGCTGCCACGGTTCGATCCGGCGTTGCCAGGCGGCCACCGCCGGATCGGGCGCGAGGCCGTGCTCCAGGAAGTGCAGGCGGGCACCCGGGCGCAGCACCCGGCGCACCTCGACCAACGCTTGCCGCACATCGGGAATGGTGCACAACGTGAAGGTCGAGAGTGCGCTGTCGCAGCTGCCGTCCGCCAGCGGGATGCGCTGCCCATCCAAGCCGACATGGGTGACGGGCACCGCGGACCGGTCGACTCGCTTCGTGGCCAGCCGGCGGGCGAGGGCCGCGGGCTCGATGGCCAGCACCTCCTGGACCTCAGGCGGATAGTGCTCGACGTTCAACCCCGACCCGAAGCCGATCTCGACCACCCGTCCGGTCAGACCGGCGTTCACGTCGACCCGCCAGCGACGCATGCCCCGTGCCCCGCAGGCCCGGTCGACCAAGCGGGGCAAGACCTGCTCGCGGTAGAAACTCATGGTTCCTCGCCCACCCATCCCTCTGTCGCAGTCTCGATCGAGCCGGCGGTACCGTGGGGAACCGTACACCCCCAGGGGTATGAGAGAATGGTTCATCGGCACTTCCCTAGACGCCGCGCAACAAGGAGGCACCAGTGGGCGACCACGCGGGACATGACGGGTACGGCAGCGCAGTGCAAGACGCGTTGCGCGGTCCTTCCCGAGAGCTCCGGCGAGCGATCCCGGAGGTCTACAAGGGCTTCGCCGCGTTGCATGACAGCGCACTGAGCCCAGGGGCGCTGGACACCAAGACCAAGGAACTCATCGCGTTCGCCATCGCCGTGAGCGAGTGCTGCGACGGGTGCATCGCCGCCCATGCCCATGCCGCCGTGCGCCACGGCGCCAGCCCCCAGGAAGCCGCCGAGGCAATCGGTGTCGCGATCTTGATGGCCGGTGGTCCGGCCACCATCTACGGGCCACGCGGATACGCCGCTTTCCAGGAGTTTCACGCGGCGGCGCATCCCGCCGACGGTGCGGCACCCGCGGCCGAGGCGCCGGTGAGCTGATCATGTGCCGTCGAGCGACATGCCGCACCTGCGGCAAAGCCAGCTACAGCGGTTGCGGACGACACGTCGAGCAGGTGTTGGCAGGCGTCCCGCAGAACGAGCGCTGCGCCTGCCCGCCCGACGCCCGCGACGGTTCGCGGCTAGCTCGCCTGTTCCGCCGCTGAGTATCGCACCAAACGGGAAGACAGCGGTTTCGTGCAAAACGCAGCTGGTCGCCCCGAGCTACGCCTGCTGTGCGGCCACTTCTTGAACGCGGGCACGGAAGGTGCGCCAGCGACGTTCGCTGTCGTGCTCAGCGCCTGCGGCCTCGCTGGAGAGGTCGGCAGCATGACCGACCATCTCTGCGATCGAGTACAACCGCGCCGGCACCACACGTTCAGCGGCCAAGTCGGCTCGCACGGCGGGCGGAGTGAGGTCGATGCCATCGAGCATCTCCGCCGCGCGCAGCAGGATGCGACCGGCCAGCGTGGTCATGTTCGCCGCCTGCCAGTCGTTGGCGATGATCCGATGGCGTTCGCCGAGTACGTCGGCCAGACCGTCGAATGACACGAGTGCCGAGGCCATGTTCCACGAGGCTTGCATTGCCTCGGCCAGCCACTCACCTGTCGCCATGGCGTCTTCGGCGAGGATGCGAAGGTCACGGATCAGCCTGGTGATCTCAGCGGGCCGGCCTCCGCCTTCGAGGAACAGAACGCCCTCGAGTTGGACCGCGTCAGGCGCGTTGAGATCCTCCGCCGCTTCATAAGGGCTGACCACGTGCCGATGCGTGGGCTCAATGGTCGACCAGCGGTCGGCCAGTGCCTGGAGCGCGCGGGCGTGCCGCTGCAAGGCGACCGCTTGCTCCCGTGGCAACGACGAGTAGTACTTCTCATGATCACGGTGGTATTTGGACAGATTCAGCACGGCGGTCAGCAGGGGGTTCGCAGCGATGGCCGGCTCTGTCGGCGCTGCAGTGGTCTGCGTCATCGGCCTTGCCTCCGATCGTTTGCACATCGGGCCCATCCGGATGCCATTGCAATCACGGCGGTCGTCCCACCTCCAGCTTTCTGCGCGACACGACCGAGGAGCGCCAGAGGCCAAAGGCCCTGCCGGTCGGCGCAGACCGACCCGTCGACCGACTCACCACACCAGCCGGTGTGCGCGATACGGCATCGGCGCCGGCGCATCTCGATCGTCGAGCCCGTGAGAGACAGCGGTCAGGACTCGGTAGCCTCCCGGCTCGTGAGCGCCCGCGAGTGGATCGTCTTCCCGGACCCGGCCGACCCCACGCACGAGATCCGGGCGGACCTGACGTGGCTGTTGTCCACGTGGACCTGCATCTTCGGTCGCGGCTGTCGGGGCATCAACGCGGAGCGGCCCGGCGACGCCTGCTGCACCCATGGCGCCTACTTCGTCGACGCGGACGACGAGAAGCGGGTCAAGCGGCACGCGAAGAAGCTGACGCGGGCGACGTGGGAACGGCACGGCACCCGCTCGCTGGTGGTCACGGACGAGCTCGATGGAGAACCGGCCCGCAAGACCCGCGTCATCGATGACGTCTGCGTGTTCTTCAACCGCGCCCCCGGGCCGGATTACGGCTGCGCCCTGCATCACCTCGCCGAGCGCGAGGGGCGCAGCATCCTCGAGACCAAGCCTGAGGTCTGCTGGCAGGTGCCGGTACGCCGGGAGTGGGAGGACCTCGGCGACGAAGGCAGCCGCACGACGATCACCGAGTTCAGCCGGGCGGGCTGGGGCGAGGGCGGCGCCGACCTGTCCTGGTGGTGCAGCGCTTCGGGGAGCGCGCATGCCGCGGGTGCCGACACCACGCACGACGGCCTCGACGCGCAGGACGGCAGCGGCGCGACCCCCTTCGTGCGGACCTACGCCGAGGAGTTGCGCGCCCTGATCGGCGACGAAGCTTTCGAGGAACTCGACCGGCTGTGCGCCGCCCGGCTGGCCCAGGGCGGGCCCGTCGCGCTGCTCCCTCTCGTCGAGCCCTGACCCCGAGCCCGACCTGCCCGGATCGTCAGCGTCCGCTGGGGCTTTGGCCACGCAAGACGCCGACGATGGCGCCTGCTACTTCGGACCTGCTACTTCGGACCGGAGCCCTGCGAGGCGACGGCAGCGCTTTTCTCCCGGGCGAGGTCGGGGTCCAAGTAGATCCCGCTGACCCCGAGCGCCGCGTCGAAGTTGCCGGTCGATTTCAAGTCGTCGTCGAGCTCGTAGCGCAGCGGGATGCCGGTGGGGATGTTGAGCCCGCTGATGCTGTCGTCGTCGATGCCGTCGAGGTGCTTGACCAGCGCCCGCAGCGAGTTGCCGTGCGCCACCACCAGGGTCACCGAACCGGCCCGCAAGTCCGGCACGACCGCGTCGTACCAGTACGGCAGCATTCGTTCGAGGACGTCCTTCAGGCACTCGGTCTTCGGCAGCAGATCGCTCGGGAGCAGGTCGTAGCGCTCGTCGACACCGGACTCCTGGTCGTCCTCGATCGGCGGCGGCGGGGTGTCGTAGGAACGCCGCCAGGTCGTGAACTGTTCGTCGCCGTACTTTTCCCGGGTCTCGCCCTTGTTGAGGCCCTGCAGCGCGCCGTAGTGCCGCTCGTTCAGCCGCCACGAGCGCCGGACCGGAATCCAGACCCGCTCGCACTCCTCGAGCGCCAGCGTCGACGTGCGGATCGCCCGGGTGAGCAGCGAGGTGTGCATGACCTCGGGCAGCACCGACTGCTCGGCCAGCAGCCGGCCCCCTCGTCTCGCCTCCTCGACCCCGTCGTCGGAAAGGTCGACGTCGACCCATCCGGTGAACAGGTTCTTCTTGTTCCAGTCGCTCTCGCCGTGGCGGAGCAGCACGAGGGTCGGCATGGCGGACAGTCTGCCGCAGCCGGCGGGCGGGGGGGTTGGCCGGCTGTGGTTGCGTGCGTTACGCGCGGTTCGGGAGCGACGCCCCGCCGAGCAGCCCCTCCGGCGGCTTGCCGCCCGCCTCGCGGGCGAGCTTCGCTCGCCAGGTGCGCTCACGCTCGATCGCGCCCCGGAACCCGAGGAGCAGCGCCGGGTCGAAGTTCTCGTCGGCGTAGGTGCGGACCGAGCCGAGGATCCGGTCGACCTCCTCCGCTGTGACCGCGCCCAGGGGGAAGCGCCCGGTCAGGTAGATGTCGCCGAGCCGGTCGATGGAGAAGTGCACCGCGTAGGTCCGGGCGTTCCGGCTCAGCAGGAACGCGTAGGTGCCGCCCTCGTTCTCGGCCGGCTTGCGCATGAAGAACGCCTCGACCAGCAGGCTGAAGTCCTGGACGACGAGCCACGTCATCGTCGCGAGCTTGTGCTCACCCTCGAGCCGGACCAGGAACGCGCCCTCTTCGACCCGCTCGTAGGAGAGGTCCAACTCGTCGAGGGTGCCCTTGAGCAGGACGTCGAGCCTGCCCCGCTCCTCGGGGTCGAGCGTGCCGGCGCGTGGGACGGGCATCGGTCCTCCTCCGTGCTTGGTCGTGCTCGGGCTCGTGCTAAGGCTCGTGCTCGGGTCTCGATCCGGGAACCTGCCCCTGATCTGGGCGACTACGCGGACCGACTACGCCAGGGCGGCCAGACCGTCGGAGCGCGACTCGATGGCCGCCGAGTACGACGCCAACGCGCCGCGGGCGGTGGCGGCCCAGCCAAAGCCCGTCGCGTGCTCGAACGCACCGACCGACAGCCGGTCCCGCAGCCCCGGCTCGTCCAGGATCCGGGCCAGCGCATGGGCGTAGTCGACCGGATCGTGCCCTTCGACGAGGAGGCCGCTGCCGTCGTTGCGCACCGCCGTCCGCAGTCCCCCCACCGCCGCGGCGACGACCGGCGTACCGCAAGCCTGCGCCTCGAGGGCGACCAGACCGAAACTCTCGTTGTGGCTCGGGACCACGACCGCGCTCGCGGCGCGGTACCAGTCGGCCAGCTGCTCGTGGGCGACCGGCGGCTCGAAGCGGACGACGTCGGCGATGCCGAGCGAGTGTGCGAGTGACTGCAGCTCCCGCGGGGTGTCCAGACCGCTGCCGCTCGGTCCGCCGAGGACGGCGACGACGAGCTCGCGTCGCCGCTCGGGCTGGTCCCGGAGCAGTGCGGCAGCGGCCCCGAGCAGCACATCGGGCGCCTTCAGCGGCTGGAGGCGCCCGACGAACAGCAGCAGATCCGCGTCGGGCGGCACTCCGAGCCGGGTGCGGGCGGCCGTCGCCTCACCGGGCCGGAAGACCTCGAGGTCAACGCCGGGCGCGACCACGTCCACCGCGTTGTCGGGCGCGTCGTAGAGCTCGATCAGCTCCCGCGCTTCGGCCGGGGTGGATGCGATCAGCCGGGTGGACGCGTCCACGACCTGCTGCTCACCGATGACCCGGACCAGCGGTTCCGGGCTGTCCCCCTCGGCGAGGGCCGCGTTCTTCACCTTGGCCAGGGTGTGCGCCGTCGACACCAGCGGCACGCCCCAGCGCTCGGCGGCGACCCATCCGACCTGCCCGGAGAGCCAGTAGTGCGAGTGGATCAGGTCGTACCAGCCCGGCTCGTGGGTTGCCTCGACCCGCAGCATCTCGGCGCTGAAGGCACACATCTGCGCGGGGAGGTCCGCCTTGCCCAGTCCCTCGTAGGGTCCGGCGGTGACGTGCCGGACGAGCACACCGTCCTCGATCCGGACCAGCGGGGGCAGCCCACTGCGGGTGGCCCGGGTGAAGATCTCCACCTCGATGCCGAGCGCGGCGAGCTGCCGGCTGAGTTCCATCACGTAGACGTTCATCCCGCCCGCGTCACCCGTGCCGGGCTGGTCCAGCGGGGACGTGTGCACCGACAACATCGCCACCCGCCGGGGCAGCGACTCACCCCAGCGCTCCTCGGAGCGGCGGTACGGACGGCTCGTTCGGATACCCGGACGCGGCACCGACGTGAGGTGTGTCCCGCTACGGGAGCGGAGCATCGCGACCACGCGGGCATACCTCCGGGTGTTTGGGACTCATCTTGCCACCCCTAACCTTCCGGGCATGCCTCCTGCTTCCCGTCCGAATCCCGACGGGTCGGAAACGAGCGGGTGACATTGGCGACGTCGACCGGGGATCCGGAGCCAAGGGCATCCCGGCTGGCGGCCGGTCGGGCGCGTGCACTGGGGCTCGCCACCCGCGGCACGACGGCACCCAACCGGCTGCGACGGGTGGACCGCTGGATCCTCGCCGAACTCGGGCCGGTCCTTCGCGCAGCTGCAGATCCGCTGGTCGTGGACCTGGGGTACGGCGCCACCCCGGTCACCACCGTGGAGATGGCGGCGCGGCTGGCGGTCCTGCGTCGAGACCTCCGGGTGGTCGGCCTGGAGATCGATCAGGATCGGGTGGCCGCCGCCGCGCCCCTGGCGGACCCACCCCGGCTGACCTTCGACCGCGGCGGATTCGAACTCGCCGGCCTGAAGCCGACGGTCGTGCGGGCGATGAACGTGCTGCGGCAGTACGACGAGGCAGCCGTCCCGGACGCGTGGCGACGGATGACCGCCGCCGGTGCGTTGGCGGTCGAGGGGACCTGCGACGAGATCGGCCGCCGTGGGTGCTGGTTCCTGGTACGGGACGGACAGCCCGTCTCGCTGACGCTGTCGGCCCACCTCGCCTCGCTGCGGCAGCCGTCCGAGCTGGCCGAGCGGCTGCCGAAGGCGCTGATCTCCCGCAACGTCCCGGGCGAGCCGGTCCACGCGTTGCTCGATGACCTGGACGCGGCGTGGGCTGCGGCCGCCGGAGCGGGGGTTTTCGGGCCGCGGCAGCGCTGGATCGCCGCGGCAACGGCGGTGCAGCGAAGCGGGTGGTGGGAGGTCCTGGGTGGGGTCCGTCGCTGGCGGCTGGGCGAGCTGACCGTGGGCTGGCCGCCGGTCGATCGGTCCCGCTGAGGCACAGCACCACTACGACAGCGGCGTTAGCCGGAGCCGTCACCGGGCAGCACCCAGGCATGTCTGGAGATGGTGACCCCACGATCACATGCAGGGTCCCAACCCCGTTCCGGGCGGTAGCTGAGCCGACCCAGCAGCCGGCTCACCGATCCTGCCGGCCCTCGTCGTCGTTCAAGAAGTCCGCGAGGAGCCGCCGCAACGCCGTGCGGTCATCCCACAGCGCCGAGGCCTCCGAGAAGACCTCGAGCTGCGCGTTCGGTAGTTCGGCGGCAATCTCCTTCGCGACCGACGCCGGGTGCACGTCGTCGCCCTCCTGACCGATGACGAGCATCGGCAGGGTCAGGCGGGCCAGTTCCGAACGGTCCTTCATCGGTACCTGGGTGGGCAGGACACGCATCAGCGAGCCCAGCTGGGTGCCGACGAGCGACTCGGCCCGGTCGCGTACGAAGCGGTCGACGTGCGGGCGGTCCCTCAGGTCCTCGGGGAGGTCCTGGGCCAGCTCCGCGGCGAGCTCATCGGCCTCGTCGGCGTCGATCAGGTCGGCCATCCGTTCCAGTCGCTCGAACCCCACGTCGGTGCGTGGCTGGTCGAGGATGGCGGGCAGGAACAGCACGGCCCGGTCGAAGCGCTCCGGCGTGTCGAGCAGCAGATGCAGCAGCGCCGCGGAACCCATCGAGACGCCCAGGGCCTGGGTGGCGCCCGTGGCATCCGCGACCGCCCGCAGATCTCCGGCGAGGACCGGGTAGTCATAGCGGTCGTCGAAGGCCTCCGAGGCGCCATGGGCGCGGAAGTGCAGGAAAACTCGTGTGCCGGCGATGCCGGAGGCGAGCGGTCGGGTCTCGGGAATGGACGCGCTCACGCCGTGGGCGAAGACCGTCACCGGCTTCCCCCTGCCGTAGCAGGCGTACTCGACGGAGGCGGACTCGGTCCGGAGAAGCGGCACGTCAGCGTCTTGCCCCCTCCCATGAGGCGGACACGACCCGGACACGACGAAGGCCCCGAGCCGTAGCCCGGGGCCTTCGTCAGTGCTCACTCAGGTGCGAAACTCTCCCAGTGGAGGCTCCGCACCCAGCGGGCGAGGTGGGATCCGCTCAGCGGGTCTCGACCTCGATCTTGTCAGCGGTGCGCTCGGCAGCCTTCTCGCCACTCTTGGCGGCGTTCTTGGCGCTGGTGGTCGCACCCTTGACCTGACGCACGGCGCTCTTGGCCTCGTTCTTCGCCTGGTTGGCCTCCGGGTTGTTGCGGAGGTTGGTGACGAGCTTCTGGCCGCGGACGACGAAGTCGGTGTAGTACGCACGGGCCTTGTTCGGGAGCTCGTTGAGCTGCTGACGAACGGCGTCACGACGAGCCTTGGCCTGCTCCTGCGCGTTGGCCTGAGCCTGCTTCACCGTCTCGGTAACTTCCTGGACCCGCTGCGCGGACGCGTTGGGCAGGTCACGCAGCTTCTCGACGGCGAAGTCGGCAGCACCGACGTAGGCGTAGATCGGGCGACGAACGGCCGAGAGGTTGAACTCGACGTCGGCGTCGATGACGCCACCCTTCTTGGTGCCGGCGGTGGCGTCGACAACGACCGTGTCGTCATTGGTCTTGCGGGCGTCTGCCTTGGCGGTAGCCATAGTGTTCCTCCATCTGATGGGTTGGCTCGGATTTCGAGCCGAAAGAATCGATCGCGTACTTCGGGCGTGCAGGCGCTCGAGCGTTTCTGGTCGAGCGACGCCGGTCAGGCGGTGGCTTGACCGGTTGGGCCGTCCGCGGACGGCCGTCGACGACGCGGACTCGAGGCCGGGGCTTCAGCGACCCGGATGTTCGGCTGGTCCTGAAGGGTGACCTCCACAGAAAGGCCCTCCTCCGCAGCCAGGCCTTCGACGGCTTCCGCCGCCGCGCGGGCCTCGTTCTCGTTGCGGAAGGACGTGTAGATCTCGAGCAAGACCTGCCGCTGACGTTCGGTGAGGAACGGGTCGCGGAGGACCGAGTCCGAGAATTCGCCCCCTTCGCGCTCCTCGAGGATGCCGGCCTGCACGTACATCGCCTCGGCCGAGATGCGGAGCGCCTTGGCGATCTGCTGCAAGATCTCGGCCGACGGCTTGCGCAGGCCCCGCTCGATCTGGCTGAGGTACGGGTTACTGACCCCGGCCTGCCGCGCCAGCTGGCGCAGCGAGATCTGTGCGGTGCGTCGTTGTTCCCGGATGTATTCACCCAGGCCCCGCACGTTCAGTTGCGGCATCCCAGGCACCTCCATCCGGCCTTCGGAGCGGTCGTTCGAGGGCGTCATCCTGTGCCCCCCCGGATCGCTCTGTCGTTGTTGTACGGCTACCACGTTATGCCCAAGTGCTAGCGGTTGCAAGCATCTGGCAAGCATTTTCCAGGGACATTTTCCAGCATTCACAGGTCCTGTGGCCTGTGCCACGATTCGCGCACGCACCGCTGCAAGCACTTCTAGGGCCCAACCACGCCGTGTGGTCCAGGACGGGCCTGGTACGGGCTAGATGCCCGGTCGGCGACCGTCGATGCCGGGGGCAACGGTGGGGCGGGCCACACCCGGTACCCGACCCGGGCCGCCCCGGACAGCACACCGCCCACCGCCGATCGGCCGGGGCCGGCGATCGAGGTGGACGGCGAGAGAAAGTGGAGGTTGGTCAGCCACCTTCACCGCGGAGCAGGTCGGCGACGTCGGCGCGGCCCTCCCGGTAGCGACCGGTGATTTCGGCGCTCGCGGCGTCGAACACGCCCTGCACGGCGCGTCGGCGCTCGGAGATCCGGGCCTCGGTCTCCTGCAGCTCGTCGAGCACGCCCCGCAGGCTGTCCTCGTCCTGCTCACCGACGCCGCTGACGTCGATGCTCGCGATCTGCTCCTCAAGTCGGCGGGTCGCGCCCGCATTCGACGGCTCGACAGATTGGTACCGACCCAGCCCCCGGGCCGGTTGCCGGGGCTGTTCGGCCAGGATCCGGGGGAGCTCCTCGACGAGCCGCATGTCGACGGTTCCGCGACGACGAGCGAGTTCGGCGCCGACGATGTCGATGCGGCCCTGGAGCAGGCGGCGGAGGTAGGAGAGGTCGGTCTCCTCCTGGCCGGCCTCGTCCCGGAGCGAGCGGACGTCAGCCAACGGCAGGTCGGGCAGACCCGCCAGATAGTCCTCGGCGAGAACCTTGTCGATCCGGCGGTTGCCGCCGGTCACCACGCCTTCCACGTACGCCTCCTCCGCGGACCGGTCCTCGGTCCGACACCTTCGGCCCACTCCGGCCCTCCGCGCAGCCGAGTGGGACGGAACTAATCCCGATGGTGGCACGATCGGCAGCGAACGGCTCAACTCCAGTCCGCCAGTTGCCGAAGAAAATATCCGGACGTGTCGGAACCGGAGGTGGAACGTGCTGCGCGGGGACCTCGGCTCGAACCCGCTGCGGCAACTGCTCCCGGAGCTCGCTGCGGACACGCCCACCGGCTGCCTGTACGTCGCCGACCCCGAGGGCGGCGAGCTGCACCTCTACCTCGACGGCGGGCACCTCTGCGGCGTGCGTCTCTCCCCCGAGCGCGACCCGCTCGGGGAGCGGTTGGTAGCCAGCGGATGGCTCCGGCCCGACGAGGTTGCCACCTACCGACCCACCGACGACCGTGCCCCGACGCTGGCCGAACAACTGATCGAGGCGGCTCGGCTGCCCCGGGACGAGATCGACCGTCTCGCGCTCGAACTCGCCCTCGACTCCATCGACGTCGCCTGCGGCTGGTCCGCGGGTGCCTTCCGGTTCCGTCGGCGGCAGCGTTCCGTGCTCGGCTTGCCCGATCCGATCGCGGTCGATCAGCTGCTGGCGGACCTGGACGAGCGCGGCCGGGAGCGCCGGCGCCTGGCAGCTGAGCTGTCGGTCGAGGGTGTGCTCGGCGCCGCGACTCCCCGAGCCGAGGACATCGCCTCAGAACTCCCGAACCCGTCGGCGACGTCGGTAGCGGTCCTCGCCCTCGTCGACGGGACCCGCTCGATCGACGAGATCGGCCGGAGCTCGGGGCACAGCGACCTGGCGGTCGCCCGCCTGCTGCTGGCCGTGCGCCCCGTGCCGCAGGAGCCCGCAGCTTCTCAGGCTGCCGACGACCACGATGCTGTCGACGACGAAGCGACGTCGCCCGGCGCGTGGAACCGGCTCGCCGACGAGGCCGAGGTCGCCGAGTCACTGGCCAAGGTGAGTCCGGCGGTCAGCGAGGCCCTCGGTGACCTCATAGAGGAGGTGGAGCCGGACACGTCCAGCGTCCTCATCCGACCGCCGGCGACGAGGTCCGCCGTTCCCGCCCAGGTGGTCGATCCGGAGACGAAGGCCCGCCGAGAGCGGGTCCGGGCCGCCGCCGCCGCGGAGCTGGCGGCCGCGCACGCCGAGGCCGAGGAGGACCGCCGCGCCTTGGAGTCCGCGACGCGACCGGCTCAGCGAATGCCGTCCGCGGACGTCGTCGACCTGACCGCCCGACGGGAGGCGTCGCGCGCGGCGCGCGCCGCCGACGAAGCCCGGCTCGCCGCGGAAGCTCTCGCCGCGGAGGGGGCCCGCCTGGCCGAGGAAGCCCAGCTGGCTGCGGAAGCCTGGCTGACCGAGGAGGCGCGGCTGGCCGAGGAGGCCCAGCTGGCCGAGGAGGCTCGCCTCGCGGAGCGAGCCCGACGTGCCGAAGCCCTTCCGATCCGGCCCGAGGACCCCCTCGGCCTCTCCCCCGAGCCGACACAGACCGCCGAACCCGAGCCCGAGCCCGAACCCCAACCCGAACCGCTCCCGGCCCCGCCGTCCGCGCGTCCGTGGGCGCAGTCGTCCGGCGACCAGCACCTCGCCGCTACCGCACTCCTGCGCGAGATGGCCGGGAACGGCTCCCAAGCCCGGACGCCGACGGCGGCCGTGCCCGTGCCATCGCCTGAACCGGCCGACACTCCGCGGGCCGACTCTCCACGGGCCGGCGTTCAGCGGGCCGACACTGCGCGGGCCGCGAGACTGCAGCGTCCCACCGGTGGCGCCGAGGCCGACACGGCCGCGCTCCTCAGGGAACTCAGCAGCCTCGGCGACGACGAGGCGACCCCGCGCAGCGCCCCGGTAGGAGCCTCGAGCCGTCCCAGCCCGGTGAACTCGGCGCCGCCCCGCAAGCGCAAGGGGTTGTGGGGGCGCGGCTGAACCGCGCGCAACCCGCCGTGTCAGTCGACGGCGATGGACGCGGCGATCTCCGCCTCGTCCCCGACCCGCAGCACGGCGTCATCGGGTACCCGGCGCTTGATCAGCGCCAAGGCGATCGGCCCGAGTTCGGCGTGGTAGGCGGGAGTGCCGACGACGCCGACGGCCTTGCCCTCCCACAGAACCGGACTGCCGGCCGGCGGCACTGCCCCGTCCAGATGGAGCAGCACGAGCCGCCGCGGGGGACGCCCGAGGTTGTGCGTGCGAGCGACGGTCTCCTGACCGCGATAGCACCCCTTCTGCAGGTGCACGGCGGTCACGAGCCAGGGCAGCTCGTTGGGAATGGTGCGGTGGTCGGTCTCGAACCCGAGCCTGGGCCGGCCCTGCTCGACCCGCCGCGCCTCGAAGGCGGACAGCCCGATGGGCGCGATGCCGTTCTCGACGAACATCGAAGCGGTCTGCTCGAGCTCGGTGCGCGCCACGATCAGATCCGTGCCCCAGGACATCGCGCGGCGCGGCACGTCCGGGACCACCTCGTCGCTGACCGCAGCCGCCCCGACCAGGGTGACCACCGCGTAGACGTCGGTCACCAACGCGACCTCGACCCGGAGCAGGAAGCGCATCTTGTTCAGGAACGCTGCCAGCGTCACCCCGGTGCCGCCCTCGACGTCGATCCACGTCGTCGCGCCGTCGTCGAGCACGACCAGGTGGTGCTCCACGTGTCCGTGCGGGCTGAGGACGAGAGCCTCGACGCCCGAGCCCGGCGTGAGGTCGGTGAGGTGCTGGCTGGTCAGGCTGTGCAGCCACCCGAGCCGGTCCGGCCCGGTGACGGTCAGCACGTCTCGGTTCGACCGGTCGACGAAGCCGCCGGCGACATCCTCCCAGGCGCGCTGCTCGCGCAAGGGATCGCCGTAGTGCGCGGCGACCTGGTCGTCGGGCGGATCCGCGGCGACGGCGCCGGGCCACTCCAGCAGGGGCGAGGTGGGCCGCGGCTCGGCTCCGAGCCCGAGCCCGTCGGCGTGCTGCAGCGTCATCGTGGTCCTTCCGCGTCCCTCGACCGGTTCAGCGTTCCGTGACCGGATCCATCGGATGCAACGCGGTCCGGAAGGACGGTCATTCCACTGCCGACGCTATGCCCGGACTCCGCGGTGTCTGGGCCCCGGCGCTGCTCGGCGTGCGCTCTAGTCTCGGCCGCATGGCCAGCCCCACTTCGCCCGTCCTTGCCGCCCTCGACCGGGACGGGGCGCCGGCGCTCGTCGACCTGAGTGCGCCGCTGCTGCGTGCCGACGACCTCGCCGTCCTGCGCGGGGAGGGCGTGTTCGAGACGATGCGCGCCTACGGAGGTCGGGCCTTCCTCCTGCAAGAGCACCTCGAGCGCATGGTCGGCAGCGCCGCACGGGTGGGGGTCACGCTGCCCTCTGCGGACGCCCTCGGGCGACTCGCCACGTGTGCGCTCGACGACTTCGGGCCCGGGGACGGAAGCCTCCGCCTGGTCGTCAGCAAGGGTCCCGACGGCGCCGGCGGAGGCGTCGCCTACGCCCTCGCGAGCCCGGTGGCCGCCGCATCGGTCCAGGCTCGGGAACGGGGCGTCCGCGCCGCAACCCTCTCGCTCGGGACACCCGCCGACATGCGGGCGTCGTCACCGTGGCTGCTGGGGGGCGTGAAGTCGACCTCCTACGCCGGGGCGATGGCGGCGCTGCGGGCCGCGAGCGATGCCGGTGCGGGCGACGCGATCTACCTCTCCGGCGACGGCGAGGTCCTCGAGGCCCCGACCGCCGCGGTCGTCGCAGTGGTGGACGGGACCCCCGTGACGCCACCCGAGGACGCGGTGGGAATCCTGCCGAGCACGACCGCCGGCTTCTTCGGCGCGTCCCTCACCCGGCGTCGGCTGCGGCAGGACGAGCTGCGGGCGGCATCCGAGGTGCTCCTGCTCTCAAGCGTCCGAGGGGTGGTCTCCGTACTCGAGATCGACGGGCGCGCGGTGGGCGCCGGGGAGATCGGTCCGCGCGGTCGAGCGATGCGCGACGCCTACGAGTCGGCGGTCCGGGGGATGGCGGACGAAATCGCACGATGACTCGCTTGCCGCTGCCCGTTCTGCTGCTTACCGTGGAGATACGCGAGAGAGGAGGTGGTCCAGGCTTTGTGTGATTATTGGACTCGTGAGGTGACTGTCCGCTAGACGCCGTCTCGTGGATCGCCAGCCGTATGCGGCACGAGCATCGGCGCGGTGAATTCCAGGCAGACACCCGAACCCCCGGGCGCCACGGTTGTCCCCGTGGCCCTCCTCCGCTCTTCGTTGAGCGAGGGAGGAAGTGCCCGGGGGTTCGTCTGTCTCAGGGCCGTCTGTCTCAGGGCCGTCTGCTTCAGGACCGTTGCGGCCGCAGGTCAGTCCTCGATACGGCTGAGCTTCGCGGACAGGTGCGGAGTCAGCGGATGCCCCTCCGCGGCCATGTCGATGGCGTAGGCCAGGTCCCCCTCGACCAAGCCGTAGAGCCGCTGTGACCGCTCGACGTTGCGGGCGGTGGCCGTCCGCGCGGTGATGTTGTCGTTGAGCTCGATCTTGAAGCCGGTCGCGGTGGGAGTGAGGTCGCCGACATAGATCTCCACGATCCCGAACGGGTGCGCCAACATGACCTCGACGGTCGTGTCGCCGGAGAGCCGCCAGAAGCCGACCTCGGTGGCCATCGGCGCGTCTGCCTGCAGCTCGCTCGGGTCCTCCGACGAGGGTCGCCAGGTGCGGGACTGGTAGCCGAGCACCGGCTTGCCGGGCAGCGGCGTGAAGCTCAGCGTCTGGACGTACGCGAAGTCCTCGTCGAGGTCGGGATACCCGCCGACCCCTTCACCGGACCAGGTGCCGATGAGTCCGGAGAGCGGTGCGAGCCCGGGGTGGGCACCCTCGGGAAGTTCGCGGAACAGCGGGTGCGCGGCGGGATCGACCATACGGCCAGCCTATGGAGTCCGGTTCCCGCCAGAGACCGCCTTCGACCGTCGCCGACCGTCAGCTCTGACCTTGGTAGAGCTTGTAGACGACGTATACCGAGAACCACGCGATCACCAGGAAGATGATCACCAGCAGGCTGGTGTAGGCGATTTCGAGCACGCTCGGATCTTACCCGCGGAGGTCCGCCGTAGCGTGAGCGCAATGCGCAATCTGCTGGTCAAGGTGACCGCCGGATCGGACGCCCCGGAGCGCTGCTCGCAGGCGTTCACCGTCGCCGCGCTGGCGGTCAGCAGCGGCGCCGAAGTGTCGCTCTGGTTGACCGGGGAGGCGGCGTGGTTCGCCGTGCCCGGCCACGCCGAGCACTTCGAACTCCCGCACGCCGCCCCGCTGGTTGACCTGCTCGAGGTCGTGCGGTCGGGGGGCAGCGTGACGCTGTGCACACAGTGCGCGGCCCGGCGCGGCATCGCCCCCGACGACCTCCTGCCGGGCGTGCGGATCGCCGGCGCCCAGACTTTCGTCGAGGAAGCATTGGCCGATGAGGTACAAGCCTTGGTCTACTGACCCCGGCAGGGTTCTCGCTAATCTCAGTCGAAATACTGGAGTATTGTCCGGGTTGCTGATGTCGCCCCAACCACTCCGCGGGGGACACCACTCCGCAGGAAGGACGACCGTGCTCAACGACGAGCTGGGAACCCGGGACATCGAAAGCGTGGTCCGACAGGCCGAACGCGACTGCCGTTCCTCCGTGAGCCTCTCGCCGCGCGCCCTGGCCGAGCTGCTCGACACGGTCGCCCTGCAGCCGGCGCTCTGGGAACCCCGCGTTCGGCACGAGCCGGCCGTCCGCTGGTACGGCTCGCTGTACCGGGACGACGTAGTGGACCTGTGGTTGCTCACCTGGCAGCAGGACAACTCGACCGACCTGCACGACCACGGCGGTTCCGGCGGAGCGTTCCGGGTGCTGTCCGGCGCGCTGGCGGAAGACCGGCCGGTCAGTGGGCGCGGAGGGACCTCGTTGGCCCGCAGCCGTCGGTCCGTCGGACAGACGGTCGCCTTCGGTCCGCGCCTCGTCCATGACGTGCACAACGTGGAGGTGCAGCCGGCGGTCAGCTTGCACGTCTACTCGCCGCCGCTGACGTCGATGACGTATTACAAGCTCGCCGGTGAACGGTTGGCCCCCCGGTTCACCGAACCGGTCGAGGTCCGTTCTGGCGCTGGTCGGCTGCCCGAGCGCGCCGTTACCGTCGACGCGTGAGCATCGACGACGCCCGACCTTCTACCGCTGCCACAACCACTGCCGCCGTCACGCCGACCATCGCGCACGTGCTCAGCTCCGCCCGGAATCGCATCCGCCGCTACTCACCACAGCAGACCGCCGACGCACTCGAACGTGGTGCCCTGCTGATCGATACCCGCCCCCAGTGGCAACGCGACCGTGACGGCGCCTTCCCGGAAGCGCCGAACGTTCTGGTCATCGAGCGGAACCACCTCGAGTGGCGGCTCGACCCGAACAGCGACGCCAAGGTGGACCAGGCCGTGGACCATGACGTCGAAGTGGTTGTCGCCTGCTCCGAGGGCTATGCGTCGAGCCTGGCGGCGGCCTCCCTCGTCGACATCGGCCTGCACGCCTCGGCCGACCTCGACGGCGGCTTCCTCGCCTGGCGCGACGCCGGACTCCCGACCCGCCAGACCTGACACTGCACCCCGGGCCCACCCGAGTTCCGTCAGCCCGGGGCAACCCCGCGGACATCGGAGCGTTCCGGTCCACCCGAGCCGACCGAGCGCCTCCGCCTCGATGTGGGCGACCACATGCGGC